>PALN01000066.1 GCA_002706405.1 Rhodospirillaceae bacterium | reverse complement strand
TCCCGTTCTGCCGCCGGGGCCGGGTCGGCGCCCGATTGGATGGCCCGGATGAAATCGGGGATCAGCACGCCCTTACCGTCGGGCAGGGGAGCAAGGTCCAGCTTCTCCGCCCGCGCGCCGTCCGTGCGGCTGCGAAACAGGCGGGGGCCCTGATCGTCGTAAATGAAGGTCGCCTTGGTCCCGAACAGGCGGATCACGTGATGATGCGGATGGACGCAGCCGAAATTGGCGGTGATGCGGCCGACGGCGCCGGAGGCAAAGGTGAAGGTGGCGGCCATGAAGTCGTCGTATTGGAACCCGGTGCCCCGGGTCGCGATCTTCGACCCAAGGGTCGAGACGGCCGCCGGCGTCTCGCCCATCAGCCACAGCATCAGGTCGATGATATGCACGCCGCCGCCTTCCATCACCGAATAGTCGGGCACGTCCTTGCGCCAGCCTTCGGTGATCTTTTCCAGGCGGCCATAAAGATAATCGCCGTCAAAGGCATATATCTCGCCGAAGGTGCCGGCGGCGATGACATCCTTCAGCCAGCCATAGACAGGAGCGCTGCGGAGCACCAGGTTCGAGCGCAGATGCGGCCTGCCGGCCTTGTCCCAACGGGCGGCGATTTCATCCACTTCCGCTGCCGTCCGGCACAAGGGCTTTTCCACGAAAACATGCTTTCCGGCATCCATCGCCCGGCAAACCTCGCCGTAATGCAGGTGGTCGAAGGTGGCGATGGAGACGGCGTCGAGGTCCGGATCGGCCAGGATCTGATCATAGCTTTCCGCCACCTGCCCTTGGCCGAGATCGCGGGCGACCTGCGTGGCTTTGGAGGCGTCCAGGTCGTAAAGCCAGGTGACCTGTGTGCCGGGGGCAGCGGCGAAGGCGCGGGCATGTTGTTCACCCACCCCCAATCCGACGACGGCGACGTTGATACTCAATACGGGATACCCCCACTCATCGTTGGCGTGTTTCGGTCCAAAAGCTCGGGCCGGCGTTCGGCGAGGGCTTCCAGTTCCTTGACGCCGAAGTAGGGTGTTTCCGGATAGAGAATGTCGAAAATCTGGCTGATCCGGCGATAATCCGGTTCAGTGTCGAGAAGGCATTTCAGGTGGTTGCGGTCCGGTTTTCGGTAGATGCGCAAGGCCGGAAACCGGTCCGGCTGGCGGGTGAAGAACGGCAACATGTTTTCCCGTTCCTTCGGGTCGATCGCTTCGCGGTCGATGGCGCGCAGGGCATCGACCGCAATCACTTGCGACTCCACGCCTTCCGGATAGCCGGAATCGTTCGGATAGAGCGCCCAGGCGACGCCGGTGTTCAAATAGGCATGGATTAGGCCTTCGGCGAGGTTGGGGTCCGTCGCCGGGCAGTCGCCCCACATGCGAACGAGCGCATCCGCCCCCGTCGCTTCTGCGGCCATCAGAAAGCGGACCACAAGGTCGTCGTCGGGACCGCGCACGATCTTGATTTGCGGATAGGCGGCGGCGGCCTCGGCGATAGGGTCGTGGGCGGCGCCTTCGGGAAGGGCCAGGACAAGATCGTCCAAACGAGAGATGCGCAGTGCGCGATCGAACAGGTGATGGATTACCGGTCGCCCCGCAAGCGGCAAGACGGCCTTTCTTTTGAGCCGGATGGACGTAAGCCGCGCTTGGATAATGCCGACGACTCTGGTCATGGACAGGCACTCGATTTCGGCAACAGGTACCCGCTCATCAGATTGAGCCCCCTTGTTGGTCGAGGAAAATACGCGCGGAAATAAAGCTGAACAAGAATTTAGAAAAGCTGTTCGATGTCATGTCCTGGTGCAGGAACCCCTCGAATTTGTCCCTGTCGATCAAGTCGAAGATCGGCCCGGGGGCCAGCAGGCGGTCGCGGGTGTCCTTGTCGGTGCGGTCGACGAGCGAGTTGATCGAGGCGTTGAACCCGCGCTTGCGCTTGTCCAGCCGCACTTGATCCGGCACCAGCCCTGCGCCGGACTGGCGCAGCAGCAGCTTGGCGAAGCCGTCGCCGATCAGGTATTCGGAGGGCACGTTGTAGAGAAATTCAACAAGGTGGCGGTCCAGGAAGGGAGAGCGGTTCTCCACCGACCAGCGCATGGAATTGCAGTCGTCTTCGTGCAGGATGACGGGGATCGCTTCCGCGAACAGTTCGTTCATCATGCGGTTGCGCAGAAGCTCCCGGGTAAATTCCGTTTCCTCGAAATCCTCATGGAAGGGCTGGGCCAGGAGGCTTTCAAAGAAATCCTGGTCGAGCGTGATATGTCCGCGCTGGCTGGGATCGCGGACGAAGGTCATGGGATCCTGCAGCAGTGGGTTCTGCACATGGGCCCCGAACCCGCCTTTCCAATCGGACAGCAGGGTTTCAAAATCGACCGTGGAATCGATTTGCGAGCGCCGCCACATCTGGGCCAGCCACATGGAATAATGATCGTAGTATCCGGTGTAGATCTCATCGGCCCCGGTGCCCGAAACGGCGACCTTGTAGCCGGTGTCGTGGATCGCTTCCGACAGGAATGAATGGACGTAGTAACTGATGGTCGCCACGGGCGCGTCGTGATAGGCGACGATGTCTTCCATGCGCTCGAAGAAGCCCTCCGTCGACGTGCGCGTCACGTGATGACCGCAGCCGAGGGCATCGACCATGGCGGTGATGTTGGCGCTTTCGTCGTAGCGTTCATCGGCATCGATGATCGAAAAGCAATGGATGTCCGCACCCAGCTTTTTCGCGGCGATGGCCGCGAGCGTCGCGGAATCGACGCCGCCCGACAAGCAGAACGCCACCGGCACGTCGGCCCGCAGCCGCAGTTCGACCGAGCGGAACAGCCGTTCACGGGCTTCCTCAAGGGCGCCCGCCGCCGACATGGGCCGGGGGATGTGCTTGAGCTGCCAGTAGAATTCCGGTCGCGACAGGACGGGAGAGGACAGCGTCAGATAGGTTGAGGGCGGCAATTCGAACACGCCGTCGAAGAAGGTGTCGCCCGATTTATAGAGCGATTTGTAGCCGAGGGTCAGATAACGCAGGACCTGGGTCTGGTTGACCGGCGGGGCTTCCCCGGCCAGGGCCGCCAGGGTCTTGACCTCTGACGCGAAATGCAGAACGCCACCCCGCGGCCAAAGATAGAGCGGCTTTTCCCCGAAACGGTCGCGGCACAATGTCAGCGTGCCGGCCTGGGTGTCCGCGATGGCGAAGGCCCACATGCCTTCCAGGCGGTCCAGGGCATCCGGCCCCCACTGACGCCAGGCGGCGACCAGAACTTCCGTGTCGGAGGCCGTTTTGAACCGGTGGCCCAGGGCCTCCAGCTCGGTCTTAACCTCGAGGTAGTTGTAGATTTCCCCGTTGTAGGAAATGACCAGCCCGTCCCGTTCGAACGGTTGATCGGCGCGGGCGTCCAGATCGATGATCGACAGCCGCGTGTGCAACAGGGCAGCCTTTTGTGCGCCCAGGTCGAGGACGCGATGGCCCGACGCGTCGGGGCCGCGCCGTGCCATGGTCGAAAGGGCGCCGGCGATACGGCCGGTGTCCGGCACGGTCGGGCCGAGGGTTCCTGCAATTCCGCACATGTTCCGGGCTGTCCTTGGCTTAACTGCCCGCCCGATGGGCGTACTGCGAGAGGCAATAATCCTTCAATACCGCTGGCATCGGCGTATAGACCTTGCCGAGCTGCTGCAGGCGGGAGACTGAGAGCATGCCCCCGCTGTCGAAGAACGTGAGAACCTTTCCCATGCCCGCGATGTAGCCGTCGGTAACCGCGCGGCGCAGACCGGCAAGGGGCGTATCAGGCGGCAGGACGAGCGGCGTGCTCGCCAGGACCGAACCACTGTTGGGCTCGAGGGCCGCATACTGAACGATGCATTCAAGGCGGCTTTCGTCACCATGATAGACGGCCCATAGGTGCGTATCCTCGCCGCGGTAGTCCTGAGGGTTGCCGGGATGGAGAACGAGGGCACGGGTCTCCATCATGTCGATGACCGCAGCGCCCACCGGGCCGGCGTTCAGGGAAATCACGACATCGGGCTTGAGGCTTTTCAGCACGACGGCGGCTTCGTCGCCTTTCATGTCGGGAACCGCATGCGTCGGGGCGAAATCCGCGAGGGCAGGGAGGGGGCCGCCGAACCAGGCGGCGGTCTCGAAGTCTGCCTGGTCGTCATCGAGATGATGGGCGGTGGCAAATGGCACCGCCGGCGGTGCCGTCCGTACCAGGATGCCGCACAGGTCATAGCGCGCCGTCAGGCTGCCGGCGCAACGCAGGGCGGGCGGGCAGTCAGTGGTGAGTAGGGCGATGCGCATGAGCTCCGTCAGCCGTTTTCAAAGTGTTCGGGGCGGATCATTTCGCCGCCGGCCACCGCTTGGGTCAGCTTGCGGGCCAGGATATCCCTCTCCCGGCCGGGGGCCAAGCCGCCGCCGGGACGCAGCCAGACGATATCGTCGGCGCTGATGACATGGCCTGCGGGCAGGTCGCGGACCGCCGCAATGGATCGCCGCACCGGTGTGACCAGATCCTCCTCGCAGGCGAGGCAACCAAGGGCGCCGTCGCCGGCCATGTCCTCGACAAGTCGGATGCGTTGGACAAGCCGGGCCATGTCCTCGGGGTCGGCGGACAATTGATGGTCGCGGAAGTCGGAATAGTCGTTGGCCAGGGTGAAGTGCTTTTCGACGACACGTGCCCCCATGGCGACGGCGGCGACGGCCGCGTCCAGGCCCATGGTGTGGTCCGAATAGCCGATGGTTTGATCGGGGAAGGCCGACGTCAGGGACCGGATGGCATTCAGGTTGGCCTGTTCGGGCGGCGCCGGATAACTGACGACGCAATGAAGCAGCGCCAGGTCCTGTGCCGCGCCCGTGTCGGACCAGATCGCGGATACCCGGTCAACCGCTTCCTGAATGTCGGCCTGGCCGGAAATGCCGGTGGAGATGATCATCGGCTTGCCGCTTTCGGCGCAGCATTCGATGAGCGGCCAAAACGTGTTGTCCCCTGACGCGATTTTCAGCGCATCGACGATGGTCGCGAGGAACCGGGCGCTGTCCAGGTCGAGCGGCGTGGAGAAGAACATCAGGCCTTTGGCCCTGGCCCGCTCCGCCAGTTCGGCGAACTGATCGAAGCTGAGCTGGAATTTCTGTAGCCGCGCGAAACGTGCCGGGTCCGTGGGGGCGGTAAATTTCTCGGCGATGAAGGTCTGGAACTTGACCGCATCCACGCCCGCTTCGGCGGCCCGATCCACCATCTCGCAAGCCACGCCGAAGTCGCCTTCGTGGTTGTTGCCCACTTCGGCGATGATCAAGGTCCGTGTCAGGTCTTTGAACAAACCCGTGCTCCAATCTTTTTCCAGGCAGCAGGTGACATTGAAAGCGATCGCCCGCGTTCCGCGCGGATGTGTCCAAAATATGGGTGAAGGCTTAATGATCCATTTAAACGCCCGGTTAACCGAGTCTTAGCGCTTTGGCTAATAATGTCACTCGGATGCATCTCTTTTGTGGAGGCACGATTTGACAATCGAGTACGAAATGACCCCGTCGGGGCGCTTGATCCTTGACCAAGGCTCGCAAGACGCGGTCATTGCGATGGATCCTTGGTCGCGTCACCACGCCTACCACCTCATATGCCGGGATAAATATCGCGAAACCGCGGGCGCTGTGGACCCGCAGCCCGAAACGGACATGGCGAAGAACGGCTTTCAGGTGCTGCCCGGTCTGCTCACCGCCGATCAGGTTTCGCAAGTCCGGGCGATGATGGATGATCGTATCGGCGGCCGTGAGGAGCGCCCGGTCAAGTTTGAGGACTGGGCGCAACCGCTTCCTTGGAACATGGCGCGAATTCACAGCGTTCGACAAGTATTGGCCAGCGCATTCGATGGCCCGTTGTCTCAGGTGATTGAGGCCTATTTTGAATCCTACTTCCGCCTGCTGTCGGTCACCGTGACCCGGGCGCACCCGGCGCCGGCGAAGAATTCTTTCCTTTGGCACCGGGATATCGAACCGCCGCAACAGACGCATCTCATGATCTATTTGACGGACAGTTCGCCGGAAACGGGGGGCACGAGTTTCCTCAATCTGGCGGATAGCCGGATATCCGCTGAAAACGGCTATTCTTTCAAGAATTTTGAGGAGCGATCGGCATCGCTCGAAAGCATTGAGCAGAAAGCGGGCAAATCATTCGAGGTCCATCGTCCGGCCCTTAAGGCCGGTGACGGTGTGCTGTTTGCTGCGCCGCGGATTCTTCATCGAGGCGAACTGCCGACCAAGGGCGTTCGTGACGCGATCACCGTATTGATGTTGCCCAGTCCTGTGCCGTGGCAGGAGTTCCTTGCCGGGAGCCCGGGCAGGGTCTTTGTCACCGAGCATCCGGCATCGGCGTTCATTGAGCCGTTTGGTGATGGAATGCTTGAAAAAACCGGCATGTTGACCCCGCCGAACTGGGCATCCCTCGGTGAGTTCTTCCCTCCCGACAGTCCGTGAAGCTGATCGAGATTGGATTTGAGAATGCCGACCAAACGCGCCCCGCGAAACACGCTCGATATCAGTCAGCAGGCCATGCAGAAGATATCGCAAGAGATCAATAAGAACCCTCTCGAATTGTTTCATATACCGATGGCGCGACGACTGGTCACCATCGAACGGCTCAAGACCTATTCCAGCGAGGGTGTTTCCCGCGCCGAAACCCAGGACAGCGCGGTTATTGACCAAGCAGCGGAATACAATGCCAAGCAGCTCGGTCGCCTCGTGGCCCTTGATCGGCCGCAATTTCTGATCGACGTGTTGCCGTGTATCTGGCCGCTTTACAATCGCAGAGCCAGCGCAACGGTCCTTTGCGTCGGCCCACGCAGCGAGAATGAAATTTTCATGCTGATCTCGAAAGGGTTCAGGGCGGAGAACATCACCGGTTTGGACCTGATCTCTTATTCAGAGTTCGTGGATGTCGGCGACATGCATGCCATGCCCTACGCGGACAATTCATTCGACGTGGTGTTTCTTGGCTGGGTACTTGGTTACAGCAACGACTGTCAGAAGGCCGCCAACGAAGTCATCCGGGTGACCAAGCCCGGCGGTTATGTCGCCGTCGGCGTCGAACGACCGGTACCCGAAACCCTGGCTGTCAAGGACGGGGACCATGGTATCGACGGCACCTATTTTTATAGCGTCGACGAGTTAATTGCGCTTTTCGGTGAGCATGTGCGAGAGACGGTGTTTCGGGTTGACGATCACCCCACCTTGGCACACGAAACCGTTCATCTGATGGCAATCATGGAACTCGAGTAACGGATTCCGGTCGCGTGATCCGGCATTTTACGTTTCCGGATTGGCGTCTTCCAGGCGGTCGGCGAGCTCCGTTGCTTGAATTTGATCGGCCAACTGGGTGAACATGTCGGCCTCGTGGCGGATCAGCTTCTGCGTCGCCTTCAGGGCTCGATACAACTTAGCCTCGTCCACGAATTTTATGATTTCTTCCCCGATCTCGCGCGCGCTCGGCGCGGCGGCCAAGTAATCGTCGAGAAACCCACGGAATGTTTTCAAGTACTCGTCTTCGTGCCGCGGAAACATGTAGGCGCATTGCAGGGCAAAATAAACCCTTGCCGCGGGCGTGTTTGTCTCGCTTTGGGAAAGAATCTCTTTTTCCCGAATGATGGCCGAATCATTGTGAATAAGAAGTTTGGCGTTGCCGCCCACGTTTTCCAGAACGGCACCGTTTATGACGAGCTTCTCACCGGCTTTAACATCAAGCTTTAGTGGCATGACTCCACATTTACCCCCTCATACGGTATCCAAGTCGCTACACCAGATATGGTCCAATTGGGCTGGTCATACAAGTGATTCGCGTTGCTTGCTCGTGGCGAGACAAAGAAATCGCGGAATGCCGGGAGAAAAATCAAGCACAGGCATGAAATGAAGGTTGGTTTTGGGAAGAATTTGTTAACTTATTCTAGTTAGGTTAACGTGCGATTCGTTGGCAGAAAGCGCAACGCGAAGGCCGTCGCGGCGTGGACGAGTATGGTCCGTTCCGCACAGAAACGAGGCAATGATATGTCTGACGTGGCTCTTTCTGCTGCAGTACGCAGCTCGCTGCTTGCACTGCAGCGCACAACCGATCTTATTGATCGAACCAACAATCGTTTGTCTACGGGACTTCGCGTTGCGAACCCCGTCGATGATCCGGTTGCCTTTTTCTCGTCGAAGGCGCTCCGCGACCGCGCATTCGATTTCACCGAACGTAAGTCCGGGATTGACCAGGGCATCAGCACGGTTACGGCCGCGCTTGATGGTGTGGAAAGCATCGACAGTCTGGTCCGCCAGCTTAAGGGGATCGCGACGTCCTTGAAGTCGTCGACCGGGACCCAATTCGTGGATCTGGTCAATCAGTTTAACGAAATTCGCTCGCAGATTGGCGAGTTGGCCAATGATTCCGAATTCCAAGGGATCAACCTGATCGACAACACGACGGAATCCCTGGTCGTCAACTTCTCGAACACCACGACGAGTAAGCTCACGATCAACGCGACCAACCTGCGGGAATCCGGGCTGAGCATCAATCCCTTGGAAATTCGCGCGGATTCCAAGATCGGCGTCAGCGCCACGGTCGGCCTGGCATCCGGTATCTCGCTGATTTCCGGCACCAATATCTCGACCATCAGCGCCACGGCGGCTACGGCCTTCACGGCGATCGCCAACAAGGACGCCCTGACCGTTACCTACAATGGTACCGGGGTGGTGGTCGATTCGTCGGGTCCGATCACCCTCTCGCTGACCAGTTCGGTGACGATCACGATCCGCGCGATCACCGGCCAAAGCTTTACGGTGACGCGGGGACAGGCTCTGTCGCTGTCGTTGACCACCGTTGTGTCCTTCGCGTCGGGCGGTGCGTTCAACGCTTCCGGTATTTCCGGCGTGACGACGGGGTTGATCCTGGGGGTCGTTGGTGGTGCCCAGATCTTCAACAACGGCACCGGTGTTGCGGACGTTCGCGCCATCAATACGGCCGGCACGTTCCAGTCGGTCAGTTTCGTCGGGGAAAACCTGCCGGACGACATCGACAACATTACGGTGAACATGGATGCGGCGTTGCAGACCTTGCGGTCGGAAGCGCAGAAGCTGGGTTCGAACGTTGCCCTGCTGCAAACACGGCTGGACTTCACCGAGCAATATACCAACACACTGGAAGGCGGCGCCGACAAACTGACGCTGGCCGACCTGAACCAGGAAGGTGCCAACCTGCTGGCATTGCAGACCCGGCAGCAGCTGGGTATCTCCGCGCTGGCTTTCGCCGGGCAGTCGGAGCAGGGCATCCTCCAGCTCTTCAACTAATCTCTGCCCAAGATGAACCGCCTTTCGGGGCGGGGCTGATATCGAAGCCGCCGCGCAATAAATTGCGCGGCGGTTTTCATTTAAATTTCAGGTGCTTATTGCCCTGGCTCCGGTGCCGCCGGATGCATTCAGTCATTTCCGGTTGACAGCGTAAAACGGCGCCGGTACGGTCGGCGTCAACTGTACGGTATCTCTGCCAGAAGCGCAGAGTGTGCAGTTACGGATAGTAAATCCTGTAAACGCTCTAGAACGGAGTACACAAATGTCTGACGTTACCCTTTCAGCAGCCGTGCGCGGCTCGCTGCTCTCCCTCCAAGCAACCACCGATCTGATCGACCGGACGAACAACCGTCTGTCGACCGGCCTTCGTGTCGCCAGTGCGGTTGATGATCCGGTGTCGTTCTTCTCGGCCCGGTCCCTGAATGACCGTTCCAGCGACTTCAGCGAACGTAAGGACGGCATCGACCAGGGGATTTCGACGGTTTCCGCGGCTCTCGAAGGCGTGGAAAGCATTGATTCCTTGGTTCGTCAGCTCAAAGGTATTGCGAACTCCCTGAAGTCGGCGACCGGCACCCAGTTCAGCGATCTGGTGGCTCAGTTCAACGACATCCGTGGTCAGATTGGCGAACTCGCCAATGACGCGGAATTCCAGGGCGTCAACCTGATTGACCAGACCACGGAAACGTTGACGGTTAACTTCTCCAACACGACCACGGCGAAGCTGACCATTAACGCGACCAACCTGCGTGAATCGGGTCTCAATATTGATGCGTTGGAAGTTCGTGCGGATTCCAAGATCGGCATCAGCGCCACGATCGGCCTGGATTCGGGTATCTCGCTGATCTCCGGCACCAATATCTCAACCATCAGCGCCACGGCGGCCACGGCCTTCACGGCCATTGGCACCAAGGACGCCCTGACCGTCACCTACAACGGTACGGGGGTCACGATCGATTCTTCCGGTCCGATCACGTTCTCCCTGACGTCCTCGGTGAGCATCACTATCCGTGCGATTTCTGGGCAGAGCTTCACCGTGACCCAGGGTCAGTCTTTGTCGCTGTCCCTGACGACCGTCGCGTCCTTCGCGTCGGGCGGTTCGTTCAACGGTTCCGGCGTCACCGCGACGACGGGCTTGATCCTTGGTGTTGTCGCCGGTGCCCAGATCTTCAACAACGGCACCGGTGCCGCCGATGTTCGCGCCGTCAACACGGCCGGTGCGTTCCAGGACCTCGACTTTGTTGGGCAAGGCGTCACCGCCGACCTCGACAATGTCGTCACCGGGCTGGACGCGGCGTTGACCACGCTGCGTTCCGAAGGTCAGAAGCTGGGTTCCAACGTGGCCCTGCTGCAGACTCGACTGGACTTCACGGAGTCCTACATCAACGTCCTCGAAGAAGGTGCCGGCAAGCTGACGCTGGCCGACCTGAACCAGGAAGGCGCCAACCTGTTGGCCCTTCAGACTCGGCAGCAGCTGGGTATCTCGGCTCTGGCCTTCGCCGGTCAGTCCGAACAGGGTATCCTGGCGCTGTTCAACTAATAGCAAAATGGCGCGTTCCGGTTCGCCGGAACCGCCTTCGCTATGGGTTCGAGCAATCCGGACAAAGAGACCGCCGCCCCGCAAAGGGCGGCGGTTTTCTTTTGTGTGCCGCGCTCGTGCCGCTGGGACGATCCGTGTTAGTCTTCCGCAATCCCCGTAACGCCATGCAACAGAATCCATGACCGGGCAAATCTCCAACCCTCAAATCGACGCCGCATATGCGCAGGTCGATCAGCTTTTGGCTCGGAACCGGGCACAGGACGCGCTGGCCTTGCTGGCGCAAATTTTGACGGCGCGACCCAATGACCCGCCGGCATTCTGCGGTGTCGGACGGGCGAGCATCCTTCTCGGCGATAACAATGCTGCGTTGCAGGCGCTCGACATGGCCCTCGCCGGCGATCCCGATTTGATGGAAGCCCATAACGCCCGGGGGGTCGCGCTTCACAATCTGGGGCGACTGAGCGAGGCCGAACAGGCCTTCAACCGGGTTCTCGAGGTTCATCCCGAAAACCCGGGGGCACGGACCAATCTTGCGGCGCTTTTGGCGTCGCGGGGGGATTACGCCGGGGCCAGGGCGATGTATCAGGCCCTGGCGGACGCACATCCGGGGATACCCAACGTTGTCTATAATCTCAGCCTGCTCGATCTGATTGAAGGTGATTTCGCTGCCGGCTGGCGTGGCTTCGAGATGCGCCAGAAGGCGGCCTATGAGCGCATTCCCTGGCGCGACCTGCAGACGCCCAGATGGCAGGGGGAACATGCGCCCGAGGCAACCCTTTTTGTCCATGCGGAACAGGGGCTTGGCGATCATCTGCAGTTCGCACGGTTTCTGCCCGAGGCGGCGGCCAGGGTCGGGCGCCTAGTTGTCGAGGCACCGGGGCCGCTTGTCGAGATGTTCTCGGGCATTCCCGGTGTCGGCATGGTCGTCGATCGCGAGGCGTCGGTCCCTGACCATGACGTTCAGGTGCCGATCATGAGCCTGGCGGGCGCGCTCGGCCTGACGACGGAAACGGAATTCTGGCGCGGCCCCTATTTGGCGGCGGACGCCGAGCGCACGGACGCCTGGCGGTCCCGTATCGGGCAGGGCGACGGGCGCTTGCACGTCGGTTTGATTTGGTCCGGAAACCCCCACCACCCGAGGGACCGTGAACGCTCCATCTCCGCCGAAACCTTGGCGCCGGTCCTGACGGCATCGGGCGTGGCCTTTCATTCCCTGCAGGTCGGCCCCGAAGCCGAGCCCATTCGAAAGGTGCCGGGCGGCGAGGGGGTTCGGCCGCTGTTTCCTGAAATGCTGCCTTTCGCCGAGGTTGCGGCGGCCATTTCGGCCCTCGATTTGGTGATCGGGGTCGATACCGCGCTGATCCATTTGGCCGGCGCCTTGGGCCGACCTGTTTGGACCTTAATCACCCATGTCCCCGACTGGCGGTGGATGCTGCGGCGGGGCGACTCCCCCTGGTATCCGAGCATGCGCCTTTTCCGCCAGCCTGAGGACGGCGATTGGGCAAGCGTCATCGATGCGGTCGGGCGCGACCTGATGTTGGGTGGGATCGACCGAAACGGAATGACCTAACAGGCCGACCGAGCGGCCTATTCCGCGGCTTGTTTGCCGTTGGCGCTGCCGACGTCCTTGGTGTCGGTGAAGTTTTCTTCCTCGCGGGAGTACAGACAAACTTCGCAGGTCGGGCAGAGCGTGCCGCCGGGCCTGAACTGGTCGCGGATGGTTTCAATTTCCGGGCTGTTCCATACGTCCTTCAATGTCCGGTCCTTGACGTTGCCAAGCACCAGCGCCTTACCGAAGAACGTGCAGCAAGGGGTGATGTCACCATTGGCCCAGATGTTCAGGCTGTTGAACGGATACTGGCAGACGGGGTGGTCCATGCCGGCCGGCTGTTGGGGCTTTTCCGTGACGTCGCCCGTTTCGACCAATTCCGTCACAGGCTCGAAATCGACCAGTTGCTGAAAATCCACATAATCGGCCACGTCCTTCCATTTATCGAGGAAGGCCTGGCGCTCGTGGTAATTCTCTTCCTGCACGCAGAACGACAAGCGCAACACCGGGAACCGGGTGCCCAGTTCTTTCTTGATGGCGACCAGACGGTGGATGTTCTCCTCGATCTTGGGCAACTCGTCCTTGCCGCGGATCTTCACATAGGTTTCCGGCGTCGCCGCATCCAAGGAAATGACGAGGCGCGGAATTTCGCGTTCGACCAGGAACCGAGCCATCTTTTCATTCAGCAGGATGCCGTTGGTTGAAAAGAAGATATCCATGATCTCCGCGTCCAGGGCGGCATCGACCACGTCGCGGATCGGCTTGTAGACAAGGCTTTCGGCGCCCATGCCCAGCATCAGGGCAGGCAGGCCGTTTTCCTGGCCTTCCTTGAACACGCGTGTCAGCGTGTCGATATCGAGCGTCGCCTTGGGTTCGGAGTGGTTGATCGTGTAGCACATCTTGCAGGACAGATTGCACCGATTGACCAGTTCCAACTGCAGCGTCAGGGGGAAGTCGGGAAGGAAGCCGTTCTTGTCGTAATTCAGCGTCTTGTAGTAGTCGCGCCGATAATCGACGAACCGTTGGCCGAAACGCTCGGCCATCTCCTGTTCGAAGTCGGAAAAGCGAACCGAGACAATATAGTCCGGGTTCGACCGGTCTGCCGCATCGGACGCAACAGAGCCGTCTGCCTTTTTGGAAAGATCATTCATCGGTTCAAGCTTTTCTGCTTGCCGGGACCCGGCGCTACCTCAAGGACAGCAGCGGCCGACTGACCGGCCCAGTCCATGTTACGTGTCTTCTGACACTCCGGCATTATGCGGCATTAAGGGCCGGAGTGGCAAGGAGCACGCGCGTCTAGAGCCTGTAAACCTAAAATAAACTGGTTAATTTTCGGTTTTTTCCGCAGGCTCGGCAGGTAATTCGGAAGTAAGTGAAAAGTTGGAAACACCTTCGGGGATAATGTCGACGGGTTCCGGAACTTTGGACAAATCGATCGGCAGTATCCCTTGCAGATAGTCCCAGTCCACTTCTTCGCCGCGATCAAGCGCCCAAATGTGGTCGATAGCGACCACGCGCATGCGGTTGATCAATTCGGTCAGGCTCGCGCGGCCCAGTTCGTTCGCGATGTCGTACTTGCCGGCATCCTTGATACGGCTGAGGTAATAGTCGAGCGCCACCAGCGCCAGAGCCGTGGTGCCTCGAACCATCAACCGGCCGAAATTGTAAAAATTATCGCCGGGCGGGCCGTAGAATACCCGGGAGGCTTCGATCAGGTGGTCGGTGCCGCGGACTAGGTCGTTTTCCTCGAACGTTTTGATCAGGCTGTCACAGACGAAATTAAGGGCCGAAATCATTTTCTCGGGCTGCCAGCATCTGGCGAAGTCCGATTCGTCGAAGGTGGGGAAGCGCTCGATTATTTCACGTACCTTCTCCGCGCGCGGTTCCAGCGGCTCAGGCAATTCGATGGTTCGTGACAACTTTGGCGTCGCCCCCTTGATCAAGGCGCCGTCGCTGCAATTGTAGTACCGGTGGCCGCGGCCGAGGGTGAAAGCAATGGCCCGTTGAAATGAATCAAGGGCCCAGAACAAACCGTAATTGGTGCCCGCCTTGCCGCCGAAGTTGGCGGGCACTTCCTGTTCGAAGGTGCGTTTGCGGTCATTCTTCGCTTTGTCCGAATAGTGGTAGGAATCCGTCGCGTGGTGCCGGTTGTTACCCTTTTGGCCCATGTCGACACCGAACAGATAGAATTCCTTGAAACCGACTTCCTGGGCAAAGGCCAGGCCGACATTCGTCACTGTCGGATCAAGGTTCTGGAGGCAGGTGTCCTCATCGCCCGAAAAAATGGGGAAGTTGCTCAGCGCCGGGCGGAAGTAGTAGATGACCTCGTCGAAGAAGTCCTTGATCTTGCGTTCAACGGTGGAACTGGCGACCAGACAGATGCCGGATAGATCAAATCTTTCGGCGGCATAACTCATGACCCGCATGACGTTGAGGTTTTCCAGTTCCAGCTGGAAATCGGGGCGAATGCCGGCGGCCATGAGCGGGCCCAGAGCAGAGCCGCAGGAGAAGATCACCGCCTTGTCGGCGATGCGTTTGATGTCGTCGATGTTGTCATCGAGCGACGGGCCGCAGCCGACGATGACTGCGGGAATTTTGGCGAAATCCTTGAAGCTGCGTTTGTAGATGCGCGCCACACCCGAGCGCAGGTTGTCGACGGAGTTTTGCAGCATCAGTTGTTCGTCATAGAAGAATCCCATACCCGACATCATCAATTGGGATTCTTTGTTGAATTTCTTGCGGAACTCGTCGAATTCGCTGTTCCGGTAGTGCGAGTAGACATTGAGCCCGTCGATGGACATGGCGTTTACGCGCCGGATTTGCAGGCGCAGGGCATCCATCCAGGTCTGTGGGTTGCCGTCCACGTAGAAATAGACGTCACCGTTACGGCTTTGAAACTCCATCAGAAGC
Organism: Rhodospirillaceae bacterium; assembly: GCA_002706405.1. Taxonomy (GTDB): domain Bacteria; phylum Pseudomonadota; class Alphaproteobacteria; order Rhodospirillales; family Casp-alpha2; genus UBA1479. The sequence continues at coordinate 73,764 of PALN01000066.1, read as the reverse complement.
TTGCCCCAATCGAGCAATTCCAAGGAGTGGTATATGCATTCCCAGTTGGGCTCCAGAAGGAATAGATTGCGGCACTCGGTCCGTTCGACGATTTCGGGCAGATGGCGGCCCAGTCCGATGCCCATGACCAGAGTGTAGAAACTGGTTTTGTCCGAGCGACCGACGCTGAGCTCGATTTCGCCTTCCTTGGTTAGGCGCGTGATCAGATCGTCGATGAACCAAGCGGTATGTTCGTCCAGATTGTGGGGCTGAGGCCGGTTAATCCACAGCCGGTTCGGGTGCTGGCGGAAGTCCTCCATCTGCTTTTCGGTAAAGCCGTCAATATCGCCGTCGTAGAACAGGATGTCATTGAACAGCATGTCCGGCTGCCCGTCCTCGCCGAAGACCAGCTTGGCCTTGGGCTGATAGTTCACGAGCATCTGGTAGGTGGGCGGGTACTTGTGCTTAAAGACGAAGAGGTTCCGCGCACGCAGATGGGCGCGCTCCTCCTCGCTTTGGGCGGCGACCCACCAGGTATGCGGTCCTTCGTCGGCCGCCAATTCCGATTTGTAATGTTGTTCGAGTTCCGCCGCGAGCGGTTCCGCTTCAGGCATAGAGTTTTCCCTTTCAGAGAGTCTTATGGAGCAAACACCGTCAGCATTAAATTAACGTAAAATTGTGGCCGCCAGATCAATCCGCCTACACGGCCCGGATCAACCCATAACCATGCTTGCCGCTTTCATGAACGCAGGGCTCGGTCTCGACCAACTTAAATCCGGCCTCTTCGAAATAATGTTGGTAGCTGTGGGCAAAATACATCTGCATTATTTCTGGCTTCCAGATGAACGCGACCGGCTCTGGCGACGAAATTCCTCCCATGGAATTAACGATGAAATCATAGAAAATCATTTCGTCACAAATAGCGGCGGCATGTTTGATGCAGCCTTGGCGACGCGTGGATGCATCATACATAGCGCCACTGTTTCCGTGAACAACCGGAAGTGCGGCGGACAATCTGAATCGTTGAATTGGGCGAATTCCCCACCTGTTGCGTCGATTATGACCGCGTCGGGAAGCAGCTTGTTTATGTCTTCGACGAAAGGCTTATAGGGCTCGATCCCGTCGAACTCGATTGGAACATCCGGCGCCGTCTCTACGAAGAAATGCAATAGCGGTGCATTCGCGCAACCCAGTTCAAGAACGCGGGCCGGTTTCGGATCACAATTACGGCAAATCTCGACGATCCTCTCGGCGACGAAACGGCGGTCGTCGCGAAAGAAGTTGCGGCGGTATGACTCGACCACTCGTCGAGCTTCGTCGGCATCGACCTTTCGATCTTTCCACAGATCGAGACGCATTTTGTAAATTCAATCTGCCTGATCCGCAGTAACGACACCTATCTGAAACGAACATACCAATTCGTTTGGGATGGCCATTTCACTCCCCAAAGAAACCTCCTAAGAAAGAAACGCATTTAGCGACGATGGCTGTTGATGAAGGCGCTGGAAGAAGGCGTCCGTCGGTATCGCTTTCGATTCGCCAGAGAAACTGGCCTCACCTTGATGATCGACGATGATGCCGATATAGGGGGCCAGATTCAGATTGCTGTTTTTCTCGGGCGTGGCGATCACCGGCGCGCGCGGGTTTGCAGCGATGGAATCCACCAATTCCTTGTCCAGACGGTTCAGTTCGTAAATATCATCCCGCAAGTGTTCGAACTGGTTCGTCTTGTGCGGGTTGGCGTGGATTTTCTGCGTCAGAACCGGAAACAGACCGTAAACGGACCAGACATTCAGCAGCATGCCTTCGAGCTGGTCCAGGGTGCCGACGAAATCGAATGTGTCGAGGGTTTCCAGCGCTTCGTCGCGGATGCTCTCCAGGCTGCGGTCGGCGTCGGTTCCACGGCATAACATTCGCAGGTGGTAACAACGGTTGCGCCAGTCGCTGACGTAATCGATGAAATCCGCCTCCGATGCGGGGCCGGGCCTAAGTCCCCGTCGCAGCAGGTAAAAATAATGAGAGGTAAGGCGGTCGAAAGGATCGCGCAGCACCGTCATCAGCCGCCAGGATTGAGAGAAGTTTTCGTGCATGCCGAAGGTCTGAAGCCCGACCTTGCCCACGAAGGCACAGGCGTCGAGACGCCGGCCATAGTAATCCGCAAGGTCCGTCGCCGTCAGATCATCGTCGGCGTGGAACCGCAGATAGGAATGCGACCGTCCGGTCAGGGCGCGCGCCATGGCAAAGGCGGTTTCAATACAGGAATGGACGGCAATGCCCCCGGCTTTCTCCATGTGGTAGAAAAACAGCGGTCGCGGGTCCGGGTCATCAAAGGGCGTGACCGGATAAAGGCACATGGCGACGTCCTGAACGCCGAACTGTTCCAGCATCTGCCGCAGAAGGGTTCGCTTCATCTGTATCTATCCGTTTCCTGATTTCCGGGGTGGCGTCACCCAACGCAGGGTCAGGTCCCGGCTGGTTCCGGCCTCGCTTTCAAGTCGGAGTGTCACCGCGTGGGGGGCGTCTGGGTCGAGGTCTCGAAGGGTTATGTAGCGATGAACACCTGCGGCTTCCCAGCCCATGGACGTTCCCTGCCAGTCGCTGCCATCAACCCGCCAGCGCAGTTCGGTTTCTCGGCCCATCGCATTGCCGCGAACGGCGATGATGGTTTTCTCGGGCGTGGTGCGGAATATGTCAGCCTGGACAAGCCGTGGTGTGGCGTCGACCGGCAGGGCCAGCGACCGCACCTCGCCTGCCAGGAAGGTTTCACCGCGGCGGCAGGCGATCCGGTAAAACACGGTGTCCCCGGGGGCGATCCCGCCGATATCCGCCGATACGACAACTGGGTCCGGTGACGGAGATGGGATGAAGTCCGAGGCATAGACCTCCAAGGCTTCGATTCCGATGCCTTCGGCGGAATGGCCTTCGAATATTTCCAGTATCACCGTATCGACGCTTTGGTCGCCCGGCAGCGGAATGGCGATGCCGGCATCCTCAGTCAGCAGGTCAGCGCAGGCTGGTAAATCGGTGATCGCGATGTCCGTATCTATGGCGGGCGGTTCATCCGAATGGAAAACGGTGACGCGGGCCCGCTTGATGGGCATGGCCCGGTCTTGGTGGATCACGCAGCGGGTCGTTTTCAAGGCGCGGGGCAGGCGCCAGCGGAACACCAAGGGCTTATCGGGAACGCCCGGAAAATACCAATTTTCCTCTGCTTGTCCGCGAATGCCGCTGACCACTCTGCGCGGATCACATGGCGAGCCCTTGGGATAACATTCCAGGGCCGCGCCGTGTGCCGGCGCCAGGACGTTGGCGTCGCGGAATTTTAGCGTCACTTGTTCAAAGGCAATGGACCCTTCCGGCGCATCGCGCCAATCGCCGAAGGCTCCTTCCAACGGCAGGCTGCCGACATGGCGGTATAAGGCATCGTTCAGCGGTCCGTACTGATAGCGGTCGTAGTTCGCCTGCTCCTTCGGGTTGTTGCCGAACGGCGTCCACTGAGCGGGGTCGGCGGTCAGCCGGAACGTCGCCTTCAGCTTGTTGCCGGGGGCATCGTTAGAGAACGCCAAGGGCTGGCTGGTCAGCATCCAGAAGTTTTCGCCATGGCCCGCCCCCAGACAGTGGAGAAAGTCCTTTTCGTCGATGCCTTTGGTGCGCAGGACGAGCGCGTATTCCGCATCCCGTAGGTCCGACCCTTCATGCGGGGCGATGTCCCTGAAGCCGTCTGGCTGCAGGCTGTTCTGGCGCAAGGTAAACAGATGATCGAGGAAGCCGATGCCCGAAATATGATTCGGGTCCTTTCCGAACGGCGCGCGGCAGAAGAACAGCCCTTCCTCTTCGTCCCAGTCGATGGCACCGACATAGAACCGGCAGATATACGGCGCGATCTGCGGCGAGACGCTCAGGTGCGCATTCAATGGGCCGGGCAGGGGGGCCCAGTCGGTAAAGCGGCCCAATTCGTCGGGCGCGGTGCCGTACTCGAACCGGTATTCCGCCTCTGGCATCCCCGCGGCAACGCGTCCGACGACGGTCATCGCCGAGATGCCGACGGGTGAGGAGTCCCGGGTTTCGGCCCAGAGCATGTCCGGATCAACGGACCGGAACGGAGCCGGTTGTCCGAAATGATCCGAATTTTCATCCGTGACAACGAGAGTGACGGTGTGATGCGCGTCGGCTATTGGGGTGAATTCGCCGCTCCAGATCGTGGTCGCCCCCTCTACCAGGGTCGTGGCGGGCACCTTCTGCGCCCCATCGATCAGGAAATGGGCGGAAATGCCGGCGATGTTGCGCGAGGCTCCCAAAAGCTGGACGGAAGCTGCGCCAGTGACAGGGGCCCAGGTGACCGCCGTCGGCGCGTTCGCGCGGGACACCCGTGCGTTCCGGATCGCTGCCTGCTGCCGGCGTGCGAATTCCTTGAATCTGGCGGCATCGTCATCGGATAGATAGTCCGCTACGGTCCGTCCCGCCTGCCAGTCCAGATGCCGGCCCGGTGCGATTTGTTCGGCGGCCCGGGAGACCGTGTGCCGCAAGGCGGGCAAATTCCGCGTCATGGTATAGGCCCAGCAGAGAGCGCCATGAGGGATCGGATTACCCGGGTCGGCGGCACGCAGAACTTCGTAATGGGGAAGAGCTTCCGTCCATCGGCCCGCCGTGTAGTAAATCTGGCCCAAGGCGATATGCGGCTCCAGCGCGTTCGGATCCGCAACGAGCCAAGCCTTTGCCGCGACTTCGGCGTCGCCGCTCAATCCTGCGTTAATCAGACTCGCGATGATGGCCTCTTGCGTGAGACCGGGATGAGTCTCGACGAAGCGGTTCATGGCAGACACCGCGTTACCCGAGCGGATTTGCGCTATTAGGTCGTTTTCATTCATTCCGAAAGCTAAGGAGTTCCCCGTATCTGATGCAGAAAATATTGGCATCTGATTAACTTAAGTTTAAGCCGAGCTTGCTTAATTTTCCGTCGGATATCCCGGCCGTTTTCCGGCCTTAACGTAGGTATGATCGACAAGAATATGTCTATCGACAGCATTTCCCCGGTTTTCATCACGGGCGTTTACCGATCAGGGACGACCCTGTTTTCGCGTATTCTTGACGTTCATCCCCGGTTCGCCGTGACCTATGATTCCCTGCACTACATGCGGTTTTGCTACGGCGAATTCCGGCCTCTGTCCGACCCGGCCAACCGTCGCGCGCTTATCGAGGACATTACGGAACGTTGTCAGTCGCGCTGGATGAGGCGTCTTGATCCGGCACCGGTTCTCGCCGAACTGGATGCCATGGAAAACCCGGGGGACGCTGAGATTTACGACTGCGTGATGCGGCATTATCTGTCCGGCTCGGAAAGGAAGGCGGAATGGGGGGAAAAGACGCTCATGGCATGGGCGCGTATTCCTGATTTCCTGAAGATGTTTCCAAAGGGGAAGACCGTGGTCGTTCTGCGCGACCCGCGCGACGCCTGCGCGTCCCAGAAGAAAATCACCTACGAGCCGGGGTTGAGATACCTCGATACGGGCTTTGCGGCTCTGCACGCCATGCAGGCGGCTTTTGATTTCGAACATTCCCTGCCGCCCGCCAGCTACGCCACAGTGAAATACGAGGACCTGGTGGACGACCCCGAGTCCGTATTGCGTGGTCTTTGCACACGTCTGGAAATCGAATTCGACCCGGCCATGTTGGATGCCCGAAATTTCCGCGATTATTCGGGCGGTCCGTGGCTGGCGAATACATCGTATGAAGATGACGCGCCGGTTGCGATCGGATCGAAATCCGTGGGCCGGTACAAGGAAGCCCTGGATCCGGTCGACGTACAGTTCCTGGAAATGATCTGCCGTCCCATGCTGGCCTATTGGAAATACGATTTAGACGGCGAATTGCCTACGCCGGAGCAATGGCAGCGCCTATATGCAATAATGAACGACAGCTTTATTGCCGGGCGGATGCGCCATTGGATGGCGACGGGGCAGGGCGTCGATGTCTATCCCAGCGCGCCGCCCCGCATTCTCCGTGATGAGCCCGAGGATGCGGCCTGATGCGGCCGGGTAACTGCGACACAGGAGATTGAATGATGTCCGGCTCCGTTTCCTTCGTACTTTGTGTTGATACCGAAGGCCCGCTTTACGAATCCCCGGAAGCCTGCATCGAGCGGGTCAACCGCCTGTTCGACCTGAGCCTTGTGCCGAGCGCGGAAATCCTGGCGGCACTGCAAAAGGGCGAAATTGATCTGGGTGAACAGACCGAAGCGGTCGCCCGGGTCGTGTCGCCGGATATTCGTGATTGGTTCGGTAACTGGAAGGACGTCGAGGAAAACGTCGACTTCGGGCGGCGCCCCGAATACCGCAATCAGGTGATCGACGACGAAGGCCGGGGGCTGATCTTCAACTGGTTCATCTGCGACTGGAAGGATTTCCCGGACAACCCCCGGCGCAAGCCCATGGGATTGAACCAGGTATTCGACCATTACTGGTCTTTGTTCAAGGATACGCCGGAAACGGATCCGTTGTACTTCCATCACCATGCGCGGCCATTCTCGGGGGCCAGCCACCAGCCGTGTCATAATTGGTCGAACGTGCCCGACCATATTACGAAGTTGTCGGCGAACCTGCTGGAATACGGGCATTGGCCGGCCTGTGTGCGGACACCGATCATGGCGCCGGACATTCATTTGTTCCTTGAACAGTGGTTCCCGTTCGACCTGTCGAACACGGCGGTCGACACGAACGGTCAGCCGGACGTCTCGAACCGTCGATGGACCGATTGGGAAGGAGCGCCGAGCGACTGGAGCCTTTATACGCCGGCGCTGCACGACTACCGGCGGCCTGGCAATTTGGGCCGGACGATCGGTCGCAGTGTGCAGATGGGCAGCCGGTATGGAAACCTGGAGCGCCACGAACTGGTTGCCGCCTTTGAGCGGGCCCGGAACGGCGAGCATGTATTGGTTTCCGCCCATACCCACGATCATTCACCCTGCCGCAAATTGTCCAGCTATTACGACATGATCAATACGGTGCGGGCCGATTTTCCCGACGTCACCTACCATAATGCGACAGCGACCGACGCCTTCCGGCGGGCCTTGGGCATTCCCGATAAGAAAGCGCCGACCTTCACCCTCAGTCAGGATGGCGCGGCCGTGACCTGCCGGTCCGACGCGCCCATTTGGGGCGCGCAGCCCTGGTTCTGTTTCAAGACGCGGGACGGTCGCTACTTGTGGGATAATACCGACATGCTGGATGACCGCACGTGGCGCTACTTCCTGGATGACTACACCTATCCAATCGACCTCGTAGAGCGGGTCGCGTTCGCGGCCTCCGACGCGGTCGGCAACACCGCCGTCGCCATGAGCCGTGTGCAGGACGGCAAATTGGCTACGCTTGCGCTGCATTCGGCCGCCTAGGTCGGCATCGGCCCGGTCCGCGGGGGCGCGGTCGGCGCGTGAAATCTGTGTCGCCGTAAATCACGGATTGTGATACACTGCGTAAATATCGGGAATTACTAGGTAAAATTTGCCTACCACTACGTTCTGCTCATCGCGCGGATGTTGGATAACAAGGCATGAGTTCAAGCATTACACCCTTTGCATATACCTTAGCCAAAACCCAGTTGGCGGGGCAGCGCGTGGCGTTTGAACTTCAGTTCAGCATGCTGCAGAACGCGCTTATCAATAATCATAACAAGAAGATCGAGAAGATTGCCGACACCCCGCGTAGCACCGAGATCGAAATCGAGCAGCTACAGAAACGGGCTGAAAAACTGATCGGATCGGTCCCGGCGATTGAGACCTTTCGCCAGGGAAACCTGAATAACATGGGGGCCCTGGAAGCGATTTTCGAAGAAATCACGACCCTATTCCAGACTTTCAATCAGGATGCGACCGTCGACGCCGACGAAGTTGCGGCCTTTGAGGCGCAGCGTGACCGTGTCGTGGAGAAAATCGAAAACCTGTACCTGGTTTCTCATCCCGATTTGAGCGATGCGGATGTCATCAAAAATCTCAAGGCTGATGTCGATGCGGTCCGCTCCCTGGAACTGGTGGTCGGGGATCTGACCGACAATCAGGAAGTTGCGGACGCGTTGTCGAACTTGCAGACAGAAGTGTCCATCGCCATTACGGTGACGCAGAACACGGTTTCGACGGCGCTGGATCTGGAGCAGAAAATTCAGGCTGAATTCGCCGATGTTGAATCGGACTTGTTCGAATTGACCAGCGAAGAACAGGCCAGGCGCGAAACCGAGATTTCCAATCTGGAAACCGATCTGGGGAACCTGTTGCGGGCAATTTCAATCTCGTTTGAAATCAACGCGGGCCTCAGCGATGCCTTGACCAATCGACTGAAGCCTCAGGTGCCGCCGCCGGGCTCCGCGGTCAACATCATTTCCTAGTCGTCAGAATCTTTAGCGCGCCGCGGCGAAACCCATAAGTGGGGCTATTCGGCCGCTTTGTCGCGGGCCTCCACCAGTTCCTGATAGATCGTTTCGAGGGCCCGGACCTTGACTCGCGGATTGAACAGTGCCGTGCTTTTCAATGAATCGCGAAGCTTGCTGCGCAGAGAAGCCAATTTATCGATGTCGCCGCTGATCGATTGAACCGTCGCGGTAAGGTCCTCGACGGTCTCGGCGACCCATTCGGCTCTCTCGGCGGCCTGTAGGACGCTTTTCGCTGCGCATCCGATGTGTGCGTCCTCGTTAAGGGCGACGACGGGAACCCCCATCCACAGACTTTCGAGAAGACGGATCGGCCGGTGTGCCGCGCCGGGAACGACAAGCAGGTCGATGCGGCGCCAGAAGTCGTGGTCGACGCTGAATTTGTCCTGTTGGCGGTTCTCGTCGAACACGTCGATCCGGTCGGCGACCCCAGTGGCGGCGAACAATTCACCGATACGCCGCCGAGGATAGCCGTCCAGGTGCCCGGTTGCGCCGAACAGAACGCGGCTGCCTGGCGTTGCTTTCAGCAGCTGTGTTAGAACCTCGACCGCGCGCTCGCTCAAGCTCGACAAATCGCAGATGGCGCCGAAAGTGATTTCACCCGATTGCGTGGCCGGCGGCGGCGTCAATTCCGGAAGCATTTGCGACGGGCTGGAACTCCAGATGCTCGGTGAAATTGAATGGAGGCTTTGCCCGGCACACAATAAATCGTCCAGCGCCGTTTTGTAGGCGGCATCTCCGATGATGTGGTTGATCCATGGCAGCCCGGCGCCGCCGAACCCGGCGATTCCGACCTGGATCGATGATGGGTGCATGGCGAGCAGCCCGGCCCGGTTATCCGTTTCCGGGGAACACAAATCGACAAGGATATCGATCTCGTCGCCACCGATCACGATGGCGCCGGTCTCGTCATCAAGGTTCCAGACGTACCGCGACGCATCCGCGCGGTTCGCCATTTGCTGCTTGAACGCGCTTTCGCCTTGGGTCTGTTGATAGAGATGGACTTCAAACCTGGATCTGTCGTGGTAACGGAGGATCGGCTCCAGAAAGGCCATCATATCCACGTCGGCGAGGGCATTCGAAAGATAGGCGATATGGATCTTCGCCTTTCTTTCGGTCGAGGGCATGGCTTCGTTCGGGCGTCCGGGGGCCTTGATGCCGTGGGCCGCAATGGCCTTTCTCAACTCTTGGCGCGTATCCGCTGATAGGTCGGGCAGGGTGTCTGCCAGACTAAATGCAGCCGCGGCCAAAGGCAGCGGCGCGTCCATGTTGTCGAGAACGTTCTTGAAGTGAAAGGCGGCCGGCGCGAACGCCCCGATGGCCTGGCAGACGCGCCCGGCCTGAAGCTGGTTGCCGCAGTCTTCCGGGGCATTGTTCGCGGCTGTCGCGGCGTGATTGATCGCGTTTTCAAACTGGCCCAGTTTGAGACAGGCGCCGGCGAATTCACGATGGGTGTCCACATCCCCGGGAACGATTTGAAGATGGCGGTCAAACTCCCGGGCGGCATCCTCATACAGATGATGCGCCATTTTGATCAGGCCATTGATGTGGTGACGCGGCAGATTGGCATTCTCCAACGATTTGAAATAATTGGAAAAGTCCGCCGGAAGAAGGTTTCGCGCGTGTGGGTGCGGCTCCAGCGCCGTGGAAAGCTTCGCGTAGTAGAGGCCTTCGGTCAGGTTGCCGACCCGGGTATGGAGGCTGGCCAGGGCTTCCGAATATTCCAGGCAATCGGGGTCGGCCTTATGGGCCGCTTCGATGAGCACCAAGCCTCTGCCGAGTTCGTCCAGGGTGACGGCGGCAAGTCCCATGAGATAGATGGTTTCAGGAGAATCCGGGTTCTCGGCCTGAAGGCCATCGATGATTTCAAGCGCCGCGTCCGTCTCGCGGGCAAGCAACAGACTGCAGGCCTCATCGACACGGTCATAAAAATCAGAGGAGGATTCGGGCTGATCGCTCATGGATGTTTCCGTCTTGAATCAACGTGCTATCTGAGGCGGGAGAAGAGGACAGGCCAGGGCTGGTCACCAATCGAGGCGGTCACGCTTCCGTATCGATATTTATACGCTCGGTCGGCGGCTCCGGGGGCTCGTCCGACGGCGCGATGTTCTGCCCCTGGGCCTGTGCATCGGATTCCGCGTCCTCCTCGACCGGGATTTCCATCAGGCCGGCAGCGATATTTCGGTTGATGTCGATCAGGACCGTCAGGGTTTCGGGCGTCGGATTCACCAACGCGCCGATCGTGTGCTTATCGACGAATTTGCACAACGTCAGCATGTTGATGCGAATCTCTTCCGGCACCTCGGTGCGTTCGACAGTCAATTCCGCCTGAAAAATGGTCCACAACCGCCAGTTCAGGCGTAATGCGGCCTTGCGGGCATCCTTGGTAGCTTTTTCATCACCGGCATCATAGGTGATTGAAACGGCCATGCGTTTGGCTGCCTCGATCAGCGCCCAAGCCTCTGTTTTTGCCGGATTTCCACCGGTCGGCCGACGCTCGTATTTTTTTACTTGGTTCTCGTACGGAGGCATTGATTCTATTACACACCCAGAGTTACCTGACGATCCAACTTAGCACGTGATCTTCGTGAAATTAAGTTGTCATAAGGTTAATGCGGCCAACCGACATTGGCGTCAATATATCCTTATAGCATCAAGAAGTTAGGTGCTGTGACGGCGATCAATCGCTATATGAAGTTGGTCAGTGACAACTGACGCACCCGCGCGAAGGTCTGATAGGACGCCTCCAAGGTGCGCTGGGTATCCAACAGCTTGGTAATCGCTTGCAAGGGGTCGATATCCTCGATCGCCGAGATGCTGTTTTCAAACGACGAGATAATCTCTTCATTCGACTTCTTCATGTCGTTGATCAGCACCGAGCGATAGCCGAGGATAATCTGCATCTCTTCGATGTTGCTGTCCAACTCGGCCCCGAACGGTGGGGGCTGGTTGTTGGTCCGGTCCAGCGCATCATCCATCAGGTAAAGGCTTTCACTGATGCGGTTTTGATTTTGGTCGAGACCGCCCTCGGTGCCGGTTTCACCTTGCAGGATAAGGAACATGCCGCGGATTGCTTTCTCGAACGCCGGGTCGATGCCCGTGATGTCGAATTCGAACGATTGCGCTTCACTAACGCGGTGGATCTGGGTCGAGGTATCGCCCTTGTAATAGCTGGTTGCCGAGATGGTGCCGACCGTACCGCCGACGCTGATCGTACCGGCGGTTTGGACAGGCGTGGTGTCGTCGACCGCGTCGGTCGGGATCAAAGTCGCCGTTTGCCCATCCGATGAAACGGAGGCGATCGTATACGTGTTGTCGTTCAGGCCGCCCGTGGTGCCGGCGAAGGTGACGCGCGTTCCAGCCGGCAGATTGTTGCCGTCGAGGTCACGGAAATAGCCACCGCCCAGGGTGATGGTGTCCGCGTCCGGATCGTTGTCGGCATAGGTGATCGACCCACTTCCGGCCAGGACGGCTGCCGTTTCGGTCGCGGTGCCGCCGGCGAGGTTGTCGGTGGCGACCAGAGTCGCGGTCGTGCCATCGGTGGAAATGGAGTCGATCGTGTAGGTGCCGTCGTTGCCGGTGCCGCCGCTGACGGTGATCCGCGTGCCGGCCGGCAACAGGTTGCCCTTTGCGTCGGTGAAGGTCGCGCCGGTGAGAGCGATCGTGTCCTGGCCGGCGCCGCCATCCGTGAAAACAACCTCGTCGGCGCCGGCGGCGCCGGCATCGAAGTAGAAATTCCGTTCCGCCGCGTTGAACGAGAATGGCTGGGTGTTCAGTGACACAACACCCGTGTTCACGGTGGGAACGGTGGCATCCAGGCTTTCGTCGGACGCCAGGGTGATTGTCACGTTCACGCCGTCATCGGCGACACTCTGAACCGTGAAAATTTTGCCGTCGTTTTCCGTATCGGTGTTATTGATCTTGATGCGCTGCCCGGCCTCCAGGGTACCGAAGGTGGCGGTATTGGCGATCAGTTGGTCTTCGCCGTCGGGGCCCGTTCCGATGGAGAAGGTCAGGGGATTGGCGCCGCCCAGGGTTTCGAGCGTGCTGTTGGCGCCGCCGTCGGATACGAAACGCTGGCTTTCGATGACCAGGTCCGTGCCGTCGTTGCTGGCGACCGTGAACGATCCGTTGTTGTCGGTCGTGCCGGAGATGGTCACGACCGAGCCTTCGGGAATGGCGTCCAAGGCGTCCGCATTGATGGCGGTGATCGTATTGGTGCGGCGGTCGAAGGTCACTTCGGCGCTGATGGCGGTCGTAAACCGGGGGTCTTCGGGGTTGGGGTAGGTGAATTCCGCGAAGATCGGCGCGAGGGTGGTGCCTTCATCCGTCAGTTGTTCCGTCCGCACGTCGATCCACAACCCGTTGGGGTCCACGCTGTCGACCGTATAGACGCCGTCGTTCAATCCGCCGACCGTGCCGGACACGGTGATCGTCGTCCCGGCTGCAATGTTCTGGAACTGGCCGCTAGAGGCTGTCGTGTTGATTCGGCTTTTGCCGGTCCCGGCGTCGGTCTGCTCGAAAGTTAGATGGGCCGGGTCCAGATTGACGCTGCTGCGGCTGATGGAGAAATTTTCCAGATGCGCTTCGCGTGTCGTCGGGAAAGTGACGCGCGCGCCGTCATAAACCGATTGGAAATCCGAAATCGAGGACAGGCCAAAGCTGATCGGTTCCGTGCGGATGGTGCCGCCGCCGAAGACATACCGGCCATCGGCTTCCGTATTCAGCAGGTTCTGAATGTTCTTCAGGGCGCGAAAGGCATCGGCCTGAATCTGTTCAACCCGCTCAGGGTCTGTCGCGTCGCCATTGGAGAATTCCATCAGCAGTTCGCGAAAGTCGCGGATCGCGCCCTGGACGCCCTCCACGGCCGTCGTCTGGATATCGAGGCGAAGCTGCGCCTGCACATTGTTTGAATTGAAGCGCTCCAGAGTGGCTTTGGCATTCTCGATGTTGAGAAGACGTTGCGAGGACGAGGCCAAGCCGCTGTAGAGCTGGGTCCGTTTCTCCGTACCGACCTGGGTTTCCAGATCCAGCAGTGTCTTCTGCGTCTGCAGAAAACGGCTGATCAGAACGGTATTCGAGGCGGAACTGGAAATTCTAGTCATCGTCTACCCCTTTAGGACACAGCCTGTTCAAGGCGGTCGATCATTTCCTGAATAACGGAAATCACGCGCGCGGCAGCTGAAAATGCCTGTTCGAATACGATCAGATCGGCCAATTCTTCGTCCAGATTGACGCCACGAATGCTGTCGGATTTGAACTGCAGACTTTCGGTCAAGGCGCGTTGGCTGTCGATCTGCCGGTCGTTGGTATCCGCGAGCGAGGAATTACGCGAAATGATCGAGGATGCATATTCGGAGAAGCTGACGTTCAACGACGGCAGGCCGCCGGAGACCGAGAATGAGTTGGAGTTGGACAGCATTGCGGCCAGTTCTTCGGCAACACCGTTACTGCCGGGCGACGTCAGGTATTCACCGGCCTGGCCCTTCGTGGAGTCGAATTCCAGACGTCCGGACGAAACGAGGCTAGGGGCGGAAATGATGTCTTCTCGGATGGAAATCGCCGACGACGTCCGGACATCGGCTTCCTTCATGCCCAATTCGCTGAGCAGCGTCGTACCGGCGGTCGCCGGGGCGGCTCCGGGTGATTCGGAATGGGTAACGGTGAAGGATTTGCCGTCGTCGTGGGCGAGGCGCAAACGGAATCCCGAGCCATCCGGCACGACCGAGGCGGTGATATTTTCCACCGCGGGAAAGCTGGTGCCGGCGACGGGGGCGCCGACAGGATAGAACATCCCAGTGTTGTCCGTGCCACCGTTGTTGATCAGATCGGCGATCTGCTGCAGCGTCGCCCCCGCCGGGACCACGATCTGACCCAGGTATTCGGCACCCGATCCCGTATCCGGCGTGTTGGCGTCGCGGAAGCTGAGGACCGCGGAGGTGCTCACGAAACTGGAGCTGAGCACATTTGAATCATAGATGTTTTCCGCCAAACCATCGACGAACAGGTTGTTGAGACCAAAGAAATTCGAGAACCCGGAAACGGTTTCATCGACGGTTCCGTCACCGTCTTTGTCAAACTGGATCGACGCGTCTTCGAAATCGCTGCCGTCCGCCGACGCGGTTTCATCACGGAGACCGAAGCCAAGCGATGTGTTGTTCAGGTTGATCGACAGCTGGCTCTGATCATTCAGCGTCACGGATGCCGAGGGCGCGCCGTTGAGCTGGAAAAAGTCTTCGAGCCGCGCCGCCAGTTCCGTGATGGTGATACCGCCGCTGTCGTCGGTGCCGTCACCGAAAGTTTGGCCGTTGCCCGTACCGCTCAGGATTTCCGACAGACGGATGGAAATCGTCTGGGCGCCATCGGCGTCCATCATCACAATGGCGACGTCGTCCGTTCCGCTGAGCGCGATCGTCTGTTCCTGGGGCAGGGTGAAGATGCGTTGGCCGGTCAATTCCTGATGACCGGGATACGGCGTGCCGCGGTTATGGACCAGGTTGATCTGGTCGCGCAGCTGAGCCGCCAGCTCGTCCAGCTGCGCCTGCAAGTTCGGCAGAACATCATCGCGCATATCCAGCAGGCCGGCCAATTGGCCGCCGCGGGCCTGGGTCGTCAGATCGTTGATGGCGAGGCGTTCGCCGACATAGATGCCGTCGATCTGGCCGCTGGCAACCGTCGAGGTTGAGCTCATGGCGGCTGCGGGTTCATGGGTGATCGTCGGCGGAATGGTATCGACCAGGGTCAGGCCCGAGGATGTGAACACCACCACGTCGCCGTCATTGCGGGAGAAGAAGCGAATATCGACCAGTTCGGAAAGGCGGTCGATCTTGTTGTCGCGCTGATCTTCAAGGTCCGTGGTGTCATTGCCGGTCGAACCGAAACGGATGATGTCGTCATTCAGCTGGTCGATGTCGGCTGTCAGCTGATTTATTTCCGTAACGACGGTCGCAATCTGCTGATCGGCTTGCAGGCGTAAATCCTGGATCGTGCGGCTCATGCTGGCGAACTTTTCGACCGCTGCCTGGGCCTGGCGGACAACTTCGCTCTGCTCAAGGACGCGGTCCGGCGATACGGCAAGAAGTTCCGCCGCCTCTTTGAATTCTTGAAGGATATGGGCGATGGACGTGTTGTCCCCCGGCGCGCCGAAGGTTTCCTGTAGGCGCTGGTAGTAGCCTTCCTGGACCGTCACGTTATTCAATTCGCCCAGCTCCTGGCGGATCGACTTGAGCAGGCCCTCGTCGACGACGCGGGTGAAGTCGGCGATCGACACCCCCGCACCTTGGCCGGCCAGGACCACGGACTGCTGTTGAATGATCTTTCGCGAATACCCAACCGTATTCACGTTGGCGACGTTCTGGGAAACGATGTTGAGCGCCGTCTGGTTTGCCAGCAGGCCGCTTTGTGCCGATCTCAGTGCTTGTGTGATGTCGCCCATGGTCGTTCAGTTCCCGTGTGGTCGGTCGAAAGGCGGTTTAAAGGTTCTGGTCAAGAGTTACGGCGACGGAATTGGCAGCCGCGCGGGTGCCTTCCTTGCCGGTACGGCCGTTTTTCGAATAGGTGCCGGAATGAGGAACGGCCTTTTGCACGGCCTCGGCGAACAGATCGATCACCTGCTTGTTGGCGGTCATGCCAACCTCAAGGCGCATGGTGTTCTCGCCGACCGCATTGGCCAGGCGGGTGCCCGCCGTCGTCAGCTTCTCGTGCAGGTCCGGTTCGATCGCCTTCCAGTCCAGGTTGGCTTCATCGAGGTCTTTCATGCTGTTTTCGTAAAGGCGTGCGAGTGTCGCCTTGTCCTCCAGCGTGGCCTCGACATCGAGGAACCGGCGTTCTTCGAGCGCCAAGTTCTCGGCTTCGATCAAGTCGCTCAGTTGGTCGGTCAGTTCGACCATCTTTTCAAGGCGTTCCATCGGTTCCATCAGATTGTGTCCTCCTGTCGGGCGCGCCTTAGCGCGCCTCCTGCATGCGGATAAGCTGGTCGAGAACGGTATCGGCGATGCCGACGCCGCCGGCCTTGGAAATGGCCTTGCCGTATTCGTCGATTTGCAAGTTGCGCCAGATGTCTTCGGCGGGGCCGCCGCCAAAGGGCTTTTCGGCTTCGATGTTTTCGAACATCGGGCGGATCATTTCGGAAATGAACACGGACTCGAAATCTTCGGCGACGGCGCGCATGCGCTGCATGGACATGGCGCCATGCGCCTTGCCGGCCAGGGCGCTGACCTTGGCGGTGGGAGCTGTCTGCAGGCCGACGAGCGTGGTATCGATGGGGCTGCTCATCACATCACCTGAATTTCAGCCTGGAGGGCGCCGGCGGCCTTGATGGCCTGAAGGATCGTGATCAGGTCGCGCGGTCCGATGCCCAAGGCGTTCAGGCCGTTGACCAGGTCCTGCAAGGTCACGCCTTCGTTAAACACGGTCAGGCGCTTGTCCTGGCCTTCGTCGATCTGCACGTCCGTGCGATCGACGGTGGTCGTCGTGCCGACCTCGGCGAACGGACCGGGCTGGGACACCTGCGGGGTTTCCGTGATGCGGATGGTCAGGCTGCCCTGGGCGATGGCGACGGTGGAGATGCGCACGTTCTCACCCATCACGATGGTGCCCGACTGTTCGTCGATCAGCACACGGGCCATCTGGTCCGGTTCGACGCGCAGCTGTTCGACGTCGGTCAAAAGGTTGACCACGTTGTTGCGGTAATTATCGGGAACGTGCAGCTGCACGGTCTTGGGATCGGACGGACGGGCCGCGGTGGTGCCCAGGAAGGCGTTGACGGCCTGAGAGATGCGCCGCGCGGTGGTGAAATCCGGGTTCTTGAGGCTCAGCTTGACCACGTCCATGTCGCCGATCTCGAACGCGACTTCGCGTTCCACGATGGCGCCGTTGGCGATACGGCCCGAGGTCGGAACCCCCTTGGTCACGGTTTCCGCGTTGCCCTGGGCGGTGAAGCCGCCGACTGCAAGCTGCCCCTGGGCCACGGCGTAGACTTCGCCGTCGGCGCCGAGCATCGGCGTGACCAGAAGCGTGCCACCCAACAGGTTTTTGGCATCACCGAGGGAGCTCACCGTCACGTCGATGCGCGAACCCTGGCGGGCGAACGCGGGCATGTTGGCGGTCACCATGACGGCGGCGACATTTGTGGACTTAAGGATGGCATCGTTGGTCTGCACGCCCAGACGGTTGAGCATGGACCGAAGACTTTCCATAGTGAAATGGTTGTTTAGGAGCTTGTCGCCCGTTTTATCGAGGCCGACGACCAAGCCGTAGCCGACCAGCTGGTTCTCACGAATGCCTTCGAAGTCCACGATGTCCTTGATGCGCGACGCGGCGCCGGCGCTGCTGGGCAGGCCGAAGCTCAAGGCCACGAAAAGCGCCGTGGCGGCGGCGGCCAGACGCAGCGTCAGGGCAAGACGGCTGCGGCCCGAAGTCTTGTCGCTGTTCATTTTTCCCGTTCTCGTCATCATTTCATTGTCTCAATCGACTGATGCTTGCCCTTTGCGGGCCATGGTTGTTGCCACTCGTTATTAAGCGAAAAGCATGCCATCCACGGCCGTTAGGTAATGCATTGAAAAACAATAATAATTATAGATTCCGCATCGCCTTTTTGGCGTTTCCCCGGCAAGACAAGCCCCGTCATGGGCAACAATTGCCGGGCCCCGGAAAGCGGAAAGGGCGGCCCGAAGGCCGCCCTGACATATTTCCTCATGGCCGGAAACGACCGGCCTGGGTGCCTCATCAGCGTTTGAGGTTGCCCGCCTCCTGGAGCATTTCATCGGCGGTTTTGAAGCTGGTCGCGGCGACGTTATAGGCGGCCTGGGCGGCGATCAGGCGGCTCATCTCCGCGCCAAGATCGACGTTGGAACCTTCCAGCGCGTTGCCAAGAATGGTCGCGAAGCCGGACTCGTCAGCGAAAACCTGAGTCGGCTCGCCGGAGGCTTCCGTTTCCTGGAAGTTTTGGCCGGTGGAAATCGCCAAACCGTCCGGGTTGGGGAAGATCGCCAGCGGCACCTTGTAGAGAGCCCGGCGCGTGTTGTCCGTGAACTCGCCATAAATCTCGCCGCCGGCCCCAAAACTGAGATTGGAGAGAGCGGCGGCTTCGGCGCCATTGTGTTCGTAGTTGGCGAGGGAGAAATCGCCGGAAAATTGGGTGAAGGTGCTGGCATCAAACGTGAAGTTCGCCGTTTCGCCGTTATCGAACGTGACATCGAACGTATATTCGGAACTCGATGCCAGGGACCCGTCGTTGCCGAATTCCAGGCGCTGGGGAATCGAGGCGGTCGACGAGAAGGTGATCGCATCGCCAGTGACATAGCTCGATGCCAGCGGTGTCGCCGCATCAAGGGTGATTTCCGCCTGGTTTTCGGAGATGCTGGCGATGGTGTAGGTGCCGTCGTTGGCACCGCCGTCAGCGATGGTAATCGTGTCGCCCGGCTTCAATCCGGCGAACGTTCCGGCAAGTTGCGTGCCGAGTTGCGGGCTGCCGCCGCCTGGGTTGAGGTCTGAGAATGCGGTAATCACACCACCGTTGCCCGTGACCGTCGCAAATCTGATCGCGTCAATCGGTGCCGTGGGATTGAGCGGGTCATAAGTTCGGGTGGTGACCGGTGCAAAGGTGTTACCGGGTGATGCGGTCACACTGGCGATGTTGTCGCCGATCAGACGGAAGTCCCACTGGTTTGGCTGCCCGAAGACCTTGGTGAAATCGACACGAATGCTCTGCGCGCTGAAACTTGAATCCACGACCTCGATACTGCCGCTTTGGACCGTGCCCGCGTCATCGTCGGCGGGCAGGTTGACGTCAACGGACGAAGTCGTCGTCAGTTCGCCGGTATCTTCAAAAGCGAACTGGTCGACGCGCATGGGTGAGGGCGTGCCCAGGGAAAAGGTGCCATCCGGATTGACGGAATAGCCCAGAAGGAAGTTGCCGAACTGGTCCGCAAGGTAGCCCTGATTGACGGTCGCCGCTGTTCCGTCCGAAAGCGTCACGCTATCCGTCAGGTCGGTGACGTTGATGTCGAAGGCGCCACGCCGCGTGTATTGGATGTTCCCGTTTACGTTGATATCGGGCGACACCATGAAAAAGCCATCGCCGATGATCGCCACGTCCAGGTTGCGATCGGTGGTGCGCACTTGGCCTTGGTTTGCGATCCGCTGCAGGTCAATGGGCTGAACACCGCCGAGGTCCGAATGATACGTTCCGGAGGCCCCTTCCGCCGTGCTCGCACCGACCGACGTGAAACCTTTGTTCATCAGCGTTTGGAATTCCGTGTCCGTGCGCTTATAGCCGTCGGTATTCACGTTCACGATGTTCTGCGAAATGGTGCTCAGCTTATGGGACTGGCCCATCATCGCCAAGGTCGCCTGCTGAAAAACGCTCAAACCCATGTGCCGATGTCCCTGCGTCCAGGAACCCTCTCTGGTTTTTTCCTGCATTAATTATTGCAAGGTCAGTGCCAAGAGGCGGAGTGTCTAATTTATTGAAAAACAACAGTATTTAATTGTCCTGCATGGGTAAATACTGCCTTATGGCTAGGCGTCGGCCGTGTGGAGGGAAATTATTGCCGCCCTGACCGGTTGACCGGCAGTCTGGTTGCAGCAGCTGCGGGGGGCGGTCAGGCGTCGGATTTCGGAAAGATCAGAACACTTTCCGGTGCCACGCGGGCGCTGACCTGGGACCCGATTTCGGGCAGGAACACGCCGGGCATCCGGGCGTTGAAAAGGGGCCCCGCGCCGTCGTCCTTCAGCCCCAAGGTCAGATGCGTGGACCGGCCGAGCGAGCGTGCCGTTAGAACCGTCAGCAGAATGTCGCCCTCCGTCGTCGATTGAGACAGGCTGAGGGCTTCCGGGCGGATCAGCACCTGGGCTTCGGTGCCTTCCGCAAGGTCGTTCGCGGGAAACCGCCCCAGGGCGGAGTCCAGCGCGCCGTTTTCCACCCGACAGTCGAGGCGGTTGACGGGACCGAACAACTCGGCGACGAAAGCCGACTGCGGGCGGAAATAGATATCCACCGGCGTGCCGGACTGGATGATGCGGCCGTTCTGCATGACCAGGATGCGGTCGGCCATGAACATGGCCTCTTCCGGGTCGTGGGTGACCATCAGGGTGGCGATACCGGAGCGCGACAGGATCTGGAAGGTGTCCTGGCGGATTTGCGCCCGGCGGTTCACGTCCAGGCCGGAAAAAGGCTCATCCAGCAGCAGAACCCGGGGGGCCGGAGCCAGGGCGCGGAGCAGGGCGACGCGCTGCTGCTGACCGCCGGACAGGGTATGGGGAAAGGCGTCGGCGTAACCGCCGAGGCCCATGGTCGAAAGGGTTTCGCGCGCCCAAGCCCGGCGCGCCTTATCCTTTTCCGACAGGCCGAACACGATGTTTTCGTACACGGTCAGATGGGGAAACAGGGCGAAGTCCTGAAACATCAGGCCGACGTTCCGCTTTTCCGGCGGCATCTGCTTGCCGCCCTGACCGTCGGCGACCGTATCCTCGCCAATGGTGATGCGCCCGACCTGAAGGTCTTCGAGCCCTGCCGCAAGGCGCAGCAGGGTCGTTTTGCCGCAGCCCGACGGACCCAGCAGGCAGACCAGTTCGCCCGGCTCCACGAAGACGGACACGCCCGAGACCACGGTATCGTCGCCGAACGCATGCGACACGTTCAGCATATGCAGGCCATCGGCCTTGGAGGCGGCCGCCGCGGGTGGTGTGGTGGTGGGGCTCACGCGCGGCCTCCGCTGGCATGGCCGGGCCGCGTGCGCAACGTCGTCAGGGCCAGGATGACCACGGGGATCAGGCCGGCGACGACGATGGTCAGGGCGCCCAGCGCCGATTCTTCAAACAGTTCGTCCGAGGCGTACTGGAACACGAATGTGGCCAGGGTGTCGTAGCCGAAGGGGCGCAGGATGATGGTAATGGGAAGCTCCTTCATGCAGTCAACGAAGACCAGCAGCCCGGCGGTCAGAAGGCTGGTTCGGATCAATGGGAAATGGACGCGGGACATGGCCTGGAACGGACTGGCGCCCAGCGTCCGCGCGGCGCCGTCCATGTTGCGCGATACCTTGCCGAGGCCCGCTTCGAGGGTGCCGAACGACAGCGCCAGGAAGCGCGCCAGGTAGCCGTATAGAATGGCGATGACGGTGCCGCTGAAAAGCAGCCCCGTGGAGACGCCGAACACCCGATCCGAGAAGGCATCGATGGCGTTATCCAGGCCGGCCATGGGGACGATCACGCCGATCGCCAGCACCGCGCCCGGCACGGCATATCCGATGGACGCGAAACGTACGGCGGCACGGGGCAAGGGGCCGGACCCCATACGCAGCCCGTAGGCGAGAATCAAACCGATGGCGACGGCGATGACGGCGGCGCCCAGGGACAGGGAGAGGCTGTTCAGGGTAATGGTCAAGTAGTTGGCTTGCAGGGTGACGTCGAAGAACACCACGGCGTAGGACACCAGGACGGAGGCCGGCAGAACGAAGCCGAGCAACACCGGCAGGGCGCAGAAAACGATAGCCAGCGCGGCCTTGATGCCGCGCAGGCGGTAGCTGGGCAAGGCCTGGATCTTGGTCGAGGTATGGTGATAGCGCTGGCCGCGCCGGGCCATCCGTTCAAGCACGACCAGGACGATGACGAAGATCATGAGGACCGACGCCAATTGCGCGGCGCCTGAGATACTGTCCATGTTCAGCCAGACGTCGTAGACCCCCGCCGTGAAGGTCCTGACGCCAAAGAAGTCCACGGTCCCGAAGTCGTTGAGCGCTTCCATCATGGCCAGGGTCATACCCACGACGATGGCCGGCCGGGCCAACGGCAGGGCGATGTTCCAGAAGCTCTGCCAAGCCGTCTTGCCGAGGGTGCGGCTGACTTCGAGCACGCAGACGGATTGTTCGAGAAAGGCCGCGCGGGCGAGCAGATAGACATAGGGATAGAGCACCAGGGTCATGACGGTAACGGCACCACCCATGGAGCGGATTTCCGGGAACCAATAGTCCTGCCGGTTGCGCCAGCCGAAGATTTCACGAAGCGTGCCCTGCACGGCGCCGGCGTATTCTAGCTGGTCGGTGAACACGAAGGCGAGGATATAGGTCGGCACCGCCAGCGGCAGCACCAATGCCCAGTTGAACAGCCCGCGTCCGGGAAACCGGCACATGGTCACCAGCCAGGCCGTGCCGGTGCCGATGATGAAAGTGCCCAGACCGATCCCGCCGATCAGCGTCACTGTCTGCTCGACATAACCGAACAGAACGGTGTTGTAGAGGTGGCGCCAGATGTCCGGCGCCGGGGTCAGGGCGATGGTCGCCACGGCGATAAGGGGCGTGGCGACGAACAGCGCGATGACGAGTGTCATGATCCCCCAGCGGTCGGGGATCAGGCGGCTGAGTTGGTATCGGGTTGCTGGCCGGTCAGCGACGGCGGCGGGGTGCGGCAAGGCGTGTGGACTCCCAGGTTGCGGAGGGCACAAAAGCAGAAAACGCTGCGGGGGGAAACCCCGCAGCGCTTCTGTCAGCTGGTTCGTTCAGGAACGACTCAGCTACCGGGCCCTTCGTCAAATCCAACCTTGTCCACCAGTCGGGAGGCGGCGGGCCGCAGCTTGGCAATTTTTTCGAGTGACAGCGTGTCGCCTTTGAAGTCGCCCCAGGACTGGACGATCTTCGAATAAGGAACGCCGGGTTTCACCGGGTATTCCTGATTGTCTTCGGCGTAGATCTTCTGCGCCGCGTCACCGGACAGGAACTCGATCAATTTGACCGCGCCGTCCTTGTGCTTGGCGCTCTTGGTCACGGCGGCGCCCGAGACGTTCATGTGGTTGCCGCGATCACCCTGGTTCAGATAGGTCAGACGAACGGCGGCAGCCCACTTTTTCTGCTCGGGCTTCTCGTCGTTGGTCATCATCTTGCCCATGTAATAGTTGTTCGTGATGGCGATGTCGCACACGCCTTCATACACGGCCTTGGCCTGGGCGCGGTCATTGCCCTGAGGTTTGCGGGCCAGATTGGCCTTCACGCCCCGAAGCCACTTTTCAGCGCCTTCTTCACCATGGTGGGCGATCATCGAGGCGATCAGCGCCACGTTGTAGGCGTTCTTGCCGGAGCGAATGCAGATGCGTCCCTTGAATTTAGGATCGGTCAGGTCTTCGTAGGACGTCAGTTCGCCCGGCTTGACCCGTTCCTTGGAGACCAGCGCCACGCGGGCGCGGGACGTCAGGCCGAACCACATGCCTTCCGGATCACGGAAATGGGCCGGAATGTTCTTCTCAAGCGTGTCCGATTTGATCGCCTGCAGCACGCCCGCTTCCTTAAGCGCGTACAGCCGACCGATATCGACGGTCAGCACCGCGTCGGCGGGGCTGTTGTCGCCGGCGGCCTTGATCTTTTCGAGCATTCCCTTCTTGGCGAACACGACGTTCACCTTGATCCCCGTTTCCTTGGTGAAGGCGTCGAGGAGCGGTTTGATCAGGAACGGCTGGCGATAGGAATAGAGGTTCACTTCCTGGTCGGCGGCCTGGGCCCAGGTAGTGGCGCCGAGGACAGTCGCTGCGGCGACAAGACCGGTCGCAATCAGGCGTTTCAAATGTGGCATTTTGGTTTCCACGGGTCAGAGTCCTTCGTTGGTTTGGTTGTGAAATCCCAGAGGCTCGTAAGTGTCGAACGGTTGTTCGCGATCCCTGGCCAAAGGTGAGATTGCGAATGATTATCAATATTTGCGCCAGTTATAACGGTCCGATTATGAGTTTGCAAGTCATTCTCGTTCTCGTGTCGACGAGGCGTGAAAATACTTGAACAAGGTTTGTGAAGGCCGCCACGGCGGTGCACGAAGGCGGGCTATGGTCTGGTGTTTTGCCGTGCCATGGGCCAGACTGTGTCACGCGCAGGCGAATGGCTGGTGCGGTACCCGGAATTTCCGAAAAATTAACCGCCCGGCAATAAAGGGCGCGCCATACTGCGGGGCCGCGGTCAGTTTCGCGGGGAAAGGTCAAGCAATGAAGGTATCCAATATCGGTCCCGCCAAGGGCGTCGACAAGACGAAGCGCAAATCGGGCGCATCGTCGTCGGATGCCTTTGCAGACGACCTTCGCGCCGCGACCGCCGACACGCCGGAACCGGCGGCCGGCACGGTGTCGGGGGCGGCGGTGGCCGGCGTTGATGCCGTTCTCGCCATGCAGGCGGCGGATGACGCCACCCAGGGCCGTTCGAAAGGCCTGTTGATGGCCCGGGGCGATCGGCTGCTTGACCGCCTCGAAGATCTGCAGCTGGCCCTGTTGACGGGTAGTCTGCCCAAGGAAAAGGTCATCGAGTTGGCTCAGGCGCTCCGCGAAAAACGCCCGACGTCCGACGATCAGGGGTTGAATGCCCTGATCGACGAGATCGAACTTCGTGCCGAGGTTGAACTGGCCAAGCTGAGCCGGTAACCCGTCCCGCCCGGACACCGTCGACTATTTCTCTGAAATCAATGGGTTTCCTGTCCCCAGGCCGGGGAAAATGATGCCTTGCCCTCAGGCGCTCTGGTCCGTATATTCCGCGCCCGTCGACAAACGGCAACCTGGCATTTAACCGGGGAGACGACTAAGAAATGACAATTACAGTTCCGCCTGACTACAATCCAAAGAAAGATAAGGATTTCATGAATCCTGTCATGCTGGAGTACTTCCGTCGGAAGCTCCTGAAATGGCGGGCTGAATTGCTCGAGGAATCCAACGAAACCCTGCAGTCTCTGCAGGAAGGCGGCATCGTTGAGCCTGATATCGCCGACCGTGCGTCCATCGAAACGGAACGCGCGCTGGAATTGCGCACCCGCGACCGCGCGCGCAAGCTGATTTCCAAGATCGACGAGGCGCTGAAGCGTATCGAAGATGGTAGCTACGGCTATTGCGAGGAAACGGAAGAGCCGATCAGCGTCCAGCGCCTGGAAGCCCGTCCGATCGCGACCCTGTCGATCGAGGCTCAGGAACGCCACGAACGCATGGAACGCACCCACCGGGACGACTAATCCCCCGGGCAACGTGTAAAAAGCCGCGCGAAAGGCCGATGGCCGGGTTCGCGCGGCTTTTCCATGCCCGGAACTGTACCTGATGTTCTGCCGTTGCCGGCGTCGTCATCCGCCGCCGTTCACGCTTTCGACGGTCAATCGGTGGGCCTGTCCGTCACGCGCGGTCCAGTCGATCGACTGGCCGGCTGACAGACCGATCAGCGCCGCGCCGATGGGGGTGAGGATCGACACCTTGCCGGCTGAAATATCCGCTTCGCTGGGGAACACCAGGGTGATGGTTCGGTCTTCGCCCGTGTCGGTCGTGAAGCGCAGGGTCGAGCCCATCCGGACGACATTCGCGTCGATCCGTTCGTCGGGAACGATCTCCGCCCGGTCGAGTTCGGCGAGAAGCTGGCTGGAAACCTCGGGGTTTCTGTCGCTCACCCCCTCGGCAAGCCCCCACAATCGGTCATGGTCGCTGCGGGCGAGGGTAATCGGCGGCTTGGACTGTGTCGCGTTTTCGAAGGTCATTGCAGGATCCCCTGAAAAGGATGCCGGCGCACGGATGCGCGCGCCGAATGCGTTGCGTGTGATGTCTGAAAAATCCGGGTGCCGCGTCTGAATTAGGTCTGCCCCGTCCAACGGGGCAATTCGTCAGGTCCCCACGGCTGGGGACGCGACGTCGCCAAGCCGGGGGCTAACCTCCCGCGAGGGGATGCTGCCGGCGAAGAATGACGCAGAAGTGCAAGACCGTGTTCATGGTAATGGCCATAGGAAAACGGCGCGGGGAAGTCAAGCTGGATGGGCGCCATGCGTCGGCCGCCAATCGTGGCGCAGGGGCGGGGATTGTGCGGACAAGGCCATTCCAAAAAAAGAGGCCGGCGCTGGGCGCCGGCCTTTGAAGTTGATCCAGGTTCGTTAGCGAACCTAGAACGGGAAACTTTTGTCCGTTCGGTGGAGCGGATACTCCGCTTAGAACGGGAACAGGATGTCCCAAAGCTGCATCCCCCAGCGGGGCTGCTGGAGCTCGCTCAAGGTGCCGCGTCCGCCGTAGGCGACGCGCATTTCGGCGATCTTCTCGTGGGAAATCTTGTTGTCGGAATCGATGTCGGAGGGCCGCACCACGCCGGTGACCATGAGCTCGCGCAACTCCGAGTTCACCCGCAGTTCCTGGCGCCCCATGATGACCAGGTTGCCGTTGGGCAGGACCTGGGTGACGACCGCGGCGAAGGTCAGGCTGATGGTTTCCGACCGCTCGATGGACCCGTCGCCTTCGGTGCCGTGGGTATTGCCGAAGTTGGCAA
The DNA here is from genome assembly GCA_002706405.1 of Rhodospirillaceae bacterium. Lineage (GTDB taxonomy): Bacteria > Pseudomonadota > Alphaproteobacteria > Rhodospirillales > Casp-alpha2 > UBA1479. The sequence continues at coordinate 47,122 of PALN01000066.1, read as the reverse complement.
TGGCTGCCGGGTTCACACCGTCGGGCAAATAGCGGGTCAATTCGCCTTCGAAGCCCAGCAGGTTGGTGATATTGGCGGATTCATTGTCGACCCGGTCGCGCTCCGTCTTGTTGTCCAGCTTGGCGCTGTCATCCAGGGTCATCTGCACGGTCATGATGTCGCCGACCTGCTTGGCCCGCAGGTCCTTGAAGAAGGCTCGCGCACCGGCCCGCCACAGCGAGTTGGGGTTGCGTTCGGCGATCTTCGGCGACGGCATGGGCATGGAGACCGGCTTGTAGTCAGGGCGGGCCGTCGGGTTCTGGATCGGCGTGATCTTCGGTTCGTCACCAACCTGGGACAGGCGGGTGAGGGTGTTGCATCCGGCGACCGTGCCCGCCAGCAACGTGACCAGAGCGGTGGTCCGAAGCAGCTGACGCGAGAGGGAGATGATCGAGCCGTTCATGGGTTTTCTCCTAACTGCCCCTTAAACAGCGGGGCGAAGTCCTTTCGTTCGTGCCGTTACCGGCTGTTCTGCGCCAATTCGCGAATGTCGGCGATTTGAACCTTGGCCCGGCTGGGGCCGGTGATTTCGCCTTCAAACACGGTTTTGGAGCGCCGGTTGACGATCTGCACCACGTCGCCGAGGGCGCCGCGCTCAAGCGCCTTGCCTTGCGCCGTAAGGGACAGCGGGCCATGGCTGAGGGTCACCGTGACCAGTGAGCCGCGTTCGACCAGGATCGGGCGTTCGACGTCGGACACGCGGATCACTTCGTCGGGGCGCAGGCCGCGCTTGGCCGACATGCCGACCAGGTCTTCCAGCTTGGTCACCGTGTCCGGCATGATGCGGTCGGCACGGACGCGGATCCATTTCACGTCACGTTCGGTGACGATGTCGTTGCGTGCCATGACCTTCGAGGCGACGGGGACCTTTACGACCGGATGCAGGCGACCGGTCAGGCGCAGCCGTTCGCCGGCCGGATCGCCCTTGGGGATGGAGATGACAGCCGCGAAACGCTGGCTGCGGGAGTCGTAGGTGATGTCATCGACCCCGATGGTGGCGGAGGCGGAGCCGGCGATATGAACCCGGGTGAGTTGGGTCGACAGATCCAGTTCCGAGGTCGGGTCCGCTCCCTTTTCGTAGAGGGCGGCCATGATGGTGTCGATGATTTCGGCCCGTTCGATGACCTGGCTGACGCGTTCGACGACGACCTGCTGGCGGGCCGACAGCGGGCGCCAGTTCAGGCGGTAAGCCCGCGCCACCCGGTACAGCCAGCGGGCGTCGAAGATGGCCCGCTCGCCGGGGGCGGGGGCATAGGCCACCGCGGCGTCGGCGTTCTCGCCGACGTTGATGAACAGATCCCCCAGATAGACCACTTTGTCGTCGACGGTGACGGAATCCCGCAGTAGCGGCGCGGTCATCTTCTCGCTCTGCCCTGCCGCGTCGGCGGGCGACGATTTCTTGGCAGCGCCAGCCGCGGGCAGCGTGGCGATCGGCACCAGTGCTGCGGCCATCACGGCGGCGATGAACAGATTGCGGGCGGTCATGTCACTTTCCTTTCCAAAGCCTTTTGGCCTTTCCAATCCCTTGCGGGTGGGCAGGGCCGTTCTGGCCTTACTCAACTCTCATGCCGGTTAGCGGAGGGATGTCAGCGTTCCCAGCATTTCGTCCGAGGTCTGAATGACCTTGGAGTTCATTTCGTAGGCGCGCTGGGCGGAGATCAGATTCGAGATTTCTTCCACCGCGTTCACGTTCGAGGTTTCCAGGAAGCCCTGCAGAATGGTGCCGTAGCCTTCGGTTCCCGGATTGCCGGCGGTCGCGTTACCGGAGGCGGGAGTTTCCTTGTAGAGGTTGTTACCGATGGCTTCCAAACCGGGTTCGTTCTGGAAATTCACGGTCTGAATCTGACCGGCATTCGAGAAATCCACCTGGCCTTCGATTTTCACCAGCACTTCGCCCGACGCGTTGATCGTCACGTCGATGGCGTCGTCCTGCACCGTGATCGGCGGGTCCAGGAGATATCCGTCGTGGGTCACGATTTGGCCGTTCTCGTTGAGCTGGAACGTGCCATCGCGGGTATAGGCGGTTTCGCCCGTGGGCAGTTGGACCTGGAAGAAGCCCTTGCCCTGAATGGCCATATCGAAGGTGTTGTCGGTGGCCGACAGGTTGCCCTGTTCGTGGATACGGTAGACGGCGGCCATTTTCACGCCCAGACCGAGCTGCACGCCCGTGGGCACGATGGCGCCGTTATCGGCCGAGGTCGAGCCGACGCGGCGCAAGTCCTGATAGATCAGGTCCTGAAACTCCGTGCGCCGGCGCTTGAAGGCCGTGGTGTTCATGTTGGCGAGGTTGTTGGAGATGACCTCGACGTTTCGCTGTTGGGCAATCATGCCCGTCGAGCCGATATCAAGCGATCTCATTTTTCCCGTCCTTTCGCTTGCCGGTTGTTGGTCCGGCGTTGTGCGTTGTGCGTTCCGTCGATGCGGCGCGTCAGCCGCAGGTTGTCTGGCTCCGGCGGTTGGCCGGTGGTCGTCTTCGCGGGCTTTCGGCCCAATCGGTCGGTCCCGTGGCGGCGTTCTTAGGCGTCGCGTACCAGGCTTCTGATCATTTCCTTCTGGCGTTCGTCCTCGCGTTCGATGAAGGATTTGGCGCTTTCGTAACTGCGGTGCAGTTCGATCATCTTTGCCATCTCCATGATCGGCTCCACGTTGGAACCTTCCAGGGCACCTTGAATGATGTCCGGGTTGGGGATGTCGATGGCCGGCGCGTCCGAGGAGAATAAGGCTCCCGAGGTCCGCACCAGATCCTGGGGGTTTTCGAACCGCACGATCCTGATTTTTCCGAGCTGACCGTTTTCTGTTGAAATGGTCCCGTCGCGGGCGACGTTGATCTCGGCATCGTTGGGGCCGAGGGTGATCGGCTGGCCGCCGCTCGACAGCAGCGGATATCCCTGCTGATTGACGATCTGACCGTTCGTATCCAGGCGGAACTGGCCGTTTCGCGTGTAGAATTCGGTGCCTTGCGGATCACGGACCACGAAAAAGCCGTCGTTTCGGATCGCCATGTCGAACTGATTGCCCGTGGTTTCGATGGCGCCGTCCGTGGTGTCGAGCCGGGTCGCCAGGTCACGGGTAAACGTGAGCTTGGGACTGATGAGCCGCTCGCCGCCTTTGCTTTTGACGACGTGCTCAACGAACATCATCTGGTCGGCTTTGTAGCCGTTGGTGCTCATGTTCGCCAAGTTGTTGGCGACAACATTGAGTTGCCGTCTGAGCGCGCCTTGGCGCGAAGCGGCAATGACCGCTGTGGTTTCCATCTGATTTTTCCCGTTCTATTCATTCTCTTCCGGTGTGGCCCCTTTGGCGGGACCTTCATCCGAAAGGCACTTCAAGTCTTTCCGCCAAACCTGTTGCAGCCCGCGTGCCAAACTTTAAAATTCAGAAAAATCAATAAGTTATACAAATGTTCGCGGTGCGGAGACCGGGAAAATCAGGGTCCCGCTGGCAGCCTTTGCCGGGTATTTCTTGCCTAGAGCCCGGCCTGGAGCCCGGGTCGCTGGCAGTGCCGGGGCTTTGATGCTATCGGGGGAGGGATTGGCGCACGGGTTATGCGTATGCGCCCGACAGGTGGGCCGCGCAGGGGGACGGTAACTGGGGGCCGGGCCCGCTGATCCGGTCCAGACACCTTATTCCTGTTATTCCCGCCTCAACGACTTGTTAACGACCTGATTTTAAAGTGCCAAGACTTGGGATCAGGACGCTAGGAAACGGTTGCACCGGATATGGCTGACGACGACGACGATCTGGAAAACGAAGAAGTCGGCGGCGCTGACGAAGACGCCGACGGCGAAGAGGGCGGCGCTTCCGACGGTGCCTCCAAGAGCAAGAAGAAAAAGCTCATCATCATCGTTGCGGTGTTGCTGCTCGTCGTGGGCGGCGCCGCGGCGGCGTTCTTCACGGGTCTGCTGGAGCCGGTCCTCTCCATGATCACCGGGAAGGATCATTCTTCGGCTGTGGCGTCGGGCGAGGCGCCGGAGGGTGTCGGTCTGTTCCATGACCTGCCCGAAGTTCTGGTCAACCTGAATACGTCCGGCCGCAAATCCCAGTTCTTGAAAATGAAAGTGTCGCTCGAAGTGGCGAGTGAACAGGACAAGCTGATCATTGATGCCGTGAAGGACCGCGTGATGGATAACTTCCAGGTCTATCTGCGGGAACTCCGGATCGAGGATTTGCAGGGTTCCGCCGGCATGTACCGCCTGCGTGAGGAACTTTTGCGCCGGGTCCGGGCGGCGACGGCGCCGGCCCAGGTGAAGGACGTCCTGTTCAAGGAAATGCTGGTTCAGTAGACTTATGGCACGCAAGGGATGTGACGGATGACGAGCCCGGCTGACGATCAAGACGCGATGGCCGCCGAATGGGAAGCCGCCATGGGCGGCGACGGCGGCGAAGGCGGCGGTGGCGGCGACGAGCAGGATGAGCTGGCCGCCGAATGGGAAGCCATGATGGGCGGCGACGGCGATGGCGCATCGACCGATGTCGGCATGGCCGCGCCCGAAGCCACCCGCGTTCTCAACCAGGACGAAATCGACAGCCTTCTGGGCTTTGACGACAGCCACGAGGAAGGCACTGAGAAATCGGGCATCCAGGCGATCCTGTCGTCGGCCCTGGTGTCTTACGAACGTCTGCCGATGCTCGAGGTCGTGTTCGACCGTCTCGTGCGCCTGATGTCGACCAGTCTTCGTAACTTCACCTCGGACAACGTTGAAGTCTCGCTCGATAACATCGCCTCCATCCGGTTCGGCGATTATCTGAACTCCATCCCCCTGCCGGCCATGCTGAGTGTGTTCAAGGCCGAGGAATGGGACAACTTCGGCCTGATCACGGTCGATTCCTCGCTGATTTATTCCATCGTCGACGTGTTGTTGGGCGGTCGCCGCGGCACCGCCGCCATGCGGATCGAAGGCCGGCCCTATACGACCATCGAACGCTCCCTGGTCGAGCGCATGATTCACGTCATGCTGACGGATCTGTCGGCGGCGTTCGAACCCTTGAGCCCCGTGACCTTCCGTTTCGACCGCCTGGAAACCAACCCGCGCTTCGCGACGATCTCGCGGCCGTCCAACGCAGCCATCGTGACGCGGCTGCGCATTGACATGGAAGACCGCGGCGGGCGCCTGGAACTGCTTTTGCCCTACGCGACCCTGGAGCCGGTCCGCGAACTGCTGCTGCAGATGTTCATGGGCGAAAAATTCGGCCGGGATTCGATCTGGGAAACCCACCTGGCGGAAGAACTTTGGATGACCGAAGTCGACCTGGAAGCGGTCATCGACCAGCAGGTCGTCAGCCTGCAGAAGGTGTTCGACCTTCAAGAAGGCTCGCAAATGATGCTCAACGCGACCCCGGACAGCCCGGTCATGCTGTCCTGCGGCAACGTGCCCCTGTATATCGGCCGCATGGGCCGTAAGGGCGGGCGTATCGCCGTGCGGATCGAAGACCGCATCGATCGCGGCCCGAAAACGTCTTGACCATGCATTTTAGTGCCGGCGGTTAGCATTTCGTTCAGAACCTCGGGCGTAGACTTGCCGCAGCAAACAACCCCGGTTCCGCCGTTTGGAACGGACCGTTACCCAGGGGATGGAGAGACAAGACCGTGACCTTTTCCTTTTCCTTGACGCTTGAAATCATTCTGGCCCTCCTGCTGGTGGTCATGATCTGGTATTCGGTGATCCTGAATCGCCGCCTGACGCGCTTCCGCGGCAACCGCGAGCAGATGGAAAAGCTGGCGGCCACCTTCAATGACGCGACGAGCCGCGCGAGCGCCAGCATCGGCGACCTGCGCATTGCCTCTGACGCTTTGCAGGATCAGTTGGCCAAGGCCGAAAGCCTGCGGGACGACCTGGTCTTCCTGGTTGATCGCGGCACCATCGCCGCCGATCGCCTTGAAGAAAACGTCCGCCTTGCCCGCGACGAACATGCGGGGGGCGGCGACAGCGAAACGGCGGACCCGCTCGAGGTGGTCGAACCTGTTCGCCAGCAGCGCCCGGCGCCCAAGGTTGCAGCGGCGCGTGGCGCGCGAAATGCCGATGCCGGTGAGCCGGTTGCGGCGGCTGGCGGCAAGAAATCCGCGCCCCGCTCGGAAGCCGAGCGTGCCTTGTTGAAAGCCATTCGCTCGGCCAACTGAGAGCCGGGCGCCGAACTGCCTTTCTGAACGACCCCGGTGAAGCCGGCCAGACATGGACCAGACGGACGCTTGAATGAACCCCTTTAACAAATTCCGCTTTCTGCCGGTGACCATCTTTGTGGCGTCGATGCTGTTGACCGTGAAGATCGGCGACATCTGGAACAGCGTGGATGGCCTGAAGCAGGACGCCATTCAGGTTGCCGGCGCGGAAGCCCAGACGGAAACGCCGCCGCCGCCCGCGCAAGGGGGCGAGCCGCCCGCCGCCGGTCAGCCCCCGGCGGCGCAACCGGAAGGCGTGCCCGCTGCCGGCGAACAGGCCGCCGTGCCGGGTCCGGCCGACCCGAACGCCGCCGCCGCGCCGCCGCCGGGCGACCCGGCCGCCTCCAAGCTGATTACCGACGACCCGACCCTGTTGACGCCCCAGGAAATCGATCTGCTGCAGCGCCTGGCCGACCGCCGGCGCGAGATCGAGGCCCGGGAACAGGAACTTCATGTCCGCCAGGGCATGCTGGCCGCCGCCGAAGCCCGCATCGACCGCAAGATCGCCGAATTGAAGAACCTGCAATCGGAAATCGACGGCCGGATCAAGGTGTTCGACGAGCAGCAGGAAAAGAAAATGGAAAGCCTCGTCAAGATCTACGAGAACATGAAGCCCAAGGACGCGGCGCGGATTTTCGAAGATCTTGAGATGGATACCCTGCTGGAAGTCGCCCAGCGCATGAAGGAACGCAAGCTTGCGCCGGTCATGGCCAAGATGAACCCGGAGAAGGCCCGCGAAGTAACGGTTGAGTTGCGTGACCTGCAATCCCTTCCGCGTGAAGGTCTGGACCAGGGCAACTAGGTTCGTTCCGTCCCGACACCATCGACCTATCGCCCTAAAAAGGCTTGCTCTGCCCCCAGCCATGAATAAACTGCCGGTTACTGGGGCTATAATCATAAATTCCCATGCGCAAAGCACGGAGTAACAGATGGCTGTCGATCTAAATATGAATGTCCTGATCGTGGACGATTATCAAACCATGCTCAGGATTCTGCGCAACCTGTTGCGCCAATTGAACTTCAAGAACATTGATGAAGCGTCTGACGGGTCTGAAGCACTCAAAAAGCTTCGGGCGAAGGCGTTCGGCTTGGTTATCTCCGACTGGAACATGGAGCCCATGACCGGCATTCAATTGCTTCGCGAAGTCCGTGCGGACGAAAAGCTGAAGCACATCCCGTTCGTCATGATTACGGCGGAAAGTAAGTCGGAAAACGTCATTGCGGCCAAGGAAGCCGGCGTTTCCAACTACATCGTCAAGCCGTTCAACGCCGAAACGCTCAAAGGCAAGCTGATCAGCGTCCTTGGCGAGTTCTAAGGAGACCGTTATGGCGACAGACTCGGTCGATCCCGAGTTGGCCACACGTCTTCAGGAACTTGGGAGGGAACCTGGCGGCTCGGTCAAGGTCGAAGAGATTGCGGAAGTGGTGGAGGCGATCCTCACCACCATGCAAGGAGACTTGTCCGCGGTCGACGTTCGGCTTTACGAGGAACTGGAGAGTCTGTCGCGCTTCATCACCGAAGCCAAAACCGACATCGCGGCCCTGCGCCCGGACGAGGTGAAGGACGAGTTCCTTCCCAAGGCCGCCGATGAACTTGACGCCATCGTCGAAGCGACGGCGGAGGCGACCAACTCGATCATGGACGCCGTCGGCGAGGTCGAGGAGGTGATGTCCAAGCTCAAAGGCAAGAATGCCGAGCGCCTGATGGACGCGACGACCAAGATTTACGAAGCCTGCGGGTTTCAGGACATCACTGGTCAGCGCATCACCAAAGTGGTCGGCGCCCTGCAGCATATCGAGGAAAAGGTCGACGCGCTGCTCAATGCCTTCGGCGACGAAATCGCCAAGTACAAGGCGGCCAATCCCAAGATGGAAGAGGCCCCGGTCGAGGAAGCCATCCCGGCCGACGAAGATCTTCTGCACGGCCCGCAGAAGAAAGAAGCGGCGATGTCGCAAGCCGATATCGATGCCCTTCTGAACAGTTTCGACTGATCCATTTCCCCGGCCGTGGCGTGGGTTTTGGTAAGGCCGTCTTTACCAGATTTCTGTTAGAATCCGGGCATGGCTGAACGCAATTTCCTTCCGCCGGCACCGAATACCGCGCGCGGACCCAATACGTCCGCGCTGTTCCTGTCGCTGTTCCTGCTGATCCTCGCGTTTTTTATCCTGTTGGTGACGATTTCCACGTTGGAAGAAGTCAAAACCAAGTCGGTGATGGACAGTCTGACGTCGACCTTCACGTCGATCGTGCCGCCGTCGACGGATCCGACACGATTCAAGTCCAAGGAAGGCGACTTGATCGCCGGCCAGCAATACCAGGAGACGGTCACGGATATCTTCGCCGCCGCGTTGCAAGTGGCCCAGATCAAGGTGGTTCACCCGGGGCGGTTGATGCAGGTCCAAATTCCCGCCAGCACGCTGTTCGCCGAAAACGCGGCGCGCGTTCTGCCGTCACAGTTTGAACTTCTCGACCGGATTGTCGCGGCCGCCAGCGGGCGCCCGCCGGGGCTGCGCTTCGATCTGGAGTTTATCATCGGCTCACGGGTTCGCGACGATGGCGGCTTGCCCCAGTCGCAGACCCTGGAACTGGCCCGGGCCGGGGCTTTCGCGCGCGAAATGGCGCAGCGCGGCCTGCCGCCGGACTCCATCGCCATCGGGATCGAGCCGGGCGACCCCAACGACGTCACCATGTGGTTCTATATCCGTCGTGAAGCGGAAGTCCGTTTGCGTCTCGACAGCGATGACGCCGGCGACAGAGACGGCGGCGAGGAGTAGGGGCCAGCGATGCTACTGCCGAGACGCTCCGAACGGGACCTGGAACGCGACCACAAGGCGTCGCAGATGTGGCTGTTGACGTTCACGGACCTGGTATCCTTGATGCTGACCTTCTTCGTCATGTTGTTTTCCATGTCCAACGTAAAGCTGGATCGCTGGGATAACGTGATCGATTCACTGTCGCAAAGTCTGGCCCCGGAACAGGTAAAAACGCCCATTTCATCGACGGCTACACACAACATCGCAACGGTGTTTCGTAAACGCGCCATTAACCTGGATTATCTAACATCCGTGCTGCGGGAAAAGATTGAAAGCGATGAACTGCTTAAGCAAACACAGTTCATGCGGATGGAGGACAGATTGGTCCTGGCCTTGCCTGGTGATTTATTGTTTGAGGCGGGACGTGCGGTCATGACGGATCGCGCGCGCGCGGCCCTGTTCCGCTTGGGCGGTGCGCTCAGCACCATCGCCAACCAACTGGGGGTCAACGGCCATTCGGATCCGTCGCCTGTCGTCGGCGGCGACTATGCCTCCAACTGGGAACTGTCGACCGCCCGCGCCGCCGCCGTGGCCAATCAACTGCGCGCCGCCGGCTATGCGGAACCCATCGTCGCCTTCGGATACTCCGACAGCCGCTATGACCAGCTGCCGTCCATGCCGCCGGCGCAGCGTCAACTCATGGGCCGGCGCGTCGACATCGTTGTGTTTCCGACGTCCGGAGGCCTGCGGTGACCGCCCGTCGGACCCTACGTGCCGCCCTGGCGGTTGTGGCCTTGGCTTGGGGGCTGTGTCTGGTGCCCCTGGAGGGTGCGCGGGCCCAAGACGCGGCGCAGGTCAACGTGCGCGCCGGCGCCCATGCGACCTTTACCCGCGTTGTGTTCGATTGGCCGGCCAAGGTGCCCTATAAGATCGCCAAGGACGGCGGTCTTGTCACCGTGACCTTCGAAGCGGCGGCGCAGATCGACGACGCCGATATCAACCGCAATCCGCCGCTGTTCGTCGGCGGTATCCGGTCCGCTACGCAGGGCGGGCGCACCGTTTCGGTGATCGCCGTGCCGCCGCGCTCCACCGTGCGTGACTTCTATGCCGGCAACAAGATCGCTCTGGATATCCGGGAACCGTCACCATGGCAGGACCCGGTCGCCGTTCCGGCCCAGGTCAGCGTGCCCGGCGGCGGCAATGCCGAGACGGCAAAGGCGCCAGATGCGAAAGAGGCGGACGCCCCGAAAGCCCCCGTGCCGCCGGTCGCCACCGCTCCCGCCAAGCCTCCCGTCGCCGCCCAGGCCCTGGCGCAGCCGGCGTCTGCCGCGCCCGCGGCCGCCGGCACCGCGACCCAAACGGCCAAGCAGCTTCCCCAAGGTGCCGGTCAAAAGGCCGCCCCGGCCGCGAAGCCCGCCGGTCAGCCGCTGCGCCTGACGCCGCCGGCGCAAACCACGGCCACCGCCGCGCCCGCGGGGCAGCCGCGCCCGGCGGCGGCTCCGGCCCCGGCCCCCGGCCCGGCACCGGGGGCGCAATTGTCCGTGGCCAAGGGGGACGAGGGCACGGTCACCCTGCGATTCGATTGGGAAGAGCCTGTTGCCGCCGCCGCCTTCCGGCGCAACGGTTTCCTGTGGCTGGTGTTCGACAAGCGCACCAACGTCAATGTTCCCGCCTTGCAAGAGGCCGGCGGCGAGGTCATTTCAACGCTGCAACAGGTCTATATTCCCCAGGCCACCGTGCTGCGCATGACCACGCCCAAGGACATCAACCCGTCCATGCGCCGGGCCGGTCTGGCCTGGCTGATCGATTTCAAGGCCCAGGAAGCGACGCCCAAGATTCCGCTGGAAGTCCAGGCCCAGCCCGATTCCCCTATCGGGGCCCGCATTTTCATGCCGTTGCCGGAACCGGGTAAGGTGATCCCGCTGACCGATCCCATCATTGCCGACAACATGCTGGTCGTGCCGGGTATTCCGCTCGGACACGGTGTGGCGGGGTCTTATGCTTATCCTCAATTCGAAATTCTGCCGTCCATCCAGGGCGTGGTGGTGACGCCGCGGATCGATGACGTGCGCGTGCGCTCGTTGCGCCAGGGCGTGGAAATCGCCAGTGCGGCGCCGACCTTCCCGCTCAAGTTCTCGCCCGTGTCCCAGGAAATGGCGGCAAGTGCGCGCATGTCGGCGATGCGGCCCCTGGTGCGTGTCCTCGACCTTGAAAAATGGGATACGCCCAACGATGCCGCGATCCTGCAGACCCGGGCAATCCTGGAGCAGGCCCTTGCCGTGGCACCCAAGGCCGGACAGGCGGAAGCCCGCATGAACCTGGCGCGGTTCTATTTCGCCAATGCCTATGGAGCAGAGGCCCTGGGCGTTCTGACCCGCGCCGTGGAGGTGCAGCCGTCCCTGGCTCAGGACCGCGAATGGCTTTTGCTGCATGGCGGCAGTCAATTCCTCATGGGCCGTCTGCCCGAAGCGGAAAAGGATCTGTACAACGCGGCGCTTAACGGCAGCGACGAGGGCGAATTTTGGCGCGCGATCATCCAGGCCGCCCGTGGTGACCTGAACGGGGCGTCCATCGAATTACGCCGGTCCGGCTCCATTGCCCGGCCTTATCCCCGTGCCTTGCGGTTCCGCCTGTCAGCCATCGTCGCCGAGGCGGTGGTCGAGATCGGCGACGTGCGCACGGCGGAAACATTGATTTCCACGCTGTTGGCGGACGGCCCCAGCCCGAGCCAGGAAGCCCAGGTCAAGTTCGTCCAAGGGCGCCTGGCGGAACTGGAAGGTGACTTCGACGGCGCCGTTTCGCTGTGGGAAGAGGTCATGGACAGCCCCGACCGGCTGGCCCGCTTCCGGGCGGCGCGCTCCAGGGTCGAGCTTCTGCTGCGTCTCGATCGCGTGACCAAGCGCGAAGCGACCGAAGAACTTGAAAAACAGCGCTTCGCCTGGCGTGGCGACAATCGGGAATTCGATCTCTTGCGGCGCTTGGGCACGCTCTACCTGGAACAGGAAAAGTACCGCGAGGCCTTGCAGACCCTGCGTCAGGCGGCGACCCATTTCCGCGACCATCCCGACGCCAAGGCCGTGACCAAGGAAATGTCGGACACCTTTAACGCGCTTTATCTCGAGGACAAGGCGGATGCCTTGAAGCCGGTTACGGCAATCGCGATCTACGAGGAGTTCAAGGAACTGACTCCTGCCGGTTCGCGCGGCGACACCATGATCCAGAAGCTTGCCGACCGGCTTGTCGGGGTCGATCTGCTGGACCAGGCGGCGGCCCTCCTGGAGGGACAGATCAGATTCCGGCTGCAGGGCGCGGACCGGGCGCGCGTCGGCGCGCGGCTGGCCCTGATCCATCTGCTTGCGCGCAAATACACCGATGCTGAGCGGGTGATCCGGGCGACGACCGCGAACGGCCTGAACGGTGAATTGACGCAACAGCGCAATCATCTACTCGTTCAGGCCCTGATGGGGCAGCAACGCTTTGCCGACGGGCTCGCCTTGTTGGAACCGGACCAGACCATGGACGGCGAACTGCTGCGATCGGAAATCTACTGGACCATGGGCAATTGGAACGAAGCCGCCCAGTCCTTGCAACGTGTCGTTACGGCGACCGGTGCGCGCAAAGGCGAGAGCCTGAACCGCAAACAGGCGCGTTATATGCTGAATTTGGCGACGGCGATGACCCTCAGCGGGAATGAGCGCGGCCTTGCCCGCATCCGCGAAAATTTCGGGCCGGCCATGGCCCAGACGGAAATGGCAAAGGCCTTCGATCTGATCGCGGCACGTCCGGCCCTGGGTCTGATCGCGCCGGAAAGCGTCAAGGCTCGGGTCGCCGTGGCGCAGAACTTCAAGACCTTCCTGACGGCCTATCGTGAGCGCCTGGAAAAAGACCCGCTCAGCGCCATCAACTGATCAACCGGCATAAAAAAGGCCCGGAACCCTTTGCGGGAACCGGGCCTCTCCTGCGTTCATCCCCCGATGAACCTGGGTGTCTGAACGGTGTCGCGTGTTCGGCGCGTTACACGGCGCCGGTGTATTCGCCGCGCGCCGGGTAGTTTTTCTCGATGGCAAAGTCGAGCGCCGCCAGCAGTTCAGAGAAATGCGGACGGACGAAGGGCATGGTCTGGACCGAGGCGTAATAGAGCGTCTGATCCGGGGAGACCATGAACAGGCCCGGTTCGGCGAACAAGGCCGGCTCTTCGATGCCGATGGAGGTCTTGCCCCGCGAGGTGGAGATGAACAGGCCCCATTCACGGGCCTTGCTCAGGTCGAGCCCGTAGCCGATGCGCAAATTCTTGGCGCTGATCTTTTCGGCCATGGCTTTGCCGCGTTCGGCGTCATCGCTGGAAATGCCGATGGTGCCGACGCCACGCTTGGCAAACTCCGGCGTCAGCTTTTCCAGCTCGGTCAAATAGTTGGCGCAGATCGGGCAATGCAGGCCGCGATAGAAGCAGATCACCGTTCCCCGTTCGGACGTTTCCGAAGCAAGGTCGAACGTGCCGCCCGTCACGAGGTCGACGGAAAGGGCGGGGGTCTTCTGGCGTGGCATAAGCATGAGGTCATTTTCTCCTGTGGAACAGTGTCGCCGTCGCGCCGGGATCGGCGGTCGGTTTTAGATGACGATGACCCTAACAGGAGTTATAATCATTAAAATCCATATTAATTGATCGAAACACCCAAATCCTCTATGGCTGATCGATATGACCGCCTGTCCGCCCTGATCTCCCGCTTTGACCTGCGGGTTCTGCGCGTGCCGCTGGGCGAGGGGAATATGGTCGTGTTCGGAGAGTCGGAAACGGGTCAGCCGGGGCGGGTCGAAATCCGCACCCGAGGCGGCGTCCCCACGGCCGGGCCGAATGAGACATCAGTCGCCGCGTGCACCATCGACTGGGGTGGCCCCGCCAATCCCCTGATGGCAGCCTTGCCGGCGACCGTGTCCATACCGATCCGTGATGCGGAGACCCGGGCTCTCCTGGATCTGTTCCTGGCCGAAGCCGGCGGGCGGCGGTGCGGATCCGATAAGGTTCTGGAGCGTCTGGCCGAAGTGCTGGTGATTCGTCTGATGCGCCAGCAGATTGAACAGGGGGCGGCCGAGCCGGGCGTGCTGGCCGGTCTTGCCGACCCGCGCCTGTCGCGGGCCATTTCCGCCTTGCACGAAGATCCGGGCAAGCCGTGGTCGAATGGTGATCTGGCGGCCATCGCGGGCATGTCGTTGTCACGGTTCGCCGATGCATTTCGCGCGGTTGTCGGCGAGGCACCGCAAAGCTATCTGCGCCGTTGGCGCATGACGCTGGCGCGCCAGGACATGGACCGGGGCGCGCGGGTCCAGGCCGTCGCCCGGCGCTATGGCTATGCCAGTTCCGAAGCCCTGTCCCGTGCCTTCCATCGCCAGTTCGGCGTCAATCCGACGGAGTTGCGCCGCACTGGATAGGGGGCACAGGTTGACTGTCGGGAATGGAAAGCGGCGGGTCAGGTCCTAGCCGGCGCCGAAGCTTTTGACCAGGGAGCCGACGGTCATGTACCAGCCGTCGACCAGCACGAAGAAGATGATCTTGAACGGCAGGGCGATGATGACTGGCGGCAGCATCATCATGCCCATGGACATGAGGATCGATGCGACGACCATGTCGATGATCAGGAACGGCACGAACAGCAGGAAGCCGATCTCGAAAGCGCGCTTCAGTTCGGAAATCATATAGGCGGGGATCAGCACCCGCATGGGCATTTCCCTGCGCGCTTCTTCGTCGGGGATGCGCGCGATCTCGGTGAACAGCAGAAGGTCGCGTTCACGCACGTGGGTCATCATGAAATCCCGAAAGGGAATAACGGCCCGGTTGAAGCCCTGCAATTCATCCAGATTACCCTGAATTACCGGGTTGATACCGGTTTCCCAGGCCTTCTCGAAAGTCGGCTGCATGATGAACAGGGTCAGGAACAGGGCCAGCCCGACCAAGACCTGGTTGGGCGGTGTTTGTTGCGTGCCCATGGCCGTGCGCAGAAACGACAGAACGACGATGATGCGCACGAAGGACGTGACCATGATGAGGATCGACGGCGCCACGCTGAGCACCGTGATCAGCAGCAGCATCTGGATGATGCGGCCCGTGGTGTCGCCGCCTTGTTCGCCGATATCCAGCGTAATGGTCTGCGCGAAGGCCGGCGGGCTGAGCAGGCTCAGGCCCAAGTAGATCGCGCAGGCCGCGCCGATCACCGCAAGAACCATCACCAGGGGATGGGCAAAGGGATTGCGCCGCCGGCGCCGCGTGAAGATACGTCGCATCTGTCCGCCGTTGGTCATGACTGGGGCTCCCTGCCGTCGTCGCCCGACGGCAGGGCCGTGGCGTTCAGCGTTTGCTCGAAACTTGCGCCGGGTCCGGTAATTCCCGTTTCGATGACCAGTTCTGACGTCGGCCCGATCAGCAGCAGATGTTCCGTATCGTCGCGACGGACCAGGATCAGGCGACGGCGGCCGTCCAGCGGCGTCACCTCCACGATACCCAGGCGCCGGTTGCTGGCGCGCTTGATGGCCGCGGCCGGAAAGCCCCAGCCGGCGCGCCGCGCCACGGCGGCAAGCAGGGCGATCAGACCGATCACGAACACCAGTGCCAAGATGAAGCGGAAATAGTTGTCCATGTCCATGTCCATGGCTCTATTCCTCGCGCGCGTCGCCGTCGACCGCGCCAAGGCCGGCGCGGATTTCGTCTTCAAGGCGGTTGAGGTCGGAAACCATCTTTTCCAGGCGCAGGCGGATACTGTCCGGATCGGATGACGTGAGCACCATGGTGCGGACGTTCGCGCAAATCCAGGAGACCCGCTCGCCCAAGGGGGTCATATCCAATAGTTCGCCTCCGGCAAGGACGCGGCGTGCGTTCAAGATCATGGTTTCGACTTCGGTCATGGCCGATTCCAGGGATGCGGGGGAAGGCGTGTCTGCGCCGTTGCCATCGATGTCGCTCATTGGGGGGTGTCTCCCATCCATTCGCGCACGATGTCCTCGCGGCTTTTGCCGGCGTCGTCGCCGGCACCGTTGGCGCGGTAGAGATAGATCAGAATCTCGGCCACGGCGGCGAAGGCTTCGACGGGAATTTCTTCTTCCATGTCGATGGTGGCCAGAAGCTCGGCAAGGTCCGAGTCCTCCCGCACCTTGATGCCGTTGGCGAAGGCGATCTGCAGAATCTGTTCGGCCAGATGGCCGCGGCCGCCGGCGACGACCGTCGGCGCCATGCCCGGCACAGCCCCTTCGGCCAGGGCCACGGCAAGCGCGTCCTTGGTCGCCGGGATACGCTGGAAGTTCCCTTGCGGACCGTCGCTACCGGCCGGATCTTTGGGGGTATCTGCGTTCACGTGCCGCTGGTTCCGTTCGCGTGGCAAGGCCAATTGATCGGCAAGAATTGCCGGATTCGCCCGATCCTAACGGCCCCCGGTTTAACAAATGATTACGGCCGGGCCGGTTTTACGTTTCTGAATCAGACGTTTATTGGATTGTTCGGGCGGTGAGGGCGGGGCGAGACGTGCTTAATGGGTTGTTAAGGAACCCGGCAGATAATGCCTAGCAGGACGGTTCCCGGGGCTTTGCAATCGCCGCAGGAACCAAGGGACAACGGATTAATTCCGCTAGAAAGGGGCCGCGCGCAGATGGATTTGACCCTCTTCGCAGCTGTTAAGAAACGTCTTAACTGGCTTGGCCAGCGCCAGGAAATCCTGGCCCAGAACATTTCCAATTCGGATACGCCCGACTACAAGGCGAAGGATCTCAAGCCGTACGAGTTTCGTGAGCTCCTGCGCAAGGAATCGGCGCAGTTGAACATGGTGGTGACGGAGCCCGGACAGCTGGGCGGGCGGCGCAAGCGCATCCGTGATTTCTTCGTCGAAGAGCCGCGCCACCCCTATGAAACGGCCCCCAACGGCAACTCGGTGGTGCTCGAGGAACAAATGGGCAAGGTGTCTGAAACGCAGACCACCCACCGCCTGACCACGGAACTCTACAAGAAGCATATTGAAATGCTGAAAACCGCCAGCCGAGGACGCTAGGCGGTCACGCCCGGAGGCGGTCGGACAAAAAATTCGGGCCGCAAAGGCCACAGGCGAACCTGGAACGGGAACTTCGACAGAACGTCGTCCAAACCAACGCCGCCGGATTTAGGGAGAACCCTTGCCGGATTATCAATCAAGGAGGCGTAAGCCCCAATGGACGACATCATCAAGACGATTCGCATTTCCAGCGCGGGAATGCGCGTACAGGGAACGCGGCTTCGCGTGATTTCGCAGAACATCGCCAACGCGGACAGTCTGCCGCAGCGCCCGGGCGACGACCCTTATCGGCGCAAACTGGTGACCTTCCGGAACGAACTGGACAAGTCCGTCGGTGTCGAAACGGTTCACGTCAACCGTCTGCACAAGGACATGTCCGACTTCGGCAAGAAGTACGACCCGTCCCATCCTGCCGCGGACAAGGACGGTTACGTCGAGACGCCGAACGTCAACACCATGATCGAAATGATGGACATGCGCGAAGCGCAGCGGTCCTACGAAGCCAATCTGAACCTCATCAAGTCGTCGAAAACGATGCTGAACAGCGTCATCGACGTGCTGCGGTCGAATTAGCAGCCATAGTTAAAAGGTCCCAACGCGGACCGGGCCAAGTGAGCCTAGAACGGGAGTATAAAAATGACCACGACCGCCGATTTTAACATTCATCAGGCATTGAACGCCTATCAGCGGGCCGCGCGTGAGACGGTGTCCGGCACGGGGAATGACGTCGCGCCGATGGGCAAGGCGAACGAGGAGTTCGGTGACCTGGTGCGCAGCGCCATCATGGAAGCCCGTCAGATCGGCGAACGGTCTGAGAAGCTGTCCATTGACGCGATCAACGACCGCGCCGACATCACCCAGGTGGTGACGGCCGTAGCCGAGGCCGAGTTGACCCTGCAGACCGTGGTCAACGTGCGTGACAAGGTCCTGGAAGCCTATAACGACATCATCCGGATGCCGGTGTAGCGCCACCGGGCCACGGCGTCGGGAGCAGTCCAGATGAACGAAGTGGATGTTATCGACGTCGGGCGCAACGCCATGTGGGTCGTGCTCAAGGTCGCCGGCCCGATCATGTTCCTCGGTCTGATCAGCGGCCTGATCATTGCTTTGTTTCAAGCCCTGACGACGATCCAGGAAATGACCCTGACCTTCGTGCCGAAGATCATTGTCATCTTCATCGGCATCGTCGTTCTGCTGCCGTTCATGATCAACACGGTGATTACCTTCGCCGATACCCTGTTCGACCGAATTTCGGCGCTCTAGGCGACGAGGGGCGGCGGACATGCTCGAAGAACTCGTCAAACTCAATATTTTCGGATTTCTGCTGATCTTGGCGCGGGTCGGCGCCATGATGTCCATTCTGCCGGGGATCGCGGCGGCCTATGTTTCGACACGCATCCGCATCGTCCTGGCCGTCGTCGTCGCCATTGTCATGACGCCGGTGATGGCGGAAAGCCTGCCCGCGCCGCCGGAAAGCCCATATATTCTGTTCCTGCTGCTCACCGGCGAAATCATCGTCGGCCTGTTTCTTGGCGGGATCGCGGTCATCATGGTCAGTGCCTTGCAGACCGCGGGGTCGATGATCGCGCTGTTCGCCGCCATGGCCAACGCCCTGATTCAGGACCCCGTGTCACAGCAGCAAAGCTCGATCATCGCAAATATGCTGACCATCGGCGGGCTGGTGCTGATCTTCATCACCGACAGTCATCACATATATTTCATGGTGGTGGCCGATTCCTACACCCTGTTCGTGCCCGGCGAAGGTGTGGCGACGGGCGACATGGCACTGATGCTGGCGCGCCGGGTCGCCGACAGCTTCGCCCTGGGGTTCCAGTTGTCGATCCCGTTCCTGGTCATCGCCATGGTCTATTACATCGGGCTCGGCGTTCTTGGTCGCCTGATGCCGCAGTTGCCGGTCTTTTTCTTCGGTCTGCCGGTTCAGCTTACGGTCCAGCTCGGTGCCCTCATGATCGTGTTTTCGTCCATCATGCTGGTGTTTCTCAATCACTTCCAACAAGGGTACGCTGTGTTTACGGGCTAAGGCCCGGATCGGCGGTAGGGACACATGTCAGAAGAAGACGACTCACAAAAAACAGAAGAGCCGACCGGGCGAAAACTCTCCAAGGCCCGTGACGAAGGCCAGGTTGCCCAGTCTCAGGAAATCAAGAGCCTGATGGTGCTGGTCGGCGGCGTCGCGATGCTGATGTTTCTGGCACCGCCGATGGCCCGGGACATCACGCTTATCGGGCAACGGTTTGTCACGTCCTCTTATTCGATCCCGATGGATTTTGAGCACCTAAGGCTGGTGTTCTCCAATGTCGCGGTCGAGGTCGGCGTGATCCTTGCTCCCGCCTTTGGCATGTTCGTGGTTCTGGCGGTCGTGGCCAACGTCGGGCAGTTCGGTCTTATCTGGTCGACAAAGAAAATTCAGCCGAAACCGAGCAAACTGAATCCCTTGAGCGGCTTCAAACGGCTGTTCTCCAGCCAAGGCCTGATGGAATTTGCCAAGGGTATCCTGAAGCTCACCTTGGTTGCGGTGGTATCGTTCGGGCTCGCCATTCCCATGCTTCATGACCTGGAGATGCTGCCCGCCGTGACCACGGCGGCGGCCCTTCAACGCATCCACGAGATCGCCATCCTGATGGCGCTCGCAACCATCGGGGTGATGGGGTTCATTGCGGCGCTCGATTACATCTACCAGCGCGCGACCTTCATGAAGCAGATGCGGATGTCCAAGACGGAGGTCAAGGACGAACACAAGCAGACCGACGGTGACCCGCAGATCAAGGCGCGAATCCGCCAGATCCGAATGGAGCGCGCGCGCAAGCGCATGATGGCCGCCGTGCCCAACGCCGACGTGGTCATCACCAACCCGACCCACTTCGCGGTCGCCCTGGAATACAAGATGGAAACCATGCCGGCGCCCAAGGTGATCGCCAAGGGACAGGATCTGGTGGCGCTCAAGATTCGCGAAATCGCCGAGGCAAATGAGATCACCATCGTTGAAAACCCGCCGCTGGCGCGGGCTCTCTTCAGTTCCGTGGAATTGGACGAGGAAATTCCGGCCGAGCACTTCAAGGCGGTCGCCGAGGTCATCGGCCACGTCATGCGGCTCAAGGGCAAGCTGCCGCATTAGCGGTTCCACGGATGTGCCGCCTTCGGGCCGTGCGCACCCGCAGCGAGTGCTGTTGACAGGAACGGTTCAGTGGTAATGCTTTCCCCGGAAGCGGGCCGCCTTTCGGAGCTCCGCCATCATCACAGAGCGCCATCATCGGATTCATGAAGCACAGAATGCCCCAGGTCCTGAATGCCGGCGCAGCCCTGTTAGGGGTCGCGGCGGGGCTGATGTTCGGGCTGGATGCCGGCTGGGCGCTGCCCACGGGCGGCGTGCTGGCGGCGGCGGCGCTGGGGCTGCTGGCGGCGTCCTGGCGCATGGGCCGCAAGGCACCTGACCGGCCCGCGGGCGGCGCCATGGCGGACCTGATCCAGATGGCGGCCGGCGCCTCGGGCGAAGGGCTGCTGATCGCCACCTGGGACGGCGTCGGCATGTACGCCAACGGCGCCTTCCGCGAACTGTTCTTCCTGGAGGGCGACCAAGGCCCCTCCGGCCTGCTCGACAAGGTCGAACGGGCGCTCGACAGCCAGGGGCGCTCCCAGGACGTGTTCCGCAAGCTGCGGGCCGCCGCCGCCGACGGCACCACTGCCGGCGGCGAGGTCATCTGCCGTCGTCAGGACGGCAAGCCCGCCTGGCGCCGCCTGCGCATGGAGCCCTTCGGCGAGGACGGCATCGGCGCCGGCGCCGGGGACAGCGCCGCCCGCTATGTGCAATGGCGGGCCCAGGACATTACCGAGGAAAAGCGCCAGACCGCGACCCGTCAATCGGCGGAGGCGCGTCGCGCCGATCTGCTCGACGGCCTGCCCGTCGGGGTGTTCTCCGTCGATGGACGGGGGCGCATCGTCTATGCCAACTCCTGCCTGGCGGAATGGCTCGGCGTCGACCGCGTCGCCATGGGCGGCAAGCCGTTTGCCGAATTCGTCGTCTCCGCCAGCCCGGTCAACGGCGACGCCGACGGCGAGGATGCCCCGGGCGACCACGGTCTGGTCACCCTGCGCGCCGCCGACGGTACGGAATTCACGGCCTCGCTCCTGCAAAGCCACCGCGAAACCACGGACGGCACCCTGGTCTATACGCGCTCCATCCTGCTGCGCGACATGGCCTGGGCGGACGACAGCGTCGGCAGCGGCGGCCTGGGGCCGGCCAAGCGCCTGCGCTTTCTGTTCGACGATGCGCCCGTGGCCATTGCGCTCCTCGACGGTCTGGGCAAGGTCATGGACTGCAACCGGGCGTTCCTGACCCTGGCGGGGGCCCACCGCGACATGGTCGCCGGCCGGCCTTTCGCCGAACGCCTGCTGCCCGAAGACCGCGACGTGGTCGCCTCGGCCCTGTCCGACGTCATCATGGGCCGGGTGCGGGCGACCCAGACGGAAATCAGATTGGCCGCCCCCGGCGGCCGACAGGCGGCGGCGACGCTGTTTGCGTCCCGCATGGAGGACGAGCAGGGCAATATCACCGGCCTGGTTCTGCACTTCATCGACACGACCGAGCAGAAGAACCTGGAAATCCAGTTCGCCCAATCCCAGAAGATGCAGGCCGTGGGCCAGCTCGCGGGCGGCGTGGCCCACGATTTCAACAATCTGCTGACCGCCATGATCGGTTTCACGGACTTGCTGCTGGAACGCCACGGGCCGGGCGATCCGTCCTTCAACGACCTGCAGCAGATCAAACAGAACGCTCACCGGGCGACCAATCTGGTGCGCCAGTTGCTCGCCTTTTCGCGCAAGCAGAACCTGGAGCCGGACCTGCTCGACCCGGAAGACGCGCTCAACGACCTGTCCAACCTGCTGCGCCGCCTGCTGGGCGAGACGGTCAAACTCAAACTGGAGCACGAACGGGGGGCCGGGCGCATCCTCGCCGACCGGGGGCAGTTCGATCAGGTCATCATCAATCTGGCCGTCAACGCCCGCGACGCCATGGCCGAGGGCGGGCCGCTGGTCATCCGCACCTTCCGCCGCGACCTGGAACGCCCGCTGCAGCAGTCGGGCGAGGTGATTCCCGTCGGCTCCTATCTCGTCATCGAGGTCGAGGATAAGGGCACGGGCATCCCCAAGGACGTGCTCGACCGCATTTTCGAGCCGTTCTTCTCGACCAAGGAAGTGGGGCAGGGCACAGGCCTGGGCCTGTCCACCGTTTACGGCATCATCCATCAGTCCGGCGGCTATGTGACCGTGGAAAGCCATATCGGCCGGGGCACCACCTTCCGCCTGCTGTTCCCCCGCGCCGACGAGGACGCCCGCGCCCGCCGCGCCGCCGCCGCCGTGACCGACGACGTGATCTCCATCGCCACCGGCAAGGGCAAGGCCAAGGGCGACGGCACCGGCACCGGCCCGGGCAAGGAGCCCGAACTGCCCCTGTTCGAGGCCGACCTCACGGGCTCGGAAACCATCCTCCTGGTCGAGGACGAGGACGCCGTGCGCATGTTCGGCGCCCGCGCGCTGCGCAACAAGGGCTACAAGGTGGTGGAAGCCCAGAACGGCGAGGCGGCGCTGGACGTGGTCAACGGCACGGCGCCGAAGATCGACCTCATCGTCTCCGACGTCGTCATGCCCGGCATGGACGGCTACACCCTCGTCCGCCAGCTCCGCGAACAGATGCCGGAGGTGAAGGTCATCCTCATGTCCGGCTACGCCGAGGACGCCTTCCAGGACCAGATCGACAAGGACGAAACCCTCCACTTCCTGCCCAAGCCGTTCACGCTGAAGACGCTGGTGGGGAAGGTGAAGGAGATCCTCGTTTCAGAGGGGCCTTGAGCAATCTGTTTGTTTGGAGGTTTTCAGCCGCATGGTGATGCATGGGTAAAGATCGTCCGCAGTTAATACATTTCACAGATGAAAGAGGGGTTGCCGGAATTCTAGCGAATGGATTCGCCCTAATGCCTTGTGATCGGCTGTTATTGGACGACTTGTTTGGTTCCAATCGACCGTTTGCTGGGGACCCTCAAAATTTTGGCATGGTCTGTTTTACAGAAGCGTCATTGAAAGATGCTGGTCCGGTTCGGAAGAAAGGCGACTATGGAATAGCCGTCAAATTCGAATGGGCAGAAAAACATGGTGCACGAAAGGTTCAGTATGTCGGTAAGGCGGCTGCTTGGGTTCTGCGATTCAAATTTCGTTACCAAGCGCGGTTGTTAACTCAAAAGATTGGTTCCCCTTGCGACAAGGGGATGGCGCTTGCATACGAGAACAAAGAGTTTGCAGGCTTATTAGGTGCGCAGGGATATCAAGCTCTACTTGAGCGGTATGAGTACATGCAAACCGCGCGCGACCGATTGCAGCGCGAATGGCGAATTACACAAAAATACCCATTCCAAGGAGTTCGACCAAAAGAGGTGCCAAATGAGGATGGATGGAGCGGACTGCTACGTTATAAAAAAATTCGAAACGAAGATGTCGAGTTTCTTATTTGTCCCATAGGGATGAGAGATAACTTTCTAAAATGCATACCTGACGAATTTCGCACCTTAGACATCGTCGAATTGAATTAATGCTGGAAGGTTCGGTCGCTGTGGTGCGCCCTTAGAGTCTTGAGCGATCAGGTATTAACCATAACCGTTAAGCATGGGGTCCGGAGTCCGATTCTGACCGGAACACTCTGTGAACAAAGTTGTAAATATATAATTATATCAACGTATTACAAATTACGCTTGTCTATGAGAACAAAACACGTACATTGAACGCAATTGCAACGGCTTGCGGGCCTATGGAATAAGGGAGTGGCAAGATGGCCGATACGGCATTGCGTTTGGTGGAGAAGCAGGACGTGGATAAAAGCAAGGCCCTCGATGCGGCATTGGGGCAGATTGAGCGCGCCTTCGGTAAAGGCTCGATCATGCGCCTGGGCCAGCGCGAGGTGGTCGATACCCCGACCATTTCCACGGGCTCCATCGGCCTGGACATCGGCCTCGGCATCGGCGGCCTGCCGCGCGGCCGCATCATCGAGGTGTATGGCCCGGAAAGCTCGGGCAAGACGACCCTGGCCCTGCATGTGATCGCCGAGGCCCAGAAGGCCGGCGGCACCTGCGCCTTTGTCGATGCGGAACACGCGCTTGATCCCAGCTATGCCAAGAAACTCGGCGTCGATGTCGAGGAACTGCTGATCTCGCAGCCCGACGCCGGCGAACAGGCGCTTGAAATCTCCGACACCCTGGTGCGCTCCGGCGCCATCGACGTGCTGGTGGTCGATTCCGTCGCCGCATTGGTGCCGCGGGCCGAACTGGAAGGCGAAATGGGCGATACCCACGTCGGCCTGCAGGCCCGGCTCATGAGCCAGGCGCTGCGCAAGCTGACGGCCTCCGTCTCCAAGTCCAACACCATGGTCATCTTCATCAACCAGATCCGCATGAAGATCGGCGTCATGTTCGGCAACCCGGAAACCACCTCGGGCGGCAACGCGCTCAAGTTCTATTCCTCCGTGCGCATGGAAATCCGACGCATCGGCGCCATCAAGGACCGGGACGAAGTGGTCGGCAACCAGACCCGCGTCAAGGTCGTGAAGAACAAGATGGCCCCGCCGTTCAAGATGATCGAATTCGACATCATGTACGGGGAAGGCATCTCCAAGATGGGCGAACTGCTCGATCTTGGGGTCAAGGCCAACATCGTCGAGAAATCCGGCTCCTGGTTCTCCTTCAATTCGGA
This sequence comes from Rhodospirillaceae bacterium, assembly GCA_002706405.1. Classification (GTDB taxonomy): domain Bacteria; phylum Pseudomonadota; class Alphaproteobacteria; order Rhodospirillales; family Casp-alpha2; genus UBA1479. Next base: position 22,390 of record PALN01000066.1, on the reverse strand, counting down.
GCGCATCGGCCAGGGCCGCGAGAACGCCAAACAGTTCCTGCGTGAAAACACGGCGATGGCCAAGGCCATTGAGGACCAGATCCGCCACAACGCGGGCCTGATTTCCGAGGAAATGATGGTCGGCTCCCCCGACGCGGACGGCGACGGCGATGCCGGCGACGCCCCGGAAACGGCGGCCGACGAGTTCTAGTCGCAAGTCCCGATCCCCCCGGACCCCTCCGCATTACAGAGATTGGGGGCCGGGAGGGCAAAGGCGACGATTTGCGCGGAATCGAGAACCGCTCAAGGGCATCCATATCCCCATTCCCAGGCCCGTCACCCTCCGGGCCGACCCCAGGCCTCCCCCAGGCCGAACCGGTGGTGTGCCCCCCAAGCACCCCCCAACGCAGCCGGCGCCCCCGCGCCGGCTGCTTTTTTTTGGGACAATCCTTGGCGGCGCCCCCGCGCCGGGTGCTTTTTTGGTTCACGTCCCGGCGGCGCCCCTGCGTTGGCCGCATGCATTCTGCCCCGTTGGCCGTTTTCCGGGCCCGGCGGCGCGTTATCCTCTCCGCTGGCGGTGGCGCGGCCCCGTCTGCACTGCCGACCTTTCTGGACAGGCCCCCGGCTTGCCGGTAAAACCGTCGCTTCCATCTGCGACCGCCTGATATCTTCGCTTTAAACCCCTGAACCCTGGGCTTAAATAACGACCATGCAGACCGTCAACGACATCCGCCAGGCCTTCCTGGACTATTTCGCCGCCAACGGCCATCAGATCGTTTCTTCGTCACCGCTGGTGCCGCTGAACGACCCGACGCTGATGTTCACCAACGCCGGCATGGTGCAGTTCAAGAACGTGTTCACCGGCAACGAGACGCGCGATTACGCGCGCGCCGTGACTTCGCAGAAATGCGTGCGCGCCGGCGGCAAGCACAATGACCTGGAAAACGTCGGCCGCACCGCCCGTCACCACACCTTCTTTGAAATGCTGGGGAACTTTTCCTTCGGCGACTATTTCAAGGAATTGGCCATCGAACTGGCCTGGAACCTGGTGACCAAGGAATTCGGCCTGCCCAAGGACAAACTGCTGGTCACGGTCCATAGCTCGGACGAGGACGCGGCGGCCCTGTGGCGCAAGATTGCGGGCCTGCCCGACGAGCGGGTGATCCGCATTCCGACCTCCGACAACTTCTGGGCCATGGGCGATACGGGACCCTGCGGGCCGTGCTCGGAAATCTTCTACGACCACGGGGATCACATCCCCGGTGGCCCTCCGGGCAGCCCCGACGAAGACGGCGACCGCTTCATCGAGATCTGGAACCTCGTGTTCATGCAGTTCGAGCAGCTGACCGCCGAGGAACGCGTCGATCTGCCCCGGCCGTCCATCGACACCGGCATGGGGCTGGAACGCATCGCCGCCGTCATGCAGGGCACCCACGACAACTACGCCATTGACCTGATGCGCAATCTGATCATGGCCTCGGCAGAGGTGTCCGGCGTCGCGCCCGATGGCGAGCATGCCGTGTCGCACCGGGTCATCGCCGACCACCTGCGGGCGTCTTCCTTCCTGATCGCCGACGGCGTGCTGCCGTCGAACGAGGGCCGGGGCTACGTGCTGCGCCGGATCATGCGCCGGGCCATGCGGCATGCGCACCTGATGGGCTGCGAGGAGCCGCTGCTCTACAAGCTGGAGCAGACCCTGGTCGACAACATGGGCAAGGCCTATCCGGAACTGGTGCGCGCCCAGCCGCTGATCACGGAGACTCTGAAGCTCGAGGAATCGCGGTTCAAGACGACCCTCGACCGCGGCCTCAAGATTCTGGATGAAGCGACGGCCGACATGACCGCCGGCGGCATGCTCGACGGCGAGACGGCGTTCAAGCTGTACGATACCTTTGGCTTCCCCCTCGACCTGACCGAGGACGCGCTCAAGGCCAAGCAGATCAGCGTCGATACGGAGGCCTTCAACACGGCCATGGAGCGCCAGCGCGCCGAAGCCCGCAAGGCCTGGTCCGGGTCCGGCGACGCGGCCACGGAAACGGTCTGGTTCGGGGTGCTGGACGAGGTCGGGGCCACCGAGTTCTTCGGTTACGACACGGAACAGGCTGAAGGCCAGGTTCGCGCCCTGATCGTCGACGGCAAGCGGGTCGGCAGCGCCAAGACCGGCGACGTCGTGCGCCTGGTGGCCAATCAAACGCCGTTCTACGGTGAATCGGGGGGGCAGATGGGCGACCAGGGCGTCATTACGACCGCCGAGGGGGCCCGCATCACCGTGACCGACACGCAAAAGATGCTGGGTGCGCTGCACGTGCATATCGGCAAGGTCGAGGAAGGCACGGTCAACGTTGGTGACGAAGCGCAGTTTACCGTCGACGGCACCCGCCGTCGGCGGCTTCGCGCCAACCATTCGGCGACCCACCTGCTGCACGAAGCCCTGCGCCGCCACCTGGGCAAGCATGTGACCCAGAAGGGCTCGCTCGTGGCGCCGGACCGCCTGCGCTTCGACATTTCCCACCCCAAGGCGGTAACGCCCGAGGAACTGGCCCTGGTCGAAGCCGACGTGAATGCCCAGGTTCGCGCCAACAACGACGTGCTGACCCGCCTGATGGACCCGGAAAGCGCGGTCGAGGCGGGGGCTCTTGCCCTGTTCGGCGAAAAATACGGCGACGAGGTTCGGGTCGTGTCCATGGGGCAGCCGGACGGCGACCATTATTTCTCGACAGAGCTCTGCGGCGGCACCCACGTGCGGCGCACGGGCGATATCGGCGTGTTCAAGATCATCGGCGAAGGCGCCGTGGCCGCCGGCGTGCGCCGGATCGAGGCCGTGACCGCCGATGGCGCGCTCGCCTACTTCGACGCCCATGAAAAGGCCCTGGCCGAAGCGGCGGCGGTCCTGAAGGTGAAGCCGGAGGATGTGGCCCAGCGGGTCTCCGCTCTGGTCGAGGAGCGCAAGCGCCTGGAACGCGAGCTGTCCGATGCGCGCAAGAAAATGGCGCTCGGCGGCGGTTCTGGCGGCGGCGATGCGGCCGGCAACGGCGGCGGCGACGTGAAGGACCTGGGCGGCATCAAGTTCGCGCCCCGGGTGCTCGACGGCGTGCCGGCCAAGGAACTGAAGGGCATGGCGGACGAACTGATGAAGACCCTGGGGTCCGGCGTGGTGGCCCTGATCAGTGTGACCGAGGGCAAGGCCAACGTGGTCGTCGGGGTCAGCAATGATCTGACCGAGCGCATGAGCGCCGTCGATCTGGTCCGTGCCGGCTCGGCCGCCGTGGGCGGCAAGGGCGGCGGCGGCAGGCCGGACATGGCCCAGGCCGGCGGCCCGGACGGCGCGCAGGCGGGCAAGGCGATCGACGCCATCGCAGCCGCGATCCAGGCCTGAGCCAGCCGATGACCGAAAAATTCACAGGCACCGATACCTTTGTCGCGACCGAAGACCTGCAGGTCGCGGTCAACGCCGCCATCAACCTGGAACGCCCGCTGCTGATCAAGGGTGAGCCGGGCACGGGCAAGACCGTGCTGGCGGCCGAGGTCGCCGCCGCCATCGACGCCCCGTTGATTCAATGGCATGTGAAATCGACCACCCGCGCGCAGCAGGGGCTTTACGAATACGACGCCGTGGCGCGGCTTCGCGATTCACAGCTCGGCGACGCCCGTGTCCACGACATCGGCAATTACATCATCCGCGGCAAGCTGTGGGAGGCTTTCGACGCGCCGAAGCGCCCGGTGCTGCTGATCGACGAGATCGACAAGGCCGATATCGAATTCCCCAACGACCTGCTGCTCGAACTCGATCGCATGGAATTCTTTGTCTACGAGACCAAGGAAACGGTCTCCGCGCGGGTCCGGCCCATCGTCATCATCACCTCGAACAATGAAAAGGAACTGCCGGACGCCTTCCTGCGCCGCTGTTTCTTCCACTACATCCGCTTCCCCGACGAAGACACCATGCGCCGCATCATCGATGTCCACCATCCGGGCATCCAGAAGCGCCTGGTGGCCGAGGCGCTGAACCTGTTCTACGAACTGCGCGACGTGCCGGGCCTGAAGAAGAAGCCGTCGACCTCGGAACTGCTCGACTGGCTGAAGCTTTTGATGATCGAGGACATTCCGGCGGAAACCCTGCGTTCAGAAAACAAGAAGGACCTGATCCCGCCGCTCTACGGCGCCTTGTTGAAGAACGAGCAGGATGTCCACCTGCTGGAGCGGCTGGCCTTCCTCAATCGCCGCGAGGGTGGCTGAGGCGGCCATGCGCTGTCCTTCCTGCGGTACGCGCTTCAAACGATTGTCCAGTTGGCCGCTGGCGGCCGGTCGCCCCGTTATCTGCGGCAATTGCGGCACGGCCAGCAAGCGCCTGGGGCGCTGGAAGCCGCTTCTGATCGCCATCGCCGTGCTGTTCATATTCCACCAGATGATCGGCATGTTCGCCCTGACCATCACCGGGACAATCCTGCTGCTGGTCGGCCTGATCCTGCTGTCCATGAGCATGGACGAGGCGACCATTCAGCTTGTGCCCATAGACCGCCCCGTGACCGACCCGGAAAACACGCCCGACACCTGATGCGCCCTTTGCTGGCCCCGGCCCGCGCGGTCGGATAAGCTGTTGTGTCGAAGGGTGGCGCCATGAACCTGAATACGATTCTTGATCCTGAGCAGCTGCGCCAGTGGCTTGACGCCGCGCTGATTTGGCTCGATGTCCATCTATTGGCCGTCGGCAATCTTGTGCAGCTCGGCGTCATCGTTGCGACCTTCGTGGCGGCGGGCCTTTTATCGCCCTACCTGGAAGGCGTCCTCGACCGGCGGCCGGACCAAGGCTGGTACGCACGGTTCGGTGCCCCCGTGGCGGTGGCGCTCAAATCCGTCGCCCGGCCGGTGCTGTGGCTGACGGCCCTGTGGTTCGCCGTATTCGCGGCCAAGGGGGCGGCCTGGCCCCATCACCTGATGGAGGGGGCGGTTTCCCTGCTGACCGCCTGGGCGGTCATCCGCCTGGCTTCCAGCCTGATCCGCAATCCGTTCTGGGCCCGTGTCATCGCCGTGACGGCCTGGACCGTCGCGGCCCTCAACCTGTTGGGGCTGCTCGACCCGGTCATGCGCACGCTGGACGACATGGCGCTCAGCCTGGGTGAGTTCCGTCTGTCCGTGCTCGGCGTGATCAAGGCGGTTCTGCTGTCGGCCCTGTTCCTCTATCTCGCGTCACTCACGTCGCGCATCGCGGAAACGCGGATCAATGCCTCTGACAGCCTGACCCCGTCCATGCGGGTTCTGTTCGGCAAGTTCGCCCGGGTGTTTCTCTATGCCCTGGCGATCGCCCTGGCGCTCGAAGGCGTGGGCATCAATCTGGCGGTCTTCGCCGTGTTCGGGGGGGCTTTGGGCCTCGGCATCGGCTTCGGCCTGCAGAAGGTCGTCTCGAACCTGATGTCGGGAATTATTCTGCTGATGGATCGCTCAGTTAAACCCGGCGACGTGATCGCCGTGGGCGATACCTTCGGCTGGATCAATACCCTGGGTGCCCGCTATGTCTCGGTCATCACCCGGGACGGCACGGAACACCTGATCCCCAACGAGGAGCTGATCTCCCAGCGGGTTGAGAACTGGTCCTATTCCAACTCCATGATCCGCCAGAAGGTGCCCATCGGCATCGATTACGGCGCGGATGTGCACTTGGCGCGGGACCTAGCGATGCGGGCGGCCGACGGGGTCAACCGGGTACTGAAGGACCCCAAGCCGGTCTGCCACCTGATTGAATTCGGCGACAACGCGGTGATTCTGGAACTGCGGTTCTGGATCGACGATCCGCAGAACGGCGTCGCCAACGTGCGCAGCGAGGTTCAGCTGCGCATTTGGGACCTTTTCCATGAACACGGCGTGGTGTTCCCGTTCCCGCAACGGGATCTGCATTTGCGGTCGTCCGTGCCGCTTACGGTCGAGGTTTCGGCGCCGGACAAGGACTGACCGTCAGCTGATGATCTCGCCGGCGACGTTATCGACGACAACGGGGGATTCGAAATAGGTCAGGCGCGGCGGCGAGCCGTAGCGTTCGGTGATCGAAGCGACCCAATCGGCATTCAATAACGCATCGGCTTCCGCCCGCGTGCCGAACACGTAGGCGCCGCCACCGACCATGTTCTCTTCGTTGTACAGATAGAATTTGCGCAGCAGGCCCGGTGCGCCCAGGTACTTTTGCGAACTGTCCTGAAAGCGTGCGGTGGCGTCCGCCAGGGTCGTGCCGGGCGGCAGGTCGAAATTGACGACGACGGTGATCATGGATGGGCTCCCGTTCGGTTTGTCCGTTATGTGGGCGCCAGCTTATCCGCTCCCCGCATTGCGTTGAAGCGGGATTGGCAGGGGCGGGGCATGGGCGGTAAGGTGCGGCCATGTTCATCAATTTCTTTCTCGAACTGCGGTCGGCCAAGGTGCCCGTGTCTTTGCGGGAGTACCTGACCCTGCTGGACGGCATGGACGCCGGCCTGGCGGACTACAGCATCGAGCATTTCTATTATCTGTCCCGCGCGACCCTGGTGAAGGACGAAAAGAACCTGGACAAGTTTGACCAGGTCTTCGGCCATGTCTTCAAGGGGCTGGAGCAGACGGAACAGGTCGACGTCCAGGACATTCCCGAGGAATGGCTGCGCAAGCTGGCCGAGCGCACGCTGACGCCCGAGGAACGGGCGCAGATCGAGGCGCTGGGCGGCTGGGACAAGCTGATGGAGACGCTGAAAAAGCGCCTGGAAGAGCAGAAGAAGCGCCACCAAGGCGGATCGAAGTGGATCGGCACCGCCGGCACCTCGCCCTTCGGCGCCTACGGCTACAACCCGGAAGGGGTGCGCATCGGCCAGGACGACAACCGCAACTTCCGCGCCGTGAAGGTCTGGGACAAGCGTGAGTTCAAGAACCTGGACGACACGCTGGAACTGGGCACCCGCAACATCAAGGTGGCTCTCCGCCGCCTGCGCCAGTTCGCGCGCCAGGGGGCACCGACGGAACTGGATCTGGACGGCACCATCCGCAACACGGCCAAGAGCGGTTATCTCGATATCCGCATGGTGCCGGAACGGCACAACGCGGTGAAGGTGCTGTTGTTTCTGGATGTGGGCGGGTCCATGAACCCGCATGTCCGGGTGATGGAGGAATTGTTTTCCGCCGCCCGCTCGGAATTCAAGCATCTGGAATATTTCTACTTCCACAACTGCCCGTATGAGCGCGTGTGGAAGGACAACATCCGCCGGCGCACGGACACGATCCCGACCTGGGACGTTCTGCACACCTATCCGGCCGATTATAAGATCATCTTCGTCGGCGATGCCTCCATGAGCCCCTACGAGATCGCCTATCCCGGCGGCAGCGTCGAGCATTGGAACGAGGAGGCGGGCAGCCTGTGGATGCAGCGCATCCTCAGCGTCTATTCGCGGGCGGTCTGGCTTAATCCCGTGAAAGAGGATTGGTGGGGCCATACCCAGTCCGTCGATATGATCCGGCGGCTGATGGGCGGGCGCATGTTCCCGCTGACCCTGGACGGCCTCGACCGGGCGACCCGCGAACTGGTGCGCTAGGGCCGCCCGGTGGGCTGTTTTACTTCTTGGCCTTATCCGCGTCGGCGGCGACCTGCATTTTGATGATCTTGTCCGGATCGACGGGCGGCTCGCCGCGTTCGAGCATGCCGACGTACTTCATACCGTCCGTGACCTGACCCCAGACCGTGTACTGGCCGTCAAGATGGGCGGTCCGCGCGAAGCAGATGAAGAACTGGCTGTCGGCGCTGTCCGGGCTCATGGCGCGGGCCATGCCGACGGTGCCGCGCTTGAACGGCTCGGACGAGAATTCCGCCGGCAGGTTCTGGCCGCTGCCGCCCATGCCGGTGCCCGTGGGGTCGCCACCTTGGGCCATGAAGCCGCCGATGACCCGGTGGAACACCAAGCCGTCATAGAAGCCTTCGCGGGTCAGTTCCTTGATCCGTGCAACATGCTTGGGCGCCAGGTCCGGGCGCAACTCGATCACCACGCGGCCATGCGTGGTGTCCATGTACAGGGTGTTTTCAGGGTCCATGGCTTCGGCGTCGTTCATCGTGCCAATCCCCAGGACGAAAATGAGCGCGTAGAAAAGGGACAGCAGGCGTTGCATGAAAAGAGACTCCCTTGGGTTTCTCGGTTGCGGTTCAAATTGTTCATATCATTGCCCGAGCACTGGGCCCGGATACCCCTTTGATTGTTGTTGGCAGGAATGCAGGTCAGTCGAACAGCTTGTCGATCTCGTCCTGGGTGACGCCCTCGCCCTGAAGCTGGGGCCCCTGGAGAAGCTGTTCGTCGTCGGTCTTGTCTTCGTCTTCGATTTCGACGCTTTCGATATGTTCCTTGCCGAAGATCTGGATCAGCGTATTGACCCGGGATTCCACATAGGTCACCGACCGGGCGATCTTGGTCACGCGCTGGCCGGTGATGTCCTGGAAGGTGCAGGCTTCGAAGATATTGGAGGAGTTGTTTTCCACCTCGTCCAATAGGGCAAGGATTTCGGCGTTGTCGGTCTTTTCACGGATCTTGCCGATGGTTTCCGAATTCTGCTCGACCACTTCCATGATCGAGTTGGTGGCGTCTTCCGTGGCCTTCACGATGGCGTCCAACTGGTCCGACATGTTGTCGAACCGGCCGTTGCCCTCGTCGGAGCGGGTGATCGCGGCGACTTCCTTGCGCACCCGTTGGATATAATTGAAAAGATTGAGAATTTCTGCCTGAAGCAGTTCCAACTCTTCTTTGGTTTCCATCCGTTGAGCCACCCGCCGTTGGTTTTATTTGCGTACTCTCAGTTGCCGCATGGTAGCGGCTAAAATGAGAAAATCCATATATTTAGGCCTGTGTGTCTGCTCGGCCGTCCCCTGTCCGGAAGGCCGCAAGGATGCGCCGCGCCGCCTCGCTCGGGCCGACAGTGCCCTCTGCGACGGCAGGCTCCAAGTCGGCCAGGGCCGACCGTACCGCCGGGGCCGCGCGCAATTCGCCCAGCAGGGTTTCATTGACCTCGTTCCACATCCAGGTTCTGGCCTGGTCGGCGCGTTGGCTGTCAAACCGGCCCGAGCCCTGTGTCGCCTTGCGGAAGGCTTCGACCGATTTCCAGATGTCGTCGAGCCCGTCACCGACGACGGCGGAACATTTGACGACCTGGGGCAACCAGTCGGAATTTTCCGGGCGCAGCAGGTGCAGGGCCGAGGCATAGTCCCGGCGCGCGCGCTCCGCCGCCGGGGCCAGGTCGCCGTCGGCCTTGTTGACGACGATCAGGTCGGCCATCTCGACGATGCCCTTCTTGATGCCCTGCAGATCGTCGCCGCCGCCGGGGGCGAGCAGCAACAGGAACATGTCGACAAGGTCCTTGACCGCCGTTTCCGACTGACCGACGCCGACGGTTTCGATCAACACCACGTCGTAGCCGGCGGCCTCGACCGCGATGATGGCTTCCCGCGTGCGCCGGGCGACGCCGCCCAGGGTGCCGCCGGACGGCGACGGCCGGATATAGGCGTTGCGCGCGCGGGCGAGCTTTTCCATGCGCGTCTTGTCACCCAGGATCGAGCCGCCGGAGCGCGGGCTGGTCGGATCAACGGCCAACACCGCCACTTTGTGGCCGCGTTCAACCAGGGACAGGCCGAAGGCTTCGATAAAGGTGGATTTGCCGACGCCGGGGATACCCGTGATGCCGATGCGGATCGACTTGCCCGCCGCCGGCAACAGGGTGCGGATCAGGGCCTCGCCCTGCACCCGATGGTCGGCCCGGCCCGATTCCAGCAGGGTGATGGCGCGGGCGAGGGCGCGCAGATCTCCGGCCACGACCTTGGTTCCCAGGTCATGGGCGGCTGCCTCGGCGGTCGTGTCGGAGGCGGTCAACGGAGAGGCGGGCGTCAACGTCCGCCCTTGGTCGGATCCAGGCCGAAGGCTTCGAGCGCCATGGCCTGAAGCTTGATCTTCTGGTCCGGGCCCAGTTCGTCGAGAATTTTGGTCTTTTGTTTGCGCACGGCCAAGGCCTGTTGGATCAGCGCCTTGCGTTCGCCGGTCAGCTTCGGCTTGGACGCCAATTCCTTTTCCGCCGTCTCCAGCGCCTGGCGCGCGGCGACGCGCAGTTCTTCGGCGCTCGCGGGCAGGGCATCGACCGCGGCCGCCGGGGGCGCCTTTTTTGCGCGTTGCTTGGCGGCGTCCAGGGTCGAGCGGGCCTTCTTGTCCATGACCACGGACAGCAGCGCTTTGGAAAAGACCTTTTTCAGCATGCGAAACCTTCTCTAGGCGTCCGCCGGTAAGGGCGGCGGACCCAAGACTATCCTATGGCGGTCAGGGCTGACAAAGGGTTAACACGAGAAGCGGAAAACCGGACCGGGTTTAAAGGCGGCTCGGCGCTTCCTGCTCCGTGAAGTCGGGAATCCAGCGCAGGAAATAGGGCAGGGCGCGCCGGCGCTGTTCGGCCGAGGTGCCGTGGCTCGACGTGAACGACTTGAACACGTTGTAGCCGAAGGCGTCCTTGGCGGTCAGGTACACCCAAAGCGCCGTCAACTCGCCCGAACAGGGGGCGGTGTCCTTGATCAGCGCGTTCAGATGGTCGCGGGCCGCTCCTTCGCGGGCCTGATTGGAGCCGTATTCCTGCTGCAGCATCTGCTTGACCGCCTGCTGCTCCTCGTCGACCTGTTCCGGATAGTATTCAAACAGGGACTTGAGGAAGATGAAATCCTCCATCTTCGGTGGGCTGTAGGTGACCTCGGGACCGGCGATGGTGTTCCAGAACGCCTTGGCGTGATCCAGTTCGGTGGTGTCGGCCACGGCCTCGCGCTCGACGACTTTTTCCTCCTTCTGGAAAAAGCCCAGGAACCCGCCGGTTTTCTTGGTCGTCACCTTGGTCTTCGCCGACTTCTGCGGCGGCGGCTTGTCGCTGGTTAAAAAGCGTTCGATGTCACCCAGGCCGTCTTCCCACATGCTGCGCACGGGGTTGGCTTTCTTCGGCTTGTCGAAGATTTCGCGGAACGCGCTTTCCTCGAAATTCCGGGCCTTCAATTCGTCACCCAGCACCATGATGCGGCGGTTGGTGAAGAACCGGTGCATGAAGTGTTCCTTGATCGCCGTCACCAAATTGTCGCCGAAGCGGGTCGACAGCGGGAAGGGGGTGGGCGTCAGGGTATGCTGCGGCACGTACCACAGCATGGCGCGCTTGCGTAGGTACTTGCAGATGTTTTCCGTGAAGGCCTCGGTGAAGGGGGTGTCTTCCCAGGGCTTCTCCATCTTCGCGGCGGCGGCCGGCTTCTTGGCGGCGCCCTTGCCCTTGGCGGACTTTCCCTTTGCAGGGCCCTTGGCCGTACCTGCCGATTTTCCGTCGGCGCCCGTGGGGCGCTTCTTGCGCCGTTTCTTGCGGCGCGGGGCGTCGCCGCTGGAAGCCTTGTCGAAGGCGTCCAGCAGTTCCGATGCGCGGATGCGCGCCCGTTGGGTGAATTCCGGGTCCTTCAATTGGCCGCAGGCTTCAAGGAACGTCAGGGTTGTCTGGGTCGCCTGGGCCACCTCGGGCTCAACCTTGCCGCCGGCATGGGCCTTCAGTTCCTTGACGATGCCATCCACGGCATCGTCGACAGCCGTCATCAGCGTCGCCTTGTCCGTGTCGGGCGATAGGCCGGCCAGCGCATTTATGATGCTTTGCGTGCTCAATCGATACCCCTGGACCGTCCGGTGGGCCTTGATACCCGTCCGGTGGCCCGCTTCCCTAAAAAACACATGGCGGGTCTATGGCGCCGGTCTTCTGCCGGTCCTTAATAGGTGCCACGAAATTGGTTAATACCTACCTAATCTTAGACCCATTACGCAAGAAGGGCGGCATGCCGCGGCGCGGATTTATTGGACCGAATACAGGTTACGGGACCGCTGACCGCATATTTTCATGGAATATTGCGTGAGTTTACCCGCGTTTGGCCTTAAGCCTAATGGACACAGGGACAGTGGTATTATGAAGGAGAGGGAACACCCCCATCATGAAACGAGATCGCCGCGCAAAGATCGTCGCGACCCTTGGCCCTGCGACATCAAGCCAGGAAGCCATCGAAAAGCTGTTCGAAGCCGGCGTCGATGTCTTCCGCATGAATTTTTCCCACGGCAGCCATGCCGACCATCAGAAGATCCACGGCATCGTGCGCTCGCTGGAACGCAAGTACCACCGCCCCGTGGGTATTCTGCTCGATCTGCAGGGACCGAAACTGCGGGTCGGCGCCATCGACACGGGCAGTGCCGAACTGGAAGTCGGGCATAAGTTCCGCCTGGACCTGGACAAGACCCCGGGCAATCACCGCAGGGCCCCCCTGCCGCACCCGGAGATCTTCGCCGCCCTTGAGGTGGGATCGACGCTGCTGATCGACGACGGGCGCATCCGCTTGAAGGTGCTGGAGTGTTCCAAGGAGCACGCGGAATGCGAGGTCGAGATCGGCGGCACCCTGTCCAACCACAAGGGCGTCAACGTGCCCAGCGTGATCCTCGACGTGTCGCCGCTGACCAAGAAGGACCGCGACGACATGCGGTTCGGTCTGGACCTCGGTGTCGAGTGGGTGGCGCTCAGTTTCGTGCAGCGGCCCGAGGACCTGGCCGAGGCGCGCAAGCTGGTCGCCGGCCGCGCCGCCATCATGTCCAAGCTGGAAAAACCGGCCGCGCTGACACATCTGGAGGAAATCGTTCATCTGTCCGACGCCATCATGGTGGCGCGCGGCGACTTGGGCGTGGAATGCCCGACCGAGGACGTGCCCGTGGCGCAGAAGCAGATCCTCCACCTCTGCAAGCTGGCGGGCAAGCCGGTGATCGTGGCGACCCAGATGCTGGACTCCATGGTCCATGCGCCGACGCCGACGCGGGCCGAGGCCTCCGACGTGGCGACCGCCATCTACGACGGCGCCGATGCGGTCATGCTGTCGGCGGAATCGGCGGTCGGCGATTACCCGACGGAAACCGTCGCCATGATGGACCGCATCATCAAGCGCGTGGAACAGGACGAACATTACCGCTTGATGCGCGACCGCCGGCGCGGCGGCCATGACGCCACGGCGGCCGACGCCATTACCGTCGCCGCCTGTCAGGTCGCGGAAACCATCTCGGCGGCGGTCATCGTGACCTTTACCACCACGGGTTCGACCACCCTGCGCTGCGCCCGCCTGCGGCCGGCGACACCGATCCTGGGCCTGACGCCGAAACGCGAAACCGCCCGCCGCCTGGCGCTCTGCTGGGGCGTGCATTCGGTGCTGTCGGAAGACATCCATTCGTTCCGCGACATGGTGTCCAAGGCGGTGGCCGAGGCACAGAAGGACGGCATCGCCAAGAAGGGCGACCCCATCGTCGTCACCGCCGGGGTGCCCTTCGGCACGCCGGGGGCGACCAACATCCTGCGCATCGCCTGGGTCGAGTAACCGGCACCGTCGCCGCGACCCGCTTTCCTTTCACCATAGGCCTAAACGACCATCCCCATGCTCTATCAACTGTTCTCCGTCATCGCGCCGGTTCTGACCTGCGCCGTCATCGGTTATGTCTGGCGCAAGCAGGGCCGCCCCTACGACACGTCGCTGGTGACGACGCTGGTCACCAATATCGGCACCCCCTGCCTGGTGTTCTTCACCCTGATCGACACCAAGATCGAGGCCGATGCCTTCCTCACCATGGGGGCGGCGACCTTCACCACCATGGTCGTGTTCTATGTTTTCTACTTCCTGTTCCTGAAAGCCATGAAGCTCAGCCAGAAGGCCTTCCTCTCGGCCCTGGCCTACGGCAACACGGGCAACATGGGCCTGCCGCTTTGCCTGCTCGCGTTCGGCGATCATGGCCTGGCGCTCGCGATTGCATACTTCACCGTCAACGTGCTGTGCCTGTTCACCATCGGCGTCGCGGTGCCGGCGGGGGCGCCCTCGCCCGGCGCCCTGCTGCGCCTGCCGATCCTTTATGCGACCCTGGCGGCGCTGGTGGTCATGGTCATGGGCTGGACCGTGCCGGCCCCCATCGTCAACACCACGCGCATTCTCTCAGGATTGACCGTGCCGCTCATGCTCATCACCCTCGGCGTGTCGCTGGCGGGCCTCGGCGTGAAGAAACTGCCGCAAGCGGTGCTGCTGTCGGTTATGCGCCTCGGCGTCGGCTTTCTGGTCGGCTGGGGAACGGCGGAACTGTTCGGCTTCGAAGGGGTGGCGCGCGGCGTGCTGATCCTGCAATGCGCCATGCCCGTCGCCGTGTTCAACTTCCTGTTCGCCGAACGCTACAACAACCAGCCGGAAGAGGTCGCGGGCATGGTCGTGATCTCGACCGTCCTGTCCTTCGCGACCCTGCCGTTCTTGTTGGCGTTTGTGATGTAGGGGCGGGAAGCTGGCTGCTAGCAGCCCAACCTGTTCCTGAGCACGACCACTTTCGTGCGGGACACGCTGAAGGGGGTATCGTATCCGTCCATATGAGCGACCCATTGGCCGGTCGGGCGCCGCTGCAGTTTCTGGACCGCGTGAATTTGCAGCACGACGCTGCGGTGTACGCGCATGAAATGGCTTTCCGGCAGGATGTTCTCCCACCATTTCAGGTTCCGGGCGTCGAGCACCTGATCGCCGTTGGCCAGGAAGAACCGCGTACTGTCGCGTTCCGCCTCGCAGGCGACGATATCCCCGATATGGGCGCCGACGATTCCGCGCAGGGACTGGAAATACAGAAACTCTTCCTGAGCCGTGGCGACGGTCCCCGCGTCAGCGATGATCCGCGCGCCGAAATTTGCGCAGGCGAGCAGGTCGGACAGACGCGACAGTTCCTGCACCTCGTCGGCGCTCCAGCGGTAGCGGGTCCGGGTCATGTCCAATCCCATGATCCCGCGCAGCCGGCCGTCGAAATGCATGGGGATGCCGACGGTGCTTTTCGTGTCCTGCAGCTGCAATTTGGTTTGCAGGCTGCGCATGGATTTCGGCATGGCGTCGACATCGTGCACGACGACGGGATGGCCGCCGCGCATCAACCGGTGCATCTCGCCGAGCGCCGTGCTGGGAATATCCAGATTGTCGACGTTGTGGGTCGTCACCCCGCCGCGGCACCATTCGTCGGTATCCCGGAAGGCAGACAGATTGGCGTTGTAGCGGACGGTCCAGGCCCGGTCGGCGTCGAACCGGCGCCCGATCAGTTCCAGGGCACGCAGCGCCGTCTGCTCAATGGGCCCGCGCAAAAGTTCCTTGGCGACGGCAAGGACGCAATCCCCCGACCCGGCGGTACCGGCCGGCAGATCGCCCAGCGCCGGCCAAACGTCCATGCCGGGATAGTCGGTTTCATGCAGCGGATTGATCGTGTTGTCTGTGCCCGACGCAATCACCATGCCGTCGTCGTCCCCCCAGCTTGCGTCTGCATCCTGGATACGGGCAGGGTGGCGCCGTCTCCGGAACTTTTCCGGAGTTATAGACAATCCTGTTCGCGGATGGGAAGGGGCGGGGGAGTCGCCCCAACTCACCGATAGGCCGCCATCGATCCGTCCGGGCGCACGACCCAGATCGCGCCGTCGGCACCGACGGATAGGGCCGCGACCTTGCCTTGGGCATCGACGCCTTCCCATTTGTCGCCCTTGGTCAGCCGGTACAGCGTGTCAGAGCCGCCGATATGCCACACGGACCCGTCGCCGCCGACGGCGATTTCCTTGGCCTCGCCGGGGACGCCCGCCCACTTTCCGCCCTGGAACCGAAAGAGGCGCTTGTTGGTGCCGACGGCCCAGGCCCGCCCGCCCTTGGCGCCGGCGATGCGGGCGATGATGCCGTCGACGCGTTGCCAGCCCTTGGGCGAATCGTGATAGACCGACCCGCTGCCGCCGACATGCCATTTGCGGCCGTCGGGGCTGACCGCGATGTCGCTGGCCCAGCCGGGCACGTCGCGCCACTTGCCGCCGGCGACTTCGCGCATCTTTCCGCTGGTCATCAGCACGAAGGCCCGACCGGACGTGGCGGAAGCGGCGACCCGGGCGACCCCGCTTTTCGCCATCTGTTTCCAAGACCCTTTGCCGTCGGTCATCACATACAGCGATCCGCCGCCGCCGACGTGCCAGACATCGCCCACCGGGCTGACGCTGATGTCGCTGGCCCGGCCGGGGATGTTGCTCCAGCTTTTGGGCTTGTTCGATGTGACCCCTGTTGTTGGACCATAGGTTGTGATCGTGGGATCACCGACGATGATCGAGGTCACGGTGATGCCGTCGCCGATGTCCTTCGTGGTGGTGGTGTCCGTCACCATGCCCGGTTCGGCCAGGGGCGGGCGGAACGGGCTGTAGGCGACGATCTGGCCGTTGGACCGCCGCGCCCACAGGCTGCCGTCCGGCCCGGCGGCGATGTTGGCGATGTTGCCGGCGTTCATCTTCTTCCATTTGCCGTCGGCGATCAGGCGGTACAGCGTGTTCTTCCCGCCCACGTGCCAGACGACCCCGCCGGGGCCGACGGCGATGTCATGGGCCGTGCCGGGCACGATCGTCCAGGACCCGCCGGCGTAGCGGTAGATTTTATCGTCCTTGCCGACCACCCAGGCGTTGCCGTCCGGGCCGGCGGCGATGTGCTTGGCCGTTCCGGCAACCCGCTGCCAGCCTTTGCCGGTGCTGCGGTAGATGGAGTTGTTGCCGCCGATATGCCATTTCACGCCGCCGCCATAGGCGATGTCATAGGCCTTGCCGTCGATTCGGGTCATGCGCCCGGCCACGATCAAGCGCATGGAGCCGTCGGCCATCAACAGGAACGCGGCGCCGGGCCGGTCCATGGGCGCGACCTGGGCGACGCCGCCGTCGGCGACCTTTTGCCACTTGGCGTCTTTTTCGGCGATGATGCGGTACAGCGATCCGCCGCCGCCGACGTGCCAGACCTCGCCGTTGGCGCCGGCACCGATGGCGTCGGCCGTGCCCGGCAGGCCGTACCAGCGAGCCAGGGAGGGATCAAAGGTATGGGGGGTGAGGGCCTTGTCGACCGCCGCGCGGATATCCGCCAGCGCCTTCGCGTTCGGGCCGATTTCGCCGCTCACGGCCATGGCCCAGAAGGTGTGAATTTCCCCGGCCTTATCCTTGTTCTGCGACAGCCGCTTGAGGTTCGTGGGGTCCGACTTGGCCTGGATCAGCAGACGTTCCAGCTTGGGCCGGGCATCGGCCTTGGCCAGGTTCTTTTCCAGTTCCGCCTGCAGCACCATGGTGGCGACCTGAATGACGAGCTGGGGGCCCACCGAGGAAATCAGGGCGCTGCCCAGTTTGAGGTTCGTGAGGCCGAATTTCAGGCCCGCCTTGCCCGTATTGGCCAGGTTCTTCGCCGCCTTGGCAACGTCATCGGCAATCCCCAGCGCGTCGTCGAAAGAATCGGGCAGGGCGCTCTTGGTCCGGTGGATGAAAACCTTTCTCGCCAGGGCCATCGCCGGGGTGTCGCCGCTGCTGCCGGTTGAGATCACGTTGGCCGCGAAGCCGGCCAGCACCGACGACGAGGTCGCGGCCCCCGTCAGGATGGCGCCGGCGACCCGTTGGGTGAAGTCGGGGGGCATGGGAGTCTGGTCGGAAAACAAGCCCACCATCGCCGGCGCGCCGCCGAAGGCGCCGGCGGTCTTGTGCCGCTCGGCCAGGATCATCTGCTGCGCCTTGGCCCAGTTGTCATAGGCATTGAGGGCTTCCTGGGCGGCGAAAATGCGCCGGTTCTGAATGTACTTCTCGAAGCCGGCGATCAGGCGCGCTTCGGGGCTGCCGGCCGGCACGCGGCCGTCGATCGCCATGTTGAGGATGTGGTCCAGCACCGCCGTCACCAGGGGCAGGTTCTGGGTCGGATCGGTCTTGATGTCTTCCCAGGCCTGGCGCTTGGCGTCGCTTGCCGACAGGCCGATTTTCGCCCCCTGATTGACCGCCGCCTGTTCGATGGCGCGGCGCTGCTGGATCAGCTTGAGCGCCACCTCGGCCGCGCCGTCGAAGCCGAACAGGCCCGGATTGAAGAAATCGGCGGCCTTCCATTTAAAGGCTTCGGGCTGACAGGCCTGGGGGCTGTTGACCGGTGCGGCGGTGCGCTGCGCCCCCTTGGGGCAGACCCAGCAGCTGCCGCCGGCGATGGGGTCCCAGAAGGCATCCATGCCGTGGACCTTGCAGCCGAAGCCGGACGCCTTGGTCGCCGGTTTCAAATCCACCACGCGGCGGCCGCAGGCCTTGTTGGTGGTGACGGCGGGGAAGATCGTGCGCTCGTAGCCTGTCGGGCACTGCCAGCAGGTCCCGCCGTTGATGGGGTCCCAGAAGCCGTTCTTTTCGCCGCAGGCGGCGGATACGAAACTGGCCGCCCGGTATTCGATGATCTGCGCCTTGGTGACGTCGACGTTAAGCCGGGAACAGGAATTGGATTCATTGACGGCGTTCAGGTTGCGCCCGAAACCGGCCGGGCATTTCCAGCATTCGCCCTTGTTGCGGGGATCGAAAAAGCTGCCGGCCGGACAGGCCGTGGTCGACGCCAGCTTCTTGGCCGGTTTGTAATCGCTGAAGATCGGCTTATCGCCGGCGAACTTGAAGCAGGCTTCCGGTGTGTTGACGGCGGCCGTGCCGCGCGCGTAGCCGCTGGGGCAGCGCCAGCAGCCGTAGGTCGCCTCGCCGATGTCGGCAAAGGAATTGGCCGGGCAGGTGGATTTCGGCCTGCCGACCTTCTTGGCCGCCGTCCAGGCGCAGGGCGCCGTCAACTTGCCGTCTTTGCCGACGCCGCCGCAGATGGCTTCCGCCTGGGCGGCGGTGGGACCAACGGCCAACCCGGCCAAGGCGACGGCCAGGGAAATCGCCAGAACGCGCAACATGTTCATGTTCACCCATCGATGCTGTTTGCTGTTTCCCGGGACGCGCACCCGGATTAGGGGCGACGGTAAGGGCCTCGTTTCAGCGCCACCAACGTGAAACCGACGAATTGCAGCTATATCCGACGAACGTCCCGCAAGGGGGCGATTGGGCGGAAACTGGGGGAGCCGGGACGGCGTGTGGCGCCATGCCCGCCGCAGTGGTCAACGTTATGTTCGCAGAAGGCTGGGGCAATTAGCCCGAGAAGGCAGCGGGGACGGTCGTTCTCTCGACCGTCAGGTCCTTCGCGACGTTGCCGTCTCTGTTGGTGTTTGCGATGTAGGGGAGCGAAGGGGCTGCAATCGAAATTTCAATTTCCCGATGTTTAAGGCCAGACATGATCGGTCGATTGCTGGTGTTAGATTGCCGCATCTTTGGTTAGTTGATTATTCTAAAATATACAACGTTGCGACATCAGTCAGGGAGCCGATGTTGACGAAGAACGGTGGCAATGGCTCTGTTCTATTGTCTTTTGGGACCATCAAAAATCGATGCTCGTGCTGATAGCTGAATCGAAAATGCTTGCTGAAATGTCCCGAAAGACGTGTGTGATCAAAGTTATAAGGGTCAACGTAATAGACGGGAATCCACATGTAGGTGTAGTCGTCACCTAACTGTTCTCTGATCGCTCTGGAGAGTTTTCTGCTGAAGGTCCCGCAGTCGTGAACAACCACCATAGCGGATGCTTCAAAGTCATCTACCAGGCGGTAATCATATTTGTCAGACATACAGTAAACATAGAAATCGTACACCGACTCCGTCACCATTACGTCATCGAGCAGTGGAATGATTGGCCCTGGCTTGCCCGTCTTCTTATCCAGGATCCGAACTGTCGTTTCATCCCTTAATGCAAGCGTAAAAATCGAGAGTTCGTCATCATTAATGGCGTGGTTGAGTGAGGGGTCAGCGTATGATGAGGCAGCGGAGATGCGAATTCTCCCTTCGAAAAACATCTCCCTCATATGTTCGCTTTTACCGAGCTTAATCAGTGTTCGATCGGGCAGCGTTGCGCCTTTGAGAATTTGGAAACCCTTAGGGACTTTTGGAAAGGTGATAAAAGGCAGATCGTCTCTAGAAGTAGCATCCTCCGGAATACCCCCGCGCATATTGAACTCTTGGAGAATGTGGGTGAGCAATGCCAACCACTTCAGACGTTCTCCGCGGTCATTGACGATGCCGAGCCGACCTTCTGCAGTGACATTGTGATAATTAAACAATAAGTCCCGGAACCGTTGGGCTACGGCTGCATCGGAGGCATTGGCTAAATACCGTCTCATGCGGTAGTCGTCTTCCCAGGCATCCTGGCGACGTCTAAACATGTGAACGTGACCTTATCTGCTCAACCTGTTTGGGCTGAGTTCACTCCGCCGCCACCGCCGCCTTCTTCGAGTCCTTGAACCCGACCAGCAGGTCCGCTTCGCGGGCCTTTGCTTTTTCCACGTTCGCCATCTTGATGTGACCGAAGCCGCGCATGGATTGCGGGAGGGCCGCGATTTCCGTGGCGAGGGGGAGGTTGTCCGCCGTCAGGCCGGCGAGCAGGGTGTCGATGGTTGCCTCGTACTCGGCGATCAGGGCGCGTTCCATCTTGCGCTCGGCCGTGCGCCCGAAGGGATCGAAGGCCGTGCCGCGCAGGCCCTTCAAGGGGGCGAGCAGGCGGAAGGCCGTGAACATCCAGGGGCCGAATTCGCGTTTCTGGAGGTGGCCGGTGCGGGCGTCCTTGGCGCTGCCGAGCGGCGGGGCCAGGTGGACGGTCAGCTTCTTGTGGCTGCGGAAGGTTTGGCGCAGGGCGCGGCGGAATTCGGGCGCGGAATATAGCCGCGCGACCTCGTATTCGTCCTTATAGGCCATCAGCTTGAAGAACGACCGGGCGACGGCCTCGGTCAGGTCCCCACCTTCCTTTGGCGCGCCGGTGCCGAGAGCCGTTTCGGCCTTCCGCACCTTCTCGACCAGGGCCGTATAACGCGCCGCATAGGCCGCGTTCTGATAGGCGGTGAGGTCGGCCACGCGCCGTTGGATGAAGGCGTCGAGGTCGAAGGCCGTGTCCTCTGGCGCGTCCGGCGTGCCGGCGAGTTTTTCGATCGCCGCCGGATCGAAGGCGGCGCGGCGGCCCCAGGTGAAGGCCTGCTTGTTGAAGTCGATCGCCACGCCGTTGAGTTCGATCGCGCGCTCGATGGCATCGGCCGAGATCGGCACCGTGCCCTTCTGGAAGGCATAGCCCAGCAGCATGATGTTGGCGGCGATGGTGTCGCCCATGAGGCGGCGGGCCAGATGGGTGAAGTCGATGAAATCGGCGCGCTTGCCCGTGGCCTCGTCGATGGCGGCGCGCAGCTTGTCGTCGGGGAAATCCAGGTCGGGCAGGTTGGTGAATTCGGCGGTCATGGTCCGGCGCGCGTTGACCACGGCGCGGGCCCGGTCCGCGTCCATCTTGGCGAGCGTTTCGATCCCGCCCGAGGTCACCATGTCGTTGCCGAGCAAGAGGTCGGCGCCCCCGGCGGCGATGCGCACGGCGTTGAGGGCGTCGGCGTCGTCGGCGATGCGGACATGGGCATAGACGGCGCCGTTCTTCTGCGCCAGGCCGGCGACGTCGAGCACGGTCACGGCCTTCTGGTCGATATGGGCCGCCATGCCGAGCAAGGCCGAAATGGTCACCACGCCCGTGCCGCCGATGCCGGTGACGCAGATGTTGTAGGCGGTGCCGGTGGCGGGCAATGCCGGGTCGGGCAGGACCGGGAAGGGGGTGCTGGTCACGCCCGCGGCCGCCGGCTGGCTGCCCTTGGCCAGGATGCCGTCGTGCACGGTGACGAAGGACGGACAGAAGCCCTTCAGGCAGGAGAAGTCCTTGTTGCACATGTTCTGGTCGATGACGCGCTTGCGGCCCAGGTCCGTTTCCTTGGGCGCGATGGCGACGCAGTTGGAGACCACGCCGCAATCGCCGCAGCCTTCGCAGACGGCTTCGTTGATGAACACGCGCTTGGCCGGGTCGGGGAAGGTGCCGCGCTTGCGACGTCGCCGTTTTTCGGCGGCGCAGGTCTGGTCATAGATCAGGGCCGAGACGCCGGTCCAGGTGGCAAGGTCGCGCTGCACCTGGTCCAGGTCGTCGCGGTGATGGATGGTTGTGCCGGGGGCGAATTCGGTATCGGACGGGTATTTGTCGGGCTCGTCGGTGACGACGGCGACGCGCTCCACCCCCTCGGCCCGGACCTGGCGGGAAATGCGGGCGGGGTCGAGCGGCCCGTCCATGGTCTGGCCGCCGGTCATGGCGACGGCGTCGTTGTAGAGAATCTTGTAGGTCACGTTGACCTTGGCCGCGACGGCGGCGCGGATCGCCAGAATGCCGGAATGGAAATAGGTGCCGTCGCCGATGTTGACGAAGATATGCTCGCGCTCGGTAAACGGGGCCTGGCCGATCCAGTTGGCCCCCTCGGCCCCCATATGGGTGAAGGTCGAGGTCCGCCGGCCGGGCATCCAGATCGCCATGTAATGGCAGCCGATGCCGGCGGCGGCCTCCATGCCTTCGGGCACGTTGGTCGAGGTGTTGTGCGGGCAGCCGGCGCAGAAATAGGGGATGCGCTTGATGTCAGGGATGCTGCGCTCGAGGATGCGTTCCTTTTCC
>PALN01000065.1 GCA_002706405.1 Rhodospirillaceae bacterium | reverse complement strand
TGGTGGCCAAGGCTGGTTGCGCCCCTGTTCGGGCTCGCGGCCCTGGGCCTTACGGGCCGCCTGGCCCGCCTGATGTGGCCGAACCTGCCCGCCGTCGCCGGCGCGGCGCCGATGATCGCGCTGGGCGCGGTGTTCTGGACCCTATTCTCGACCCTGACCTTTTTCGACATGCTGCATGTCTGCTTCACATTGAGCGGCATGATCGGCCTGGTCATCGCGGCGCGCGGGCGGCGGGTTCCGGGATTTCTGATTCTCGGCATCTCCATCGGCCTGGGTGTGCTCGGCAAGGGGCCGGCGATCCTCGTTCACCTATTGCCCGCCGCATTGGCGGCCCCCCTGTGGGCGTCCGCCCTCGGTGGGGTATCCCGCTGGCGGATATGGTACGGCGGACTTGCCGCCGCCGTTGTCTTGGGTGCCGCGATCGGCCTGGCTTGGGCCCTGCCCGCCGCCGACGCCGGCGGAGAGGCCTATCGCAACGCCATCCTATGGGGCCAGTCCGCCGGCCGCATGGTCGACAGTTTCGCCCATGGCCGGCCGTTCTGGTGGTTCGCCGCGATCCTGCCGGCCATGGTCCTGCCCTGGACGATCTGGCCGGCCGCCTGGCGGGCGCTGCGCGATCAATGGACGGCCATGAAGGGCGATGGCGGCACGCGCCTCTGCCTTGTCTGGTTCGCCGTCGCCTTCGTTGCCTTTTCCGCCATCAGTGGCAAGCAGCCCCATTACCTGTTGCCTGAATTTCCCGCCATGGCCCTGATTGCGGCGCGCGCCGTGGCTGGGGCCGTTGCCGCCAGGGGTGAAGGCTTCTGGCGCCCGGTCGACCGCTGGGTTCCGGCGGCGGTCTTTCTCGTGTTGGCCGGGGCGCTGGCCGGCGCCCTTCATTTCGACATCAAACCGTCCTGGGCAACCTCCGTCGGCGATGCCCATCTCTGGCCGCTTGTCGGGGTCGTCGTGGCGGCGATGGGCGTCCTGCGCGTGACCGGCGTGGTGGGGGCGCGGGTGGCGTCGGTCGCGGGACTGGCTGCCTTGACGGTGGTCGCGGCACATCTCACGCTGCGGCCGCTGATGGATGAATCCCATAATTTCCGGCCCTTTGCCCAGCAACTGAAGCGGTTCGAGGATCAGGGGTTCGACTTCGTCACCTTCGGCAAGTATCGGGGCGAATTTCACTTCCTCGGCCGCCTGACCCGGCCGGTCGGGGTGGTCAGGGGCCCGACCTCGCTTGAGGCCTGGTTGGACAAACACCCCAAGGCGATGATCATCGCCCCGTTCCACACCCTGCCGGCGGGCCCGGCGCCGGAAGCGGCGACCCGCTTCCGCTCGCGCCAGATCGGCGTGTGGCGAAGTGATCTGTACCCGCCCCGCAGGGACCGACTGGCGCCGCCGAACTGAAAATCGGTTCGCTTAACTCGGCACCGGTCTGATTTAGGGGGCGGGGTCGTCCGGCGCGGCGGCGATGATCGCGGCGAGCAGGAAGAACGTGATCAGCCACCAGGACGACCAGATCGAGAAGTTGAACAGCGACGACGACCAGAATACGGCGGCAAGGCTGAGGTGAGCCAGCGCGCGTCGGCTTGCGGTGGCGTGATGGCGCAGGAAGTGGCGAGCGATGAACCACGCCAGGCACAGAATTACCGGCAGGAAGCCGATGAGGCCGGTCTCGGCCAGAACTTCCAGGATCCAGTTGTGGGGATGCGACGGCAAGACCTGAACTTTGTAACCCGGCAGGATCGTATCGGCGCCGGCGACCCGATCGATGGTGTTCATGCCGTAGCCGAGCCATGGGGCGTCGGCGATCCGGCTCATGGTAAAATGCCATATCTGCTGGCGGTGCGTGTCGATCAGCCAGGAGGGAATCCAGGTCCATACGGGCGTTGACGGCGGCGGATCCGGCAGAAAATTCACCAGCGCCAGGATGCCGACGACCGCAGCCAAGGCGACGGCGATCCACGACCGGGCGCCGGCCCATCCCCGGCGTCCGCCGTTGGCCGACATGTTTCGCAACGCCATGGCCAGACAGACGGCCAGCACCATGGCAAGAAGCCCGGCCAACGCCGATTTGTTATCGGCCCCGATGATCACCGCGATCCCGAACACCGCGGCCGCCCCCGCGAGGGCCCGCCATTTCGCGCGATACCGCCAGGCAAGCCAGATCAGGACGGGAATCAGGCAGGACATGGCGCTGGCATAGGCCTTCGGCGTCTGCGTCGCCCAGTTGGAGGGCAGCCGTCCGAATTCGTTTTTTACGAATTGCAAAGGCAGTTGGAACCCGGCCACGGCAACGATCACCAGGATGCCCCCGGCCAGGGCACCGACGACCAGCGCCTGATGACACAGCCGTCGGGCCCGCGTGTCTTCGGCAAGGAACGCCCAAAACAGCACGCATCCTCCGATATAGACAAGAGTCCGCGCCCAGGCGTCGAACGATCGCAGGGGCTCGAGAGAGCCCGGAATGCTGATCGCCATGGCCGCGAAGGCGGCGAAAATCGCGACCCCCAGGCGTGAACGGAAGGCGGTTTCGGCCCGGCGACGGATGCCCTGGTCCTGCCAGGCAATGATCAGGATCGCGACCAAAGAGACCGCCGCCAGTCCCTGCAACACCGCCCGCCCCGAAACCATGGCCGGGATCGTCAGCCCGAGGGCGATGGCGGTGGCGTCCCGCAGCCAGGCTGATTTTCGATCGACGTTGGTCATGGGTGTGAGGGATCCAAAAGATGCCGGCCAGAAACCGGCGCTGTAAGGGCCTGCCGCTGATAGCAGACCCCGTCCCTTCGGTCTATGCCGTGGCCGTGGCGGGGCAACCTCATGCGCCTTCGCGCAGGAACGACCAGCGCACCGCCGTCTCCCGCCCGCGATGTTCGCCGCGCAGGACGATCTGGCCGCAGCGCCGGGGCCGCGCCGGGTCGCCCAGATAGACGCTTTCCTCCAGCTCGGGCCGCGCCCCCGAACAGCGGAACCGCCAGCCCTTGCCGCCGGGCAGCTTCAACAAGACGGCGTCGCCGCCTTCCAGCAACGAGGCGCCCGTCTCCGGATGCAGGTGAAATCGCAAGGTGAAGGCGCCGCTGCCGCCGACCAGGGTGTCCTTGCCGCGGAAATCGTCGCCTGCACCCGACAGGTACAAATCCCGGTTGTGGACGACGCCGAAGGCCCGCCGGTAACCGTCATGGGCCGATTGCACCAGGGAGCTGCCTTCGCGCTCGTTGCGACGCACGGACAGGCCGAGATCCGTCGCCTCCGGGCGGCCCGTCGGCAGGGCGTCCGTGTCGTTGACGGTCAGCGTCGAATGGGCGGCGGTCGAGCGCAGCACCCGCGCCCATTCCGTGGTTTCGTCGGGATGGGCGCCGCAGTTGACGACCAGGCGGTGGCGGCCCGACGACAGCTCGAAACTAAGGGCGCCCGCATGAAGCCCACCGTGTCCACCCGTATCGGCGACCACAGTGGTGGTGCCGGCCTGCAGGCGCTCGATCCCCCAATCGGGCAGGCTGGTGGGGCCGGCGCCGCGTTGATTGGCGGCGCCCAGAATCGCCGCTACCCGATGGGCGGCGCCGTTGCTGCCGCCGTTGAAGGCGGCCAGGGCGCCGTCGCCCAACACCGTCGCCTTGACCGCCGGGGCCAGTCTTTTGATCGCATCGGACAGGAATTCGGGTACTGGTTTGTGCCCGGCGCGAAGCGCCCGCGCCGCCATGACCAGCCGGGAAAGGGTGCAGAGCGCCGATTCCGGTGCCCGCGACCGATGGCCCCCGTCGGCGAGAAGGTCGCGGTCCACGGCGGCCCGCAGCCGGTCCAGTCCGGTGTCGAGCAGCGCCTCCAGCCCGGGCAGACCGACGGCCCCCGCGACCAGAGCGGCCCCGGCGGTGAACGGCGCCGCATCGATCTCGGCATTTTCCATCCCGGAACGATCACCGCGTGCCAGATGCCGCATCTGGGCCGCTGCCGCCGCCGCCATTTCCATGCGCAAGCCATTGTCGGCCGATTCTGTTACGAAATCGACATGATTAAGCCAGGCAAGGATGCGGGCTCCGGTCACGCCCGGCGCCCAGGTTACCGGGTCCCAGCGGTCATGGTGGCGCAGCCAGTCGCGAGTCAAGGCCTGGGCGGTTTCGCGGGCACCCGGGGCGCTGAGGGCCGCGAGGTCGCGCAGCCAGGAAAACCCATAGAGATCGGCCACGGCGTGGCGGCTTTTCAGATCGGCGGCAAAAGGGTGCGGGCCCAGGGTGCGCTTGCGCGCGGCCAATATCATTTCGCCGTTCAGGATGCCGGCGCCGCGCACCGGGTCGCCGGGCAGCGGATCGATGCCGAGGGCGTGGATTTGGGCCGTCCCGTGCCGGCGCAACATCCTGTTGTAGATGTCGCTGCGGTAGAACACGTCGCGGGCGAACCGGAAAACCATCCGCCGATGAATAGCACCGAACGAGGCGTTACGCGATACGCCGGAGTGCGGCCGCGAAAAACCCGTCCATGCCGCCGCTCTCGGCCGCCATGGCGGGCAGGCTACGCAGCCAGCCGTCGGCCGAGATCATCTCGGCCGTGATGCCCGATTCGCCCGGCGTCACCGGTTCGCTGGCGAATTCGGAATGGCGGGCGAGGAAGGCGCGGACCCGCGCGGGCCCCTCCTCGGGCTGCAGGGAACAGGTCGCGAAGACCAGCAGGCCCCCGGGGCGGACCCAATCGCCGGCCCGGGCGAGGAGCCGGTCCTGCAGATCCGCCAGCTTGGCCACGTCCTCGGGCCCTTTCAGGTGGGGCAGGTCGGGATGGCGGCGGATCGTACCCGTGGCCGAGCAGGGCGCATCCAGCAACACGGCATCAAAGGGGGCGGGCGGGGCCCAGGTCTGGGCATCGGCCGCCACGGTTTCCGCCGAAAGGCCCAGGCGGTCCAGGTTGCGCGTGAGCGTTTCCAGGCGCTTTTTCGAACGGTCGAGGGCGACCACGGTGGCGCCGGCAGCGGCCAACTGTGCCGTCTTGCCGCCGGGGGCCGCGCAAAGGTCGAGCACCCGCAAGCCCGCGACATCGCCCAGCAGCCGCACGGGCAGGGCGGCGGCCCGGTCCTGTACCCACCAGGCCCCGTCGGCAAACCCAGGCAGGTCGGGCACCGGCGCGGCGGCCGCGGTCAGGCGCAGGCTGCGGTCCGACTGCACCGCGCCGCCCAGGCGTTCGGCCCAGGCCGCTGCGTCGCCCTTGACCGTGATGTCCAGGGGGGCATGGGCCAGATGGGCCTCGGCAATGGCGCGGCAGGTCGCGGCGCCATAGGCCGCCTCCCAGCTGTGCCACAGCCAATCGGGGGTGTTGAGACGGGCCGCATCCTGGGTCGCGACGACGGCCGCGCCCTCGCGTTGGAGGCGGCGGAGCACGGCATTGACCAGCTTGGCCAGGCGGGCCTGGCCGCGGGCGCGGGCCAACTCGACCGCCGTATCGACGGCGGCATGATCGGCCGTGCCCGTGAACAAAAGCTGTGCCGCGCCGAGGCGCAGGATGTCCTGGGCCGTGCGCGCCCCCTTGGGCAGGGGTTTTTCCAGGCAACTGGACAGCAAGGCGTCGATCTGGCCCAGGCGGCGCAGTGTCGTCGCCACGAGGTTATGGGCAAAGGCGCGGCCGCGGGGGTCAAGTGCTGCCAACGCGCCGCCCGCCATCTGCTGGTCGAGGGCCTGCTTGCGGCGGATCACGCCCTGGAACAGGTCAAGCGCCGCCGCGCGGGCGTCCGGAATATCTTGGTTCATGCCCCGGTCATGCCAGGGGGATGCGGGGCGGGCAAGGGGTTTCCGTTGCCATCTTGTGTCGCAGGCCCTTGGCGCCGCCGCGCGCGTCCCTGTAGAATGGGGCCATGACCGATGATATCGACCCCAAGCAGGCTGAGCGCCTGGCGCGCGCACGGGCCTTTCTCGAGGCCGGCCGCACCCAGATCGCCCCCCGCCCCCTGACCCCCGCTCCGGCGCCCGCCGCCGGAACGCCCGCGCCCGCGGGCCCGGGCAAGGACGGCGCCGAAGCGCCCCGACCGGACCCGACCCGCTTTGGTGATTGGGAAAAGAACGGCCGCTGCATCGACTTTTGATCCGCTTCCGAACCGTCTGATTTCAGGGGCGCCGCCGGGGGCTTGCTCTTGGCGCGTCGGTGGGACATTCTATGCCTTAATTCGGGCGAGGACGGAGACGCGGCCACCGGTGATTGCCGGGCGTCCGCGCCGTAAGACAAAGAATTCAAAATGGGTCTTCTCAAGGCACTGTTCGGGCTGGGCGCCGCCCCAGCCAAGAAAAAGAAATCCCGTCGCAAGGGGAAGCGGGTCGGTGGCGGCTTCGTGCCGTCCGACGTGTCGGGCTCTGCGGCCAGCATCGTGCTGACTGATATCGATGGCGCCGGCGGCGACAAGATCACTGAGAACCTGGCTGACATTTTCGGCGCCATTTCCGATGTCGCCGTCTATCGGCGCACCCAGGCGATCCGGCTCAACCCCAAGGCACCGCTGTTCAACGCCCTGCAGGAAGGGGTCCGCACGGGCGCGGATTGGCTGCGTGAGGAAGAGGCGGATCTGTTGGTCTGGGGTGGGACGGTCGATCTCGGCACGGCGGTGGAACTGCGGTTCCTGCCCGTGGGGGCGGCCGAAGGGGCGGCCAGCACCTTTGGCCCGCTCGATCATTTGACCCTGCCGATCCCCATGCCGCGCGATTTGTACAAGCTGATCCTGGTTTCCGCCATGGGCGCGCTTCTGCCTGTGCATCGGGGCGCGCGCAAGAAACTGGCGGCCGTGCTCGAAGGCGAAATGAAGGACATGGAAAAGGTCTGGGACAGCCCGCCGCATCTGGAGCCGCCCCACCTGGCCAGCTGCCTGACCTGCTACGGCAATGTCTGCCTGTCCCTGTGGCGGGTCGGGGCCAAGAAGTATCTGAACAAGGGGCTCAAGGCCTATCAAGACGCGGTCAAGACAATCGACAAGTCGGACGACCTGCTGCAATGGGCCCTGGCCCAGAACCATTTCGCCGACGGCCTGCAGATGAAATCGACCCAGGACGCGGACCCGGACGCCCTGGCCGCCGCCGCTGCCGCTTACCGGGAGGTCGCCGATGCCTTGGGCCGCGACAAGTATCCCAATGAATACGCCCTGGCGCTGATCAACACGGCCATGGTGCTCTACAAGATCGGCAATAAGGAAACCACGCCGACGCGGCTCAAGGAATCGGCCCAGGCCTTTGAAAGCGCACTTGCCGCCTTCGACGTGGAATTGAACCCCGGCCGCTGGGCCGAGGCCATGAACGGCTATGGCACGGTCTTGCTGGCGCTTGCCGAACGGGCCCAAGGGCCGGAACTGGCGGCCAAGGCGGTCGACGCCTTCAAGCAGGCGTTGGACGTGCGCAAGAAGGAACTGGTGCCGCTGTTGTGGGCGCAGACGGCCAACAACTTAGGAGCCGCCTGCTTCGCCCTGGCCAAGCGTCAGCCGTCGCCGCAACTGGTCGCCGATGCGCAGAAATATTTTTCCGGCGCATCGGAAATCTACCGCGCCGCCGGCAATCAGAAGCGCGTCATCGTCATCGAAAAGAACCTGCAGCGCGTTAAGCAGATGGCCCGCGGGGCCTGAGCCGGGTTTAAGGGGGGCGACTGCCGCCCCCCGTGTTTCCCCTGATCAGTCGTCGCTCGCGACCGCCAGCTTGCCGGTCACGCCATGCTTGTCGATCAGGCTTTGGACGAAACCGCTCGAGACGGCGTCCGCGATGAAGGCCTGCACGACCGCCTTCAAGGCAGGCTTGCCGTGGCGGGTGCCGATGGCCTGTTTCACCGCCGTATAGCGGCCCGGCAAAAGCCGCGTGCCCGGCATGTCCTTGGCGTTGTCGCGGAGGGCGGGAACCAGGCCGGCCAATGCGTCCAGCTTCTCCCGCTTGAACAGCTCGAACGCCCCGGGCAGGCCCTGGGCGCGGACGAGTTCCGCATGCTTCAGGGTACGGGTGAGGTAAAGGTCGTAGGCGGCGCGTTCGGAAACGGCGATCTTCACGCCCGGCGCGTCCACGTCTTCGACCTTCTGGAAGGGCGAGGCGTCGGGCACCAGATAGGTGGCTTCGATCTGTACATAGGCGTTGCAGAAATCGATGACCTCGGCCCGTTTCGGCTCGATGGCGATCAGGCCGATGTCCCATTCGCCGCGCTCGGCCGCGTCGGCGACCTCGCCCGGGGTGGCGAAGGTGTTGAATTTCACCTTGATTCCCAGCTTGTCGGCAATGGCCGCGGCCATGTCGGGGGCGATGCCCTCGGGGTCGCCGTTGGCCTTCTTGCCGGTGACCAGAAGAATGTTGCCCAGATTGATTCCGACCTGCAGGACCGTGGGGTCCAACAATTCGGCGATGGCGTCTTTCGTCATGTTCCGTCCCTTTATTATGTCTTTTGCTGTTTTGCTGATGGCCCGGCCATGGTGCCGGGCGGTCCCGGACGATGCGCGATCCGGTCTCGGAAATCAACGTTGCCGGACCAGGGCCGGGGCAAAAGAAAAGGGCGGAACCCGAAGGCCCCGCCCGCGCAAGGTGGAAGGAAACATTCCTGCGATGGATTGCGCCCTACGCCGATTGGCGCTGATTCTGGGCCAAGCGGGCATCGACCGTGGCGATGATCTCGTCGATGTCCGGATTGGCCATGCCGAGGGATCGGCCGATCAATTGAACCAGCATGTCGACACGTTCGATGACCGGCGACCCGGCCGCCACGGCGCGGGCGACGGAAGACGGTTTCACCAGGTTCTCCGCCGCGTTGGCGTATTTCTCGAACGGCACCGCATCGCCCGGATCGGCGCCAAGCCGGCGGGCAATGGCATCGACGTGATGGTAGATCAGGCGCGATTGGGCCAGGTTTTCATGCACGGCATCGCGAATCGGCCGGACATCGTCCCGCGTCACGCAGCGGTAATTTCCCGTCAGCAGCATGGACCATTTCGCAAGCGGCACGAATAGCGAGTCGAAGACCTTCAACTTGACCGGCACGTCCGACCGGCCGACGCGCACGGCGGCGATATCGGCGTCCAAGCGGTCGAGCAGCTTGTTGGCCTCGCGGTCGCCGAAGCGCGCGGCCTTGAAATTTGTCGGCAGGCCGACGTGCAACACGTTGGCGCCTTCCTCGGGCGGGCGGAAGGCCTGTGGATCGGGGCTGCACAGCGTCATCAGGTCGGGGTCGAAACGGTCCCAGACACGGGGGTTGGTATAGGCCGCTTCCAGCTTGCCCGTGTCGAGGCCGGGAATCCGCTTGAGGAACGGCAGCGGCGGCATGTTCATGATCGACAGGCACGGGATGCCGGCGTCGGCGATGCGGATCAACAGCGTGCGCAGTGAATGCGCGGAATACTGTGGCTCCTGCATGGCCAGGCCGACCAGGTCATAGGCGCCGGCGGCGACGTTTTCCGGGGTCTGGGCGTCCAGGCGGCCGGGCAGGTCCTGGGAACGGAAGGTGCGATGCGCGTCCTCGCCCTTCAGGCGGATGCGGACTTCGGTGCCGTGTTCGTTGATCAGCTTGGCCGTTTCCTCGCGGCACACCAGGGTCACGTTGTGGCCGGCCATCAACAGTTTGGTGCCGAGCAGGGAGCCGTAGGAAGCGCCAAGGATGAGAATGTTATGTGCCATGTCGGGTCTCCTCGAATGTCGTTGCGTTCCATCGTCGCCCCTGCACGCGGACGATGTATTCGCCGGGACCCTAGCGCTGGTATACCAGACAGGCACGGAATTTCGGGTTTATGTGTTATTTGTATTGGCAACAAAATTAGTAATATGTAAAACTGTTAATAGGGCGATCGGGAAAGGACCCCGGCATGCGCATGCGCAAGACGTTGGTCGGGCCGCGGCTGCGCCAGTTGCGCCGCGAACACGGACAAACCCAGGCGGAAATGGCGACGGCCCTGGGGGTCAGTACGGCCTATGTCAATCTGCTGGAAAACAATCAGCGGTCCCTGTCCGTGACCATGCTGATGTCGCTGTCCGATGCCTACGGCGTCGATTGGCGCGACCTGATTCAGGACGAGAGCTCGACCCAGCTGGCCGATTTGCGCAACATGCTGCAGGATCCGCTGTTCACCGGCGGCCTTCCCGACCTGCAGGAACTGCGCGCCGCCATCGATCATGCGCCCCGGCTGGTCGAGCATTTCCTGCATCTCTATCGCAATCACCGAAACGCGCTGGAAAACATGATGCGGCTGGGCAGCGAAGGCATGCCGGCGGACCTGCTGTCATCGACGCCGGAACGCATCATCCACGATTTCTTCCGCGATCATTCCAACCACTTCCCCGATCTGGAGGCGGCGGCCGAACGCCTGCGCGCCGCCACGCCCTGCGAGGTCGACGACATCTATTCCGTGCTCAAGGGCCGGCTCATGCGGGTCCATGGGCTTGAGGTCCGCACGGCCGCCATCGAAGCCATGGGCCAGGCGCTGCGCATCCATGACGAAGCGGAATCGATGATCTATCTGTCGGAAGCGCTCGACCATCAGAACCGGGTGTTCCAGCTGGCTCATGTGCTGTGCCTGGTGGAACTGCCCGCCCTGTTGGAAAAGCTGACGGCCGACAGCGCCTTCCGTTCGGACACCGCCGTCGCGCGTTGCCATGTCGAACTCGCCAATTATTTCGCCGCCGCCTTCCTCATGCCCTACGGCCCGTTTTTCGAGGCGGCGGAGGACACCCGATATGACGTCGACCGCCTGGCCGCCGCCTTCGGCGTGTCCTTCGAGATGGTTTGCCACCGCTTGACGACGTTGCAGCGCGACGGTGCCAAGGGCGTGCCGTTCTTTTTTCTGCGCGTCGACAAGGCCGGCAACGTCACCAAGCGGTTCAATTCGACCTCGTTCAACATCGCGGATTACGGCGGCGCCTGCCCGGTGTGGAACATCCACACCTCGTTCCGCACGCCGGGCGTCATCGTGCCGCAGTTCGTGGAACTGCCGGACGGGGAACGCTTCTTCACCATGTCACGAACCACGGAGCGCCCGGTGTTTTCGCGCGACACCCAGGACCGCCGCCTCGCGCTCTCGTTGGGCTGCGAATTGAAGCACGCCCATCGCCTCGCCTATGCCGCCCCCTTCAACAGCCGCGACGACGAACTGTTCGCGCCCATCGGCATCAACTGCCATTTGTGCCCGCGCAAGAACTGTTCCCAGCGCGCCCATCAGCCGCTGCTGATGGAACTGCCCATCGACACCAACCGCCGCGGCAACACGCGTTACGAAAGCTGACCGGCGCCGCGCCCTGTCCCGTCATCACAATGTGATTAGACATTTCGCCCAGGCGGGCGGAACATCACCGCAATCTCATTTTCAAATTCCGGAGGATCGCCCCATGGCGAAGATCAACGTCAACGGCAGGACCGTTACGGTCGACGCCGACGGGGCGACGCCCCTGTTGTGGGTACTGCGTGAGTATCTCGACCTGACCGGCGCCAAATACGGCTGCGGCATCGCCGCCTGCGGGGCCTGCACCGTGCATGTGAACGGCGAGGCCGTTCGGTCCTGCGCCCTGCCGCTGGAAGCTGTCGCCGCGACGGACAAGATCGTCACCATCGAAGGCCTGTCGCCGGACGGCTCCCACCCCGTGCAGCAGGCTTGGTTGGATCTCGACGTGCCGCAATGCGGCTACTGTCAGACCGGCATGATCATGGCGGCGGCGGCGCTGTTGGCAAAAAACCCCAAGCCCACGGACGCCGACATCGACGCTGAAATCTCCAACATCTGCCGCTGCGGCACCTACCAGCGCGTGCGCGCCGGTATCCATCAGGCCGCCGGCCGCAAAGCGTAGGGGGAGGATCGGACATGACGACATCGATGAACGTTTCCCGCAGAACCTTCCTGACCGCCGCCGGGGCCGCCGGTCTGGTCCTGGGTTTCCGCGTGCCGCTTTCAAGCGGCGGCGGCGCGGCCCTCGCCGGCGCCGGGCAGGCGGACGAGATCACCGCCTGGGTCGTGGTGCGGCCGGATGAGACCGTGGTCATCCGCATCGCGCGCTCGGAAATGGGGCAGGGCACGCTGACCGGCCTGGCCCAACTGGTGGCCGAGGAATTGGATTGCGACTGGGTCCGTGTGACCACGGAATACCCTACGCCGGGCACCAACCTGGCCCGCGGCAAGGTGTGGAAAAGCTTCGCGACGGGCGGCAGCCGGGGCATCCGGGGGTCCCACGATTACGTGCGCGAAGGTGGTGCTGCGGCACGCCAGATGCTGGTGACGGCGGCGGCCAATGCCTGGGGCGTCGCGCCGACGGACTGCACCACTGCCAAGGGGGTCATCACCCATGGCGCCACGGGCCGCACGACGACCTACGGCAGGGTCGCCGAAGCCGCCGCCAAGCTGCCCGTGCCGGACGCGGTCGCCTTGAAGGACCCCAAGGACTGGAGCATCGCGGGCCAGCCGCTCAAACGGCTGGACACGGCCGACAAGCTGACCGGCAAGCAGCTCTACGGCACGGACCTGAAACTGCCCGGCATGCTCAACGCGGCGATCCGCCAATACCCCCTGTTCGGGGCCAAGCTGGAATCTTTCGACGCGTCGAAAGTCATGGGCATGCCCGGCGTGAAGAAGGTGGTCGCCGTCGGCGACGACGCCGTCGCCGTGATCGCCGACAAATGGTGGCAGGCGAAAACGGCGATCGACGCCCTGCCCGTTGACTGGAACGAAGGCCCCCATGCCAAGGTCGACAGCGCCGACATCACGGCCATGGTGGCCGACGGCCTGGACGCCAAGGACGCCTTCGTCGCCCACCAGGTCGGCGACGCGCCGGTGGCCATCGCCGCCTCGGTCAAACAGGTGCAGGCGACCTATTCCTATCCGTTCCAGCACCACGCGACCATGGAGCCCATGAACGCCACGGCCCTGTGGACCCCCGACCGCTGCGAGGTCTGGTGCCCGACCCAGAACGGGGAATCGGCCCTGGGTGTGGCGGCCGAAGCCGCGGGTCTGCCCGCCGGTAAATGCGACGTCTACAAGACGCTGCTGGGCGGCGGCTTCGGGCGGCGGGGCGCCGGGCCGGTCCATGATTACGTGCGCCAGGCGGTGCTGATCGCCAAGCAGATGCCGGGCACGCCGGTGAAGCTGCTGTGGACCCGGGAAGAGGACATGACCCACGGCGCCTATCACCCGATCACCCAATGCCGCCTGACCGCGGGGCTCGACGACAACGGCGAAATCACGGGCCTGCGCGTGCGCATCTCGGGCCAGTCGATCCTGGCCGGCATCATGCCGGGGCGGCTTCGGGCCGGGATGGATCCGGTCACCTTCCAATGCCTCGCCCCCAAGGGCGATCACGCGATCAGCTACGGCTTTCCCACCCTGCTGGTCGACCATGCCATGCGCAACCCGCACCTGCGGCCCGGCTTCTGGCGCGGCGTCAACGCCAACCAGAACGTGATCTATTTGGAATGCTTCATGGACGAATTGGCCCATATCGCCGGCCAGGACCCGCTGGCGTTCCGGCTCAAATACATGAAGGACCATCCGCAAAGCCGGGCGGTGCTGACAGCCGTGGCGGACAAGGCCGGCTGGGGCACGCCCGCGCCCAAGGGCGTGTTTCGCGGCCTTGCCCATTGCAACGCCTTCGCCAGTTATGTGGCGGCCTGCGCCGAGGTTTCGGTCACGCCCGACGGCGTGGTGAAAATCCACCGCATCGTCGCGGCCACGGACCCGGGCCATGCCGTCAACCCGCAGCAGATCGCGGCCCAGGTCGAAGGCTCCTTCGTCTACGGCCTGTCGGCCATGCTGATGGGCGAATGCACGGTCAAGGACGGGCGGGTCGAACAGCAGAATTTCGATACCTACGAGGTCATGCGCATCAAGGACATGCCCAAGGTCGAAGCCGAGGTTCTGCCGTCGGGCGGGTTCTGGGGCGGGGTCGGCGAGCCGACCATCGCCGTGGCCGCCCCTGCCGTGCTCAACGCCATCTTCGCCGCCACGGGCAGACGCATCCGCGATTTCCCGCTGAAGAACGCGGGCCTGCGCATGGCGTGAACAAGGGGCGTGCGGTACTCGGTCATCTGTTTGTCCAGTAGCGGGGTATCCGCCGTTCTGGTATATTAGGAGCGACTGAAAAAAGCGACGCGTGACGAGCGCCGCCAACGCGCGGACAGGCTGCGTCCGGTGAAACAGCACAAACCCGAATCGTGTTTTCCATGCCTGGTTGGCAGGAAAAATTCGCGTGCGTGGGCCGGCATTGTTCGACCAACCAACCAATGGAGATTTGACATGCCCCTTCATATCGGCCGGCTCGGCCTCATCGCTGCCGTTTTCTCCGTCGTTGCTTTCGGTACGGTGGTTTCGCCGCCAGTTCAGGCCCAGGACATCCGGGACGAAAAACAATGCCTTCAGGTGATGAAGGACACGGCCGCCGCAATTGACGAGAACCCCGCCGTGGAAGGCAAGTCCGAAGAGATTCTGCTGAAGGTCATGGAACTGGCGAAACAGCGCTGCGCGGAAAAGCAGTTCGACAACGCCAAGGACCTGTTGCTTCTGGTCCGGACCATGGTTGCCGCGGAATAATCTTTTCCCTGCGTCAGGCAGCAAAAAGGCGGGACCGAAGGGTCCCGCCTTTCTTGCTCGGATGATGCGGCGGCTTAGCGGGTTCGGTTCTGGCGGTTGTTGACCAGATCATCGACCACGGCCGGGTCGGCCAGGGTCGAGGTGTCGCCCAGGTTGGAGAAATCGTCCTCGCCGATCTTGCGCAGGATACGACGCATGATTTTGCCCGACCGCGTCTTGGGCAGACCCGGCGCCCATTGCAGCCAATCGGGGCTGGCGATGGGGCCGATTTCCTTGCGCACCCATTGCACCAGTTCTTTCTTCAGCTCGTCCGACGGCGTCTCACCGGCGTTGAGCGTGACATAGGCGTAGATGCCCTGACCCTTGATGTCGTGGGGCGCGCCGACGACGGCGGCCTCGGCGACCTTGGGATGGGCGACCAGCGCGCTTTCGACCTCGGCCGTGCCCATGCGGTGGCCGGACACGTTGATGACGTCGTCGACGCGGCCGGTGATCCAGTAATATCCGTCTTCGTCGCGGCGGCAGCCGTCACCGGTGAAGTACTTGCCCTTGTAGGTGGCGAAGTAGGTGTCTTCGAACCGTTTGTGGTCGCCGTAGACGCTGCGCATCTGGCCCGGCCAGCTTTCGATGATGCAGAGGTTGCCCTCCGTCGCCCCTTCAAGCGGATTGCCGTCGGCATCGACGATCTGCGGCTGGACACCGAAGAAGGGCCGCGTCGCGGACCCCGGCTTCAACGCCGTCGCACCCGGCAGCGGGGTGATCATGATGCCGCCGGTTTCCGTCTGCCACCAGGTGTCGACGATGGGGCAGCGGCCGTCGCCGACCACGTTGTAATACCACAGCCAGGCTTCCGGGTTGATCGGCTCGCCGACCGATCCCAGCAGGCGGATCGACGAGCGCGAGGTCTTCTTGACCGGTTCGTCGCCGTCACGCATCAGGGCGCGGATCGCCGTCGGCGCCGTGTAGAAGATGTTGACCTGATGCTTGTCGCAGACTTCCCAGAAGCGGGACATGGACGGGTAGTTGGGCACCCCTTCGAACATCAGGGTCGTGGCGCCGTTGGCGAGCGGGCCATAGACGATGTAGCTGTGGCCGGTGACCCAGCCGACGTCGGCCGTGCACCAGTAGATTTCCCCGTCGTGATAATCGAACACGTATTGATGGGTGATGGAGGCATAGACCATGTAGCCGCCCGTGGTGTGCAGCACGCCCTTGGGCTTGCCGGTCGAGCCCGAGGTATAGAGGATGAACATCGGGTCTTCCGCGTTCATCTCCTCCGGTTCGCAATCGGCGTCAGCGGCGGCGGTCGCTTCCTCGTACCAGACGTCGCGGCCCTCGACCCAGTTGATGTCGGCCCCCGTGCGCTTGACCACGAAGACAGTATCCACGCCGCCGCATTTTTCGATGGCGGCGTCCGTGTTGACCTTGAGCGGGATCGGCCGCCCGCCGCGGATGCCTTCATCGGCGGTGATGACGCAGGTCGATTTGCAATCCTCGATACGGCCCGCGAGCGCGTCCGGCGAAAACCCGCCGAACACGATGGAATGGATGGCGCCGATGCGCGTGCAGGCCAGCATGGCATAGGCCGCTTCCGGCACCATGGGCATGTAGATCGTGACCACGTCGCCCTTCTTGATGCCGCGCGCCTTCATGGCGTTGGCCAGGCGGCAGACGTGTTCGTGCAGTTCCTTATAGGTGATCTTGGCGTCGTCCTTGGGGTCGTCGCCTTCCCAGATGATGGCGACCTGGTCGCCGCGCTTGGCCAAGTGCCGGTCGATGCAGTTGACCGAGGCGTTCAGGCTGCCGTCCTCGTACCACTTGATGGAAACGTTGCCGTAGTCGTAGCTGACGTTCTTGACCTTGGTGTAGGGCTTCATCCAGTCCAGACGCTTGCCCTGCTCGCCCCAGAAGGCGTCCGGGTCGTCGACGGACTGCTTGTACATTTCCAGGTATTGGTCGTTGGTGCACAGCGATGCTTTGGCGACGGCGTCGGGCACCGGAAACAATTGATCTTCAGACATGACGGTTGCAACCTCCCAATAATGCACGCGGCATGCGCCGCTTTTTTGGCGCGGGCCCGGTCTGCGTCCCGCCCGATCTCATTCCCTGCGTCAGCCCGCGGTCGCCCGCGAAAGGCTGTGCCGTTTACCGTTTCCCCGCATCGGGGCGGCACCCCGATTCCCCCTGCGGACCTGAATGGTATGGCTAAATCTCATCCAAGAACAAGGCATAGCGCCCTGGAAAGCGGCAAGGCAGACTGTTGGATAGGAAAAAATTAGCGAATGCGCAAGTGCGCTCTGACGATTTTTTCCTTTATTTACAAATACATCAGTCGGTTTTGTAAATATTTACAACGTCATTTTCGACCCGTGTTTCAACCGGCGTCAGGCCGCGCCCGACGCAGGGACCGGCCACGCAATGGCCGTCCTCGATGCGGAACAGGGCGCCATGGGTGGCGCAGAGGATGTATTCCCCGTCCCGGGTCAGGAACCGCCCCGGCCACATGTCCAAGGGCGTGCCCACATGGGGGCAGGAATTGACATAGGCATAGACCTGGTCACCCTGGCGGATCGCCATGACCGACTTTCCCGCGACCTCGAACCCGGCCGACCCGCCGTCGGCAATGTCGTCCAGTCGGCAAAGGGTGTGTTCCGTCATGGCCGGGCGCTCAAGCTTGGGATCATTCGGCGGGGATGGTGCGCTTCCAGCGCTTGATGACCGTGCTTTCGAACAGGCCCGCCTTGGCATAGGGGTCGCCCTTGGCGAAGGCCTCGGCGGCGGCGCGGTCTGCCACATCGATCACCAGCATGCTGCCGATCATGGCCTCACCGTCGTCGGACTGCATGGGCCCGGCGGTGACGATGATGTCCTTCTGGGACTTCAGGTATTCCAGGTGATCCGGGCGGATGCTCTGGCGCATGTCGACATGGCCGGGCTTGTCGATGGCGAACACGATGTAATGCATGGGGCGTTCCTTCTGGCTGACGTTTCTTGGTCGTAGCGGGTTTGGGTCGTAGCGGGTTTGGGTCGTAGCGGGTTTGGGGCGTATCGGGGGCTGGGGTGTTGTGGGCTCACAATTCCTTGGTGAAGGGGCGGGCTAGCAAGCTTTCGATCATGCGGTCGATGTCCCGGCCGTGATTGACGATGGCGTTGACGGCGGTGCAGATCGGCATGTCGACGCCAAGCCGCCCGGCCAGCTCGATCACCGCGCGGGCGGAAAACACGCCCTCGGTCACGGCCTTGCGTTCTCCCAGAATCTCGGCCAGCGGCCGGCCCTGGCCCAGGGCCACGCCCAGGGAAAAATTGCGCGATTGCAGGGCGTTGCAGGTCAGGGTCAGATCGCCGATCCCGCACAGCCCCATCAGGGTTTCCGCCTGCGCCCCCTTGGCCAGGCCCAAGCGCACGATTTCGGCGAGGCCCCGAGTGATCAAGGCGGCCCGGGTATTGTCGCCCATGCCCCGGCCCTGCACGATGCCGCAGGCGATCGCCAGGACGTTCTTCACCGCCCCCCCGACCTCGGCGCCGATGGGATCTTCCGAGCGGTAGGGCCGGAACCGCGGCGTGCCGAAGGCCTGGATGAACTGTTCCGCCAGTTCGCCGTCTTCGGCGGCCAAGGTCACGGCCGAAGGAATTTCCTTGGCGACCTCGATGGCGAAGGTCGGCCCGGACAGAACGGCCTGGGGGGCCGCCGGCAGGGTTTCGGCCACGACCTCGGTCATCAGCTTGCAGGTGCCGTTTTCGATTCCCTTGGCGCAGATCAGGACCGGCGCCTTGAACGGCCCGGATACGGACATGGACGCGGTCACCGGGCGGAGAAACTGCGACGGGGCGACCAGGATGGCCGCGTCGACCCCTTGGATCGCGGTCGTCATGTCGGTCGTGGCCTCGATGGCGGGGTCCAGGGTCACGCCGGGCAGATAGGGGTTTTGATGGTTCGAATTGATCTCGTCGGCGACGTCGGCTTCATGGGCCTGCAGGATCACCGAGCGGCCCGCCCGGCGGGCGACCATGGCAAGCGCCGTGCCCCAGGCCCCGGCGCCGATGACGGCGAAACGTTCCATGGCTTTCCTTTTATAGGCCGGTGCCGAGACTGGAAAGAGGCAGATGGCGCATTCTTCGTTCTTATGCCTTGACCCCGGCGCCGATGGCCTTGGGCGCATCGGGGTCGAGCGGCCAGCGCGGGCGCGGGCGGAAATCAAGGCCGTCGGTCAGGCCCAGGCGGAACCGTTCCACCCCGGCCCAGGCAACCATGGCTCCGTTGTCGGTGCACAGCGCCGGCGCCGGCACGGCGAAGGCCAATCCCCGCTTGGCCGCCAGATCCTGCAGCCGCGCCCGGATCGCCTGATTGGCGGCGACGCCGCCGGCGACGACCAGGGTGCCCGCGGGATGATCCGCCTGGAACATCTCGATGGCGCGGCCCGTGCGCTCGGCCAGGGTGTCGGCGACCGCCGCCTGGAACGAGGCGCAAAGGTCCGTGATGTCCGTGTCCGCCATCGGCCCCGGCGGCAGGCCTTCGATCGCCATGCGCACCCGGGTCTTCAGCCCGGAGAAGGAAAAGTCACAGCCGGCACGCCCCTTCAAGGGCCGTGGCAGGTCGAACCGCGTGGGGTCGCCGGCCCGCGCCGCCCGCTCCACGGCCGGGCCGCCGGGATAGCCCAGGCCCAGCATTTTCGCCGTCTTGTCGAAGGCCTCGCCGACGGCGTCGTCGATGGTGGTGCCGAGCCGCCGATAGCGGCCGACGCCCTCCACCACCAGCAGTTGGCAATGCCCGCCCGAGACCAGCAGCAGCAGATAGGGGAACGCCACGTCATCGGTCAGCCGCGCGGTCAGTGCATGGGCTTCCAGATGATTGACGGCGACAAAGGGGAGGCCGCGCGCCGCCGCCAGGGCCTTTCCCGTCATCACGCCGACCAGCACGCCGCCGATCAGCCCTGGTCCCGCCGTGGCGGCGACGGCGTCGATGCCGTCCCAGCCGACGCCCGATTGGTCGAGGGCCGCCTGCACGACGCGGCCGACCTGGTCCAGATGCGCGCGGGCCGCGACCTCCGGCACCACGCCGGCGAAGGGCTGGTGGTCGGCCAATTGCTGATGCACCACGTTGGACAGCACCTCGCGCCCGTCGCTCACCACGGCGGCGGCGGTCTCGTCACAGCTGGTTTCGATACCCAGAACGCGCATGGCTCTCTACATGGGTGAAATTCGTGGTTGCGGCAATGGCCGGGGACTTTACTCTGTCGCCCGCCGGACAACCAAAAGGCTTTTTCGCCCGTGACCGAACCCATCGACCCGACCGATCCGAAATTCCTGCGCATCGGCACCCGCGCCAGCCCGCTGGCGCTGGCCCAGGCCCATGCGGCGCGCGACCTGATCGAAGCCGCCCACGGCAAGCCGACGCCCCTGGGCCCGACGTCGATCGTCGACATCAAGACCACGGGCGATCTGGTGCTCGACCGGCCGCTCGCCGACATCGGCGGCAAGGGCCTGTTTTCCAAGGAAATCGACCGCGCTCTCTTGGACAACCGGGTCGATCTGGCCGTCCATTCCATGAAGGACCTGGAAACCTGGATGCCCGACGGTGTCGTCATCGCCGCCGTGCTGGACCGGGAAGATCCCCGTGACGCCTTTATTTCGGACAAGTATCAATCCTTGGCCGATCTGCCTTCCGGGGCTCTGGTCGGGACCGCGTCCGTGCGCCGGCAGGCGCAGCTGCTGAACTGGCGGCCGGACCTGCAATGCGTGACCTTTCGCGGTAACGTGCAGACGCGCCTCGCCAAGCTGGCCGAGGGCCAGGCGGATGCCACCCTGCTGGCCTGTGCCGGGTTGAACCGCCTGGGCCGGGCCGATGTGGTGACCCAGGCGATCGATCCCGACGCCATGCTGCCCGCGGTTGCCCAGGGAGCCGTCGCCATTACCTGCCGGGCGGGCGATGACCGGGTGCTGGAATTGCTCGATGCCATCAACCATCCGCCGACCCTGGCGCGGGTCACGGCGGAGCGCGCCATGCTCGAAGCGCTCGACGGGTCCTGCCGCACGCCCATCGGCGGCTTGGCCCGACTGTCCGAAGACGGCGGCGATTTGACCCTCGACGGCCTGGTCGCCCGCGGCGACGGCAGCGCGTTGCACCGCGCCCGGCGCAGCGGCCGGACCGTCGATGCCTATCGCCTCGGCCGCGATCTGGGCGAACAGCTCAAAGCCATGGGCGGCCCCGGGTTCCTGGACGATCCCGGGCCCGACGGCGGGGACTGAGCCATGGCCCGCGTTCTTGTTACACGTCCGGAACAGGATGCCGCGGCGACGGCGGCGCGGCTTCGGGACCTGGGCCACGACCCTCTCATCACGCCCTTGATGGCGGTCCGCTTCCTGCCCGGCCCGCCCCTTGATCTGGCGGGGGTGCAGGCGCTTCTGGTGACCAGCGCCAACGGGGCGCGCGCCCTGGCCGCGCGTCAGGCGGGGGCGGAAACCCGTCTGCCCGTGCTGGCCGTCGGCGACGCCACGGCCCGCGCGGCCCGCGATTTGGGTTTCGCCGAGGTCGAAAGTGCCGGCGGCGATGTCGACGATCTGGCGCGTCTGGCGGCGGCGCGGCTCCGGCCCGGCGGCGGGGTTCTGCTGCATGTGGCGGGCAGCAAGGTTGCGGGCGATCTCGCGGGCATGCTGGCCCAGGCCGGATATACCTGCCGGCGCAGCGTACTTTACGACGCACAGCCCGTGGCAGACCTGCCCGCGGCGGCGCAGGCGGCGCTTCGCGACGGTTCGGTGGCGGCGGTGCTGCTGTATTCACCGCGCACGGCGGCCCTGTTCCGCGAGCTGGTTCAGGCCGCCGGGTTGTGC
This sequence comes from Rhodospirillaceae bacterium, assembly GCA_002706405.1. GTDB lineage: Bacteria > Pseudomonadota > Alphaproteobacteria > Rhodospirillales > Casp-alpha2 > UBA1479. Next base: position 37,673 of record PALN01000065.1, on the reverse strand, counting down.
GCGGCGCTGAAGGACGTGACCGCGTTCTGCCTCAGCAACAACGTGGCCGCCCGGGCCGGCGCGGGCTGGCCCGGGCTGGTCGTCACGGCGCAGCCGACGGAGCAGGCCATGATGGACGCGGTGGCCGCCGCGGCGCTCGGTTAAGGCGTCGCGCCTTGCGCCGGGATGCGGCTCCACGTACCTTGGACTCCGACGCTTGCCGGCCCGCCAGAACCTGCTTCGACAGCAGTAATTCCGACGCCGCCGGGGGCGGGCCCGAATCTCAAGACGACGCAGACCAGATGGGAGCCATCGGACCATGACCACCCCGCCGCGAAAACGCGCCAGCGCCAAACGGACCAAGGCCAAGGGTCGTTCCCCGGCAGCGGCCGCAGCACCCAAGGCCGCCGACGCCGCCAAGCCCGATGCCGCCGCTGCTCCTGCGGATAAAGCCGATGTGGACGCAACGCCGGCCGCCGCCGACGCGTCGGTCGAGACCGCGGCGGCCCCGGCGGCGGCAAACAAACCCGATCCGGTCAAGCCGGACGGCCCGGCGGCATTCATCCCGCCGCCCGCGCGCACGGCAGGCGCGGCGCGGGCCCTGGCCTGGCTCACGTTGGCGCTCGGCATTTGCGTGGGCACGGCGGCGGTGACCTGGCCCTGGTGGTCGCCCTATCTGGCGCAGGTCTTTCCCCAATTGACGGTCGCGGATGCCGAAGGCCCGGTGATCAGCGAGCTGGCCGGTCGGGTCCAGGCCCTGGAGCAGGAAAAGACCGGCACCCTGCATCAATTGGAACAGGAGCGCGCGCGCTTTCAGGATGAACTGAAAACCCTGATGACCCGCCTGTCCGAGGTCGAACAGGCCGTGGCCGAAGCCCGCAATCTGGTCAAGGCGGCGGAAGCCCCGGCCAGCACGGTGGCCGCCGCGGAATCCCTCAAGGTGCTGTCCGAACGTCTGGCCGAACTGGAACAGGGCGGCGGCCAGGTCGGCGCCCTGGCGGCGCGGGTGGACCAGATCGAAAAGGGCAAGGCCGACGGCGCGCCGGCTGCCGTGGCCGGACCGGACCCGGAAGTGAAATCCGCCCTCGACGCCATGGCCGAACGCCTGAAGCGCCTGGAACAGGAAACTGACGGCAAGGACACCGTCGCCAATAGTGCGGCGGCCAGCGCCATCGTCCTGGCGACGGCCCAGTTGCGTGACGCCATGCGCGAAGGCACCCCCTTCGCCGCCGATCTGGAGGCGCTCAAGGCCCTTGCCGACGGCCGCCCCGCCATCACCCAGATTCTGGAAACCCTGACGCCGTATGCGGATCGCGGGATTTCGACCCTGGCCGTGCTGCGGACCCGGTTCACGACCTTGGCCGGTCCCATCGTCAATGCCGCAGGGGCGGCGGAAGGGGACGGCTGGTTCGCCGAAGCGGCGGCGCGGCTGGCGTCGTTGGTCACCATCCGGCGCGTCGGCAACACGGCGCCCGACGATTCCATCGATGCCCTGGTGTCACGGGTCGATGCTCTGTTGGCGGCCGGCGATCTGCGCTCGGCGGTCGAGGCCCTCACGCTTCTCAAGGGCAAGCCGGCCGAGGTCATCGCCCCCTGGCTGCGTGCCGCCGAAGAGCGCCTGACGGCGGAAAAGGCCGTGGCAAACCTGCATGTCCATGCCCTGTCCCTCATCGCCCCGCCCAAGGCCGGCGGCTGAACGGGAAACAGACCATGTTCCGCGCCCTCCGATTCCTCGCCTTTCTCGCCATCCTGATCGCTGCCGTCCTGTGGCTGACCGATAGCCCCGGCATGATCCGGGCGGAATGGCGCGGCTATCAGATCGAAACCTCGGCCGCCCTGATGATCGCCGTGGTGGCGCTGCTGATGGGCGCGTCGGCCCTGTTCTATCGGGGGTGGATCTTCCTGCGCCGCGCACCGGGCACGATCGCCACCGCCTGGCGCGAACGCCGCCGCCGGCGCGGCTATGAAGCCCTGACCCGGGGCATGGTCGCCGTCGCCGCCGGCGATCCGGCGGAAGCCAAAAAGCATTCCAAGCGGGCAGAGGTGCTGCTTAACGAGCCGCCCCTGACCATGCTGCTGTCGGCCCAGGCGGCGCAACTGGGCGGTGACGACAAGGCGGCGGAGGCTTTCTTCAAGGCCATGTCGGAGCGCCCGGAAACGGCGTTCCTCGGCCTGCGCGGCCTGTTGTCGCAGGCCCTGGCCAAGGGCGACCGCGACCGCGCGCTTGACCTGGCGCGCCGCGCCTACCGCCTGCGTCCGGCCAGCGAATGGGTGGCGACGACCCTGTTCGACCTGCAGGCCCAGTCGGGCCTGTGGCTGGACGCCAGCGTGACCAATGACGAGCTTGGCCGGCGCAAACTGGTCGACCGCGCCACGGCCGAGCGGCGCAAGGGCGTGCTGGCCTTCGAGCAGGCACGGCGGGCCCATGCCGACGGCGACCCGGCGGCCGAATTCAAGTATCTGCGCCGGGCCCATGACCTGGCGCCGGACCTTGTGCCCGCGGCGGCGCGCCTGGCCCACCTTCTGGCTGCCGATGGCAAGGACCGGCGGGCCGCCGGCCTGATCGAAAAGGCCTGGATGACCGCCCCCCATCCGGACCTTGCCCGGGAATACCTGATCGCGCGGCGGGCCGACGACGCGTTGGCCGCCGTCAAGGCCATGGAAAAACTGGCGCGCACGAATCCGGACCATCCGGAAAGCCATCTGGCTCTCGCCCGGGCTGCCGCCGACGCGGCGCTGTGGGGGGAGGCGCGCAAGAATCTCGAACAGGTGCTGGATGCCGCCGATCACGACGGCTATGCCGGGCGCGCCCTGCGCCTTTTGGCGGCGGTCGAGGACGGCGAGGCCGAAGACCCCGCGCGGGCCCGTGAATGGCTGCTGCGCGCGGCCACGGCGGGGCCGGACAACGCCTGGGTCTGCGCCCATTGCGGCAACGCGGCCCCGGAATGGACCGTGACCTGTTCCAACTGCGGGCAGTTCGACGGGTATTCTTGGCGCACGCCGCCCCATGCCGGGCTTCATGGCGGCGCGCTGGAGGGACGTGCGGATGTCGTCGCCGACGGTGGAACGGCCCGCCTGCCAGCGCCCGAGGGCAAAGGATCGACGTGAACAGCACGGTCTGACCAGGGGACGCGTGTTTGAACTTGACTTGCAGGCCCGCCTGATAGAGTTTCCGCCTGGAAAACGCGGCCCATGGCCGCATCGCCGCCTTAGCTCAGTTGGTAGAGCATCGCATTCGTAATGCGGGGGTCGGGTGTTCGAGTCACCCAGGCGGCACCATTCCCCCCCTTCCGACCAAATCCGAGTTTCGCATCCTGGCTCGTTGCGCCCTGCCCGCGGCGGGTCCACGCGCGTGCCCTGCGCAAAAGAAAACCGGCCCGTGAGGAACGGGCCGGCGAGTTTAAACAGGGAGGCTGTCAGGGCATCCGGGGAGGGAGGGGAGAGGGACGCCCCGACAATGGCCCGATCATAAGCGGACAGATTGGTCTGATTCAGTGACCAAAGTCACATTCAGAAAAATTTAATTAAACGCGGATGGGAAGAGGGGCCGGCGGGCCGGGCTGAGCCGGTTACTGCTCTTGGAGCTGACGGTAGAAGTTGCGGTCCAGCAGCACCGCTTCGGACAGCGTGCGGCGGCGATTCTGGGAATCTTCGCGGACCAGAACGTAATGAGGAACGGGCGTGCGCTCGCTGCCGTTGGCGGCGACGACCCAAACCATGCGGGGTTCGTCCACCTTCACGAAACGGGCGCCTAGGTCGATGCGACGCTTCTTCATTGTTCTAGGGGTTTCTTGGTCTTCTACGGGGTGAAACGAAAGAGCACTCAGCCGCACTACGTAACGCGGCGGTCACCCGCATTTCAAATTAAAAATCCGTCTTGGGGTCGAAAAAATGACTTGTCGGCCGGATCGCCGCGCCTAGGCGCGGAGATTGACCAGCCGTCCGCGCACGGCGCCGGCGAAAAACTCTTCGTTGCCGATCTCGACAAAGGGCTGGGCGGTGCCGCTTCGGAATTCCAGCGTGCCGCCGAGGGCGGCCAGGCTCGACAGCCGGCTTTCCACGGTCTGGAGGGCAAGGCGTACGCGGGTCCGGGCTTCCGTTGCCTGGCTCTCGGTCAGGGCGCTGATGCCCGTGAGATCCAGGCCCTGGCTGTCCAGTGGCAGGGCGCGCACGGTGACCCGGCCGCCGAATTCCGTGGTCTGAATGGTCACGCGGCCCTGGGCGCTGGAAATGAGATTGACGCGCCCCGTCTCGGCGCCCGCGACCAGGCGATCGATGGCCGTCAACGTGCGCCCGGCGGCGGTGTGGATGTTCAGCCGCGACACCCGCGTCTCGTCGATCAGAAGCGCCGTCCGGGGGGAAACCAAGCTACCGTTCATCGCCGTCGTCAGCTGCTGTTCCAGGGTGCGCAGTTGGTTGCGGATCTCCGTGCCGGCCGCCGTGGCCCGGCTGACGGCGGTCTCTGCGTCGACGGCGCTCAAGGTGATGCCCCGGCGCGCATCGAGCGACAGGCCGAAAGAATCGGGCGTTGGTCGGGAAGGGGTCCGTATGGCCGACCGCTCGATATTGAGCGCCGTCCGCGCCTGGGTGACGGCGCGCCCGCCCGACAGGTTCAGATGAGCCGCCGTGGCGGCGCTGATGTCCGTGGCCATGGGCATTCCCGGGAGCCGCCCCCGGCGGGACATCCGAAGGGGCGTTCCGTTCTGGCGGCCGCAGCCCGTTCTGTGTGCGGTCCGGGATGACGCGGGGTGGCCCGATCCTTGGGCAACCCAGGAGATCAATCACCGACAGTTTAGCAAAATCAGCGGTGGCGGCCAATCTCCGCGCGTTCATGATCCTCGGTAAAACCTGAGTACAGGGCCTTATCTCGTTGAATTTTAATGGTTAATGGCACTGCTGCCGGACAGGCGAATCGATCCGAAAAACTACGCGGGTAGTTGCAATTGGACCGATCCGCCTCAGTTGCGGAACGATTTTGGGCGGGATGAGGGCCTTTTCAGGGGGTGCGCGGGGCGGCGCGGCGGCTGGGGCGGCGGTAAGGCCGCCCCAGCGCGGCCCGGATTAATTTCTGAATTATCAATTCATTAACCAATTTACCTCAACAATTACCTTGGATTCGGACCTGAACCTGTTGACGCTCAAGAGCTTGGTCGGCGGTGTCTTGACCGGCAGGGGGCCGTTTAACAACGATAGCAGTTGCGTCGTGCCGGCGAGCGGGTAAATTCATTGCATCACGGGTATGGACCGGCCCGCGAAGACCCGCCCTCCGGCGCCGGTACCGGCCATGGCGCGGGCGGGCCGGGGGTCAATCGGGACGATGCGGACCTGCCGTCGGCATCGGACAGACATGGGGCAAGGCAATGACCCAGGACTTCAAAAAACATTCCTATACCATTCCATGTGCGTCGGCATTCCGCGACGCGGTGATGGATCTGGCGGCCAAGCGGCGGGTCAACGTGGGCGATTTGGCGCGCTCGGTGCTGCTGGTCGTTCCGCAAAACGTCATCGAAGAATTCCCCGATCCGGGCGAGCCGGACCAGCACGACCGCGAAACGGTCATCCTCAAGTCCGGGACGGCCAAGGGCCGACCGTGGCGCCGCAAGCCGCGTCTGCAGGTGCGCATGGCGCCGGGGTTCGAGGTCGAATTCATGCGCCGCGCCCTGGCCATCGCGCTCGCCCTGGATCAGGGGGAAACCCAAGTGCGGCTGCAATCTTCCGATGACGCCGAGGCGCCGCAGGAGACGACCGGGCGCGAGGTCGTCGATCCCGAGGAAATCCTCCGCCTGCGCACGATCGTTTCGGTGCTTTCCTTCGATCCCTTGAACGACGGCGTGCGCTCGCGCGAGGACGCGCTTTACGTCCTGGGCTTTCCGCCGGGCCGCATCCCCGACGGCGAGACGTTGCGCGCACGGTTCCGCATGCTGGCAACCATCCACCATCCGGACAGCCCCCACGGCGACCACCGACGCATGAGCCAATTGAACAGCGCCATGGACATTCTGAAGCGCGGCGCCGCCTGATCTCGGCCATTCGCCCGGACCGGAACTGGTGCGCCCCCGGAATGAAAAACCGGGCGACCCTCATCGGATTCCACTGCCGGGCCGGGCATTTTTTCTTGAGGCACTCCGGCCGTTATGGCCTCATGCCGGCCAAGATATTCACACGGGCTTGCCTGCCATGCGGCAGCCGCGGGCCAACACCACTCAGGAACAGAACATGCGGCTTAAGGATAAAGTGGCGCTGGTTACGGGCGCCGGATCGGGTTTTGGCGAAGGCATCGTGCATCGCTTCGCCGAGGAGGGGGCGAAGGTCGTCGTCGCCGATATCGACGGTGCGGCGGCCGAGCGGGTCGCTAAGGACATCCAGGCCCGTTCCTTCCAATGCGATGTTTCGAACAGCGACCAGGTCAAGGCCATGGTCGCGGCCACGGTCAGCTGGCACGGCCGCCTCGACATCCTGGTCAACAATGCGGGCATCGCGCAGAAGCGGGGCCCCATGCTGAGCGTCAGCGAGGCCGATTTCGACCGCATCTTTGCCGTCAACGTGAAGAGCATCTATCTGGCGGCGATCCATGCCGTGCCGCAGATGCGGGCCCAGGGCGGCGGCGTGATCCTGAACACGGCGTCCACCGCCGGTGTGCGCCCGCGCCCGGGCCTGACCTGGTACAACGGCTCCAAGGGAGCGGTCATCACGCTGACCAAGTCCATGGCGGGGGAACTGGCGGCGGACAAGATCCGCGTCTGCGCGATCAACCCCGTGCTGGGGGCGACGGGGTTGACCGCCGACTTCATGGGCGGCGACAGCCCGGACCTGCGCGCCCAGTTCAACACCACTATTCCCTTGGGCCGCATGTCGACGCCTCAGGACGTCGCCAACGCGGCCCTGTTCCTGGCTTCGGACGAAGCCGAGTTCCTGACCGGCGTCTGTCTTGAGGTCGACGGCGGGCGCTGCATCTAGGCATCCGCCGCCAAAAATTCAAAAACGGGAGGATCCACACCCATGCCCAACAACAAGCCACGCCTTCTGGTTGCCCGCATCTTCCCGCAAGACGTCATGGACCGCGCCGCCCGCGACTATGACTGCATCGTCAATTCGGAGGACGCCAATTGGTCCGGCGCCGACGTCATCGCCCGGGCGGGCGAGGTCGACGCGATCCTGACCAGTGCCCGCACCAAATACCCGGCCGAAGTCATCCAGGGTCTGCCGGCGAACGTGCGCATGTTGGCGACCTTTTCCGTGGGTTATGAGCATATCGACCTCGACGCCGCCAAGGCCCGCGGCCTGGTCGTCTCCAACACGCCGGACGTACTGACCGAGGCCGTGGCCGATATCACCATCCTGCTGCTGCTGGCGGCCTCCCGCCGGGCGCGTGAAGCGTTTGAGATGATTACGGGCGATAATTGGCTGAAGATCGGCGGCTGGAAGCCGACCCAGTTCCTCGGCACCGGGGCCCAGGGCAAGGTGCTGGGGATCCTCGGCATGGGTCGCATCGGGCGCGCGGCGGCGGCCCGGGCCCGGGCCATGGGCATGACCATCCACTACCACAACCGCTCCCGCCTCACGCCGGACCTGGAACAGGGCGCGGTCTATCACGACACGCCGCAATCCTTGCTCAAGGTCTCACAGTTCCTGTCGATCCATTGCGAATCGACGCCCGAGACGCGCCATCTGATCAACACCGACGGCATCGCCCTGATGCCCGAAGGGGCCATCATCGTGAACACGGCCAGGGGCGACATCATCGACGACGACGCCCTGATCCCGGCCCTGGAATCCGGGCGCATCGCGGCCGCCGGGCTCGACGTGTTCGCGGGTGAACCGGACGTGGACAAGCGTTACTTCATGACCAAGAACGCGTTCATCCTGCCGCATATCGGCAGTGCGACGGTGGAAACCCGCAACGCCATGGGCTTTCGCGCGCTGGATAATCTGGACGCCTTTTTCCGGGGCGAGGAACCGGTCGACCGGCTGGCTTGATCCGGTCGCGACGGGCATGAAAAAACCGCCCGGGGGCTTGGCGCCGCCGGGCGGTTTTCGATTCCCCCTTGGGGGAATGCGGTTCGGCTATTCGCGGTTGCCGAAGAACTGCAGCATGAAGATGAACATGTTGATGAAGTCCAGATAGAGCGTCAAAGCGCCCATGATGGCCTTCTTCTCATGCGTTTCCGAATGGTCGCCTTCGGCGTAGATCGCCTTGATCCGCTGCGTGTCATAGGCGGTCAGGCCGGCGAAGATCAGCACGCCAAGGACCGAGATCGCGAAGTGAAGCGCGGAGGATTCCAGGAAGATGTTGACGACCGAGGCGATCAGGATGCCGATCACGCCCATGATCAGGAAGGTGCCGAAACCGGACAGGTCCTTCTTGGTCGTATAGCCGTAGAGCGACAGGCCTGCGAACGCGGCCGAGGTGATGAAGAACACCCGGACGATGCTTTCGCCGGTGAACGCTAGGAAGATGTAGCTGAGGGACAGGCCCATCAGCCCCGCATAGACCCAGAACACGGTCTGCGCCGTCGCGGCCCGCATGGAATGGATGCGCGCCGACAGGTAGAACACGAAGCCGAGCGGCGCCAGCATGACGACCCAGCGCAGCGCCGTACCGTGAATCAGGTTCATCACGTCCGCCGAGGTCGAGGCGGCGAAGGCCACCGCACCCGTGAGCGCCAGACCGATACACATGTAGTTGTAGACGCGCAGCATGTAGCTGCGCAGGCCGACGTCGATACCGGCGGCAGCGGCCTGCGCATGGTCCATGCGCGCGGTCTGCAGCCGGAACCTGTCGTTCTGACCCATAGCCATTGATGTTCTCCTTTGTACACTTCCCTAGTCGGGTGGCCGTCCTTGTGAGGTTGGCGGCCCTGCCCGGTGAAACCTGTGAAATTCCCTGTCCCTAATATGGCAGCGAATCCCGGAAATTCAACTGGTTCCGGGGGTGGGTACGCGGTTTTACGTACGATTTTTCCGCCGCGGGCCCGTTACTGGTTGCGCAGATGCGGCATGGCCTTCTGGCCCATGGCCCGCCAGGTCCCGAACAATCCCATGACCAGGGTCACGGCCAGACAGAACGCGGCCGTGGTCAGGGCGGCCGTGGTGTCGAAGGCCCAGTCGCTTTTCATCAGATGGACGACGATGCCCCAGGCCGCCGCCGTGCCCACGGCGCCGCCGATCACCGCCGTCAGCAGGCCGAGCGCGCCGTATTCCAGCAGATAGCCGCCCAGCACCCGGCGACGCCCGGCGCCCAGGACCTTGAACACCACGGCGTCGTAGACCCGGCGCCGGTGCCCGGCGGCGATGGTCCCGGCCAGAACCAGGGCGCCCGCCGCGATGGTGATGGCGGCGACGCCGCGCACGGCCCAGCTCACGCCTTCCATGATGCGCGCGGCCGCATCCAGGGCCTCGCGCACGCGGATGGCCGAGACGTTAAGGAACTTGTCGGCGACCGTGCGTTCGATGGCGTCCTCGGCGGCGGGCGGGGCTTCGACCGCGGCGATATGGCTGTGGGGCGCACCCTCCAGGGTGCCGGGGGCGAAGATGATGGCGAAGTCGAAGCGCAGCGAGCGCCAGTCGATGCGGCGCAGGCTGGCGACGGTGGCGGTGACCGGCCGTCCCAGGATGTTCAGGGTCAGGGTATCGCCCAAGCCGATGCCGAAGCCCCGGGCCAGATTGGCGTCGAGCGAAATCAGCGGCGGGCCGGCGTAATCTTGGGGCCACCACTCGCCGGCCGTGATCTCGCTGGCGTCGGGCCGAACCGACGCATAGGTCAGGGCACGGTCGCCCCGGATCGCCCATTGGCTGTCGGGGGCGATCTCGATCTCGTCCACGGGTGTGCCGTTGATATGGGTGATGCGCCCGCGCAAGCTGGGCACCCGCTGCAGGTGGGCCGCGCCGGGCACGGCCATCACGGCGGCGTCGAACTCGGCGACCTGGTCCGGTTGGATATCCAGGAAGAAAAATGCCGGCGCCTGTTCCGGCAGGCGTTCGGTAACCTGGCGGGTCATGTTGGCGTCGATCAGGGCAACGGCGACCAGCACGGCCAGGCCCAGGCCCAGGGAGGTCACCACGCTGGGCACCATGCTGTCGGGCCGACCAAGATTGGCGATGACCAAACGCAGCCTTGCCCCCGGCGGGCGCGTCCACGCCCGCGCCATGCGGCCCACGGCCCAGGCAGCGCCGCGCAGGACGACCAGGAACAGGATCGCCCCGCCGACGAACCAATAGGCGAACCCGCGGTCCGCCGCCGTGGCGACGGTCAGCACCGCGAGCGCGGCCACGCCCAGCGCCATGAGCACAAGGTACACGGCCCTGGGGCGGCGATGGGCGGGGGCGACCCGGTCGCGGAACAGGTCGCCGGCCCGAACTTCCCGCGCGCGGGCCAGGGGCCACAGCGCGAAGGTCGCCGCCGACAGCACGCCGAAGGCCGCCGCCGTCGCCAGGGCGGCGGGAAAGAGGCCGGGCTCGGGGGCCACGGGCAGCAGCCTCCCAAAGGCGACCACGCCCAGCCAGGGCAAGACCGCGCCCAGGATCAGGCCAAGGATCACCCCGCCGATCGCCAGGATCAGGATCTGGATCAAATAGATGGTGAAGATCAGCCGGCCGGGGGCGCCCAGGCATTTCAGGGTCGCGATGGTCGGCGCCCGCTGGTCCAAATATCCGGCCACGGCATTGGTGATGCCGATGCCGCCGACCAAAAGAACCGTCAGCCCGACGAAGCCCATGAACAAGGTCAGGCGTTCGACGAAGCGGCGCACGCCGGGCGCGGCCTCGTCCGAGGCGCGGATGCGCCAGCCGGCGTCGGGGAATTGGTCGTTCAAATCTTCGATGAAGGCGGGGACATTGGTGCCCTGCGGCAGCATCACCCGGTGGTGATAACGGATCTGGCTGCCCGGCTGCACCAGCCCGGTGGCGGGCAGGGCGTCCAGGGACACCATGAAGCGGGGGCCGAAGGAAAACACGCTGGCGACCCGGTCGGGCTCTTTCTTGATGACGGCGCGGATCTGGAATTCGGCTTCGCCCACGCGGACCCGGTCGCCGGTCTTGGCGCCCAGACGGGTCAGCAGGTTGCCGTCCACGGCCGCCCCCCAGGTGCCGCCGCGGTTTTCGAGAATCTTGCCCAGCGGCAGGGCCGGCTCCGTGACCAATGTGCCGGTCAGCGGATAGGCATCGTCCACGGCCTTCAGTTCGGCGAGGGAGCGCCGGGCCTGCGGGTCGAGCGGGCGCGCCATGGTGCGCATTTCGACGGTGTCGGAGTGCGCCCGGGATTTGTCTTTGAGATAGGCCAGCTGCGCCCCATCGGCGGGGCGATGGGTCAGGCGCAGGTCGACATCGCCGCCCAGCAATTTCGTGCCGTCGCGGTCCAGCCCGGCGACGAAGGATCGGGACAGGGAGCCCACGGCGGCGATCGCCGCCACGCCCAGAACCAGACAGGCCAGGAAGATCCCCAGCCCGCGCAGAACCCCGCCGGGTCCGCCGACCAGATCACGCCAGGCCAGACGCCAGGCAAGGACGACGCCCATGGCCGATCAGTCCCCGGCCAGACGCAAGGCGGCCTGGTCGTCCGCAATCAGCCCGTCGCGGATGGTCAGCATCCGCCCGCAGCGCTCGGCCAGCGACCGTTGATGGGTAACCAGCAGCAGGGTCGTGCCGAGCCGTTCGTGCATGCCGAACAGCAGGTCGATGATCTGATCGCTGGTGTGTTCGTCCAGGTTGCCCGTGGGCTCGTCCGCCAACAGCAGCTTGGGCGATCCGGCGAAAGCGCGGGCCAGGGCCACGCGCTGCTGTTCGCCGCCGGACAGTTGGCCGGGATAGTGGCTGGTGCGATGGCCCAGGCCGACGGCGGCCAATTCCTCGGCCGCGCGGTCGAAGGCATCATTACGCCCGGCGAATTCCAGGGCCACGGCGACGTTTTCCAGCGCCGTCATGGTCGGGATCAGATGGAAATCCTGGAACACGATGCCCAGGGTGTCGCGGCGGAACCGCGCCAGGCCGTCTTCGTCCAGGGACGTCAGGTCGTGGCCGGCGACCTCGATCTCACCGCTCGTGGCCTGTTCCAATCCGCCGACGACCATCAGCAGGGACGTCTTGCCTGATCCGGACGGACCGACGATGCCGACGGTCTCGCCGGCGGCGACGGTCAGGTCGATGCCTTTAAGGATATTGACCTCACCGGCTTCGCTCTCCAGGGTAAGGCGCAGGTCGCGCGTCCGTACCGCGGGCGTCGCCGGGCCGGTTTTTCCATTCGGATGAGCATTCATGCAATCGTTCCGCCGCCGTTTGTCTAACATGGGATATGTGCGTAAGGCCGCGAATGTCAACGCGGCGGCTGCCTTTCTGTTGGCGCTGTTGTGGTTTTCCCCGGTCGCGGGCGCGGCCCCGCCGCTGCGTCTGCTCGTGCTGGGCGACAGCCTGACCGCGGGCTACGGGCTGAATGCGGCGGACGGGTTCACGGCCCGATTGCAGGCGGCTCTGAGGAATGCGGGGCAGGAAGTTTTGGTTCTGAACGCGGGCGTATCCGGCGATACCACGGCCGGCGGGCGCGCCCGCATCGGCTGGGCGCTGGCCGACAAGCCCGATGCGGTGATCGTCGAACTGGGCGCCAACGACGGCCTGCGCGGCCTCGACCCCAAGGCGACTTTCGACAATCTGGACGCGATCATCGCCGCCGTTCGCAAGGCCGGCTTGCCTGTCCTGCTGACCGGCATGCTGGCCCCGCCCAACCTGGGCCGCGACTATGCGGACGACTTCAACGCCGTCTATCCGCGGCTCGCGGAAAAGCACGACGTGCTGTTCTATCCGTTCTTCCTGGCCGGGGTCGCCACCAAGCCGGAATTGAATCAGGATGACGGCATTCACCCCAATGCCGAAGGGGTGCGGGCTGTGGTCGATCGCATCCTGCCCTATGTCCTGGACCTGCTGACACGGGCGAAGACGAAAGCGGGGGCGTCATGACCGGATTCAAGCACGCCCATGCGGGGGGATCGGACTGGGCCGAGGTCGCGCGCGACTGTGCGCGTCAGCTCGACCCCGTTCCCGACGGCGCCAATTTGGGGTTTCTTTACGTCACCGATGCCCTGGCCGAGGATCTGACCTCGATCCTCACCTTCCTGCGCCAGACCTCGGGCGTGGAAGATTGGATCGGCACGGTCGGTCTCGGCATCTGTGCCGGGGCCCAGGAATATCATGACGAGCCGGCGGCGGCGGTTCTGCTGGGCGCCTTTCCCGAGGAGTCGTTCCGCGTGTTTCCCGTCCTGCGCGGTGGGCTCGACGAGATGCCGGCGGGTCTGCGCGGCTGGATCGACGGCGGGGCGGCCCCCTTCGCCGTGGTTCACGGTGATCCCTACAACCATCATCTGCCCGATCTTCTCGAGGAAACGGCGAGCGGCCTGTCGTCGTTCCTGGTCGGCGGCCTGACGGCGGCGCGCCGGGGGGGCGCGCAGATCGCGGGCACCGTCGCCAAGGGCGGGCTTTCCGGCGCCCTGTTCAGCCCGCAGGTTCAGGTCGCCACGGGGCTCAGCCAGGGCTGTACGCCCGTGGGCGAGCCGCGCCAAGTGACCGAGGCCGAAGACAACATCATCATGTCGATCGACGGCAAACGGGCGTTGGACGTCATGAAGGCCGACATCGGCGAGCTTCTGGCGCGCAATTTGGAACGGGTCGCCGGATACATTCATGCCGCCTTTCCGGTCCCCGGATCCGACACCCGGGATTATCTGGTGCGCTCGCTGGTCGGCATCGACGTGGAGCGCGGCTGGGTCGCCGTCGGCGGCGCGGTCGAGACCGGCGACCGCGTCATGTTCGTGCGCCGCGATCCGATCTCCGCCGAACAGGACCTGGTCGACATGGTCAACGGGCTGAAGGCGCGCCTGCCGTCTCCGCCCCGGGGCGGGTTGTATTTTTCCTGCGTCGCGCGGGGGCCCAGCATGTTCGGTGCGCCCGGCAAGGAAATGGCCTTGATCGTCGAACGCCTGGGCGACATCCCTCTGGTCGGGTTCTACGGCAACGGCGAAATTTCCAATGCCCGCTTGTACGGCTATACGGGCGTGTTGGCGCTGTTCCTTTAGGGGGCGTGCCGATCCGGCGAATCGGTGCGATTTCCTCGCCGCTTTTCCTCCTGACCCGCGTCCGCGCCATGATGGTGCCGCAATTGGTTTCGACCCTTGGCGCCTGGAAAGCGGCGTCGTCCGGGCGGCATGGTCTGCATCTTGCTGCATGCATCTGGACATCCCCGAGCTGACGCCATAGAAGCGAAGGCAAGGGAACGGTGTCGTCTGTTCCGGGAAGCCAACAGCCCAGGAGGCCGCATCATGCGCCTTTTCGTCGGATTGGACCTGCCCGAAGACCTTCGTCTCACCCTTGGCCAGTTGCGCGCCGGCATCAACGGGGCGCGCTGGGTCCCTTCGGAAAATTTCCACATCACGCTCCGCTTCATCGGCGAGGTCGACCGCCACCAGGCGGCCGATCTGGACGACGCCCTGGCCGATATCGATGCGCCGGCCTTCGACCTGGCCGTGCAGGGGGTCGGCAGTTTCGCCTCGCGCGGACGGCTTCGGGCGATCTGGGCGGGGCTCGAATCCTCGGGCGCCCTGGTGCATCTGCATGACAAGGTGGAGCGTGCGGCGGTCCGCGCCGGCTTCGCCGAGGAACAGCGCAAGTTCAAACCCCATGTGACCCTGGCCCGCCTCAAGGGCACGCCGGAATTCGCCGCGCAGCGGTTTCTGGAAGATCACGCGGGGCTGACCACCCGGCCCTTCACGGTGGACCGCTTCGTGCTGTTCGAAAGCACGCTCGGCGGCGAGGGGGCGCATTACACGCCGATCTGCAAATATCCGCTGCGCGCGTTCGATTACACGGACTACGGCGATTTCGAAGATCTGGCGGAAGCCTACGCCGACGAGGCCCTTTAAATAAGATCCGGCAGCCGCGTCATGTCGTCGAACACGGTTTCGGCGCCCGCTTCCATCAGGGTCTTGGGATAGCCGGGAACCTCGCGGGCGTGGGACGCGCCGGCAAAACCCAGCACCCGCATGCCGGCCCGCCGGGCCGCCGTGACGCCGGCGGTGGAATCCTCGATCACCAGACAGTCCCGGGGCGCGCGGCCCATGGCATTGGCGGCGTGAAGAAACAGGTCCGGTTCCGGCTTGCCGCGCTTGACCATGGAGGCGGAAAACAGGTGCGGCGTGAAGAACGGCAGCAGGCCGGAAATGCCCAGCGTCGTTTCCATCTTCACGATGGGGCCTGACGACGCGACGCAGCGGTCATGGGACAGTTCGCGGACCATCTCCAGCACGCCGGCCATGGGCTTCAGTTCCCGCTCGAACGCTTCGCGGTCCTTGACTTTCAGGGCCTCGATAAAGTCGTCGGGCACCTCGACTCCTTCGCCGCGCACAAGGTTCACGATATCGGTCATCCATTTGCCGGTGAACCGCTCGCGGCATTGCTTGGCGGTGATGGCATAGCCGAGGGCCGACAGCTGGGCCGCCAGGACGCGGGAGGCGATCATCTCGCTGTCCACCAGCACGCCGTCGCAGTCGAATATCAAAAGCATGGGATCAATCGCCGAAGGGAAGGGGCCGCAGATGTACGGTCAGGGGGTGTCGCTTGTAAAGGGTCGGGTTAGCCAGATCCGTCGCCCAGGTGAGCGCGGCGGATATGATCGAGCAGGCCCGCGGACGCGGTCTCGATCATGTCCAGCACCTGATCGAATCCGTCGCCGGCGCCGTAATAGGGATCGGGCACTTCCGTCAGGCCAAGCTGAGGGGCGAACGACAGAAACATGTGCAGGCGGTCGATCCGTCCCTTGGGCGCCAGCACGGACAGGGCCGCATGGTTGCGTCGGTCCATGGCAAGGACGTAGTCGAATTCCTCGAAATCCTCGGCCCGGGTTTGGCGGCAGCGCAGGTCCGACAGGTCGACGCCCCGGCGCTTGGCGGCTTCCTGGGACCGGTGGTCCGGCGGCTCGCCGATATGCCAGTCGCTGGTGCCGGCGGAATCGGTCTTGATGACGGTGTCCAGGCCCTCGCGGCGAATCAGGTCGCGGAATACGCCCTCGGCCGTGGGCGAGCGGCAGATGTTGCCAAGGCAGACGAACAGAACGTTGACCAAGGGGCGGCCCTCTCTCTTAATAGTGCGGCGGTGAAATCAGACGGCGCAGCTTAGCGCGCGGCGGGGAAGGGCGACAACCATGGCTGATGCGGGGGCGACGGAAGATCAGCCGTCCATCGTGATTCTGACCGGTGCGGGCATATCCAAGGAATCGGGGCTTGCGACCTTCCGCGATGCGGACGGCATCTGGGCCCGCTACCGCATCGAAGACGTGGCCACGCCCGAAGCCTATGCCCGCGATCCGGAACGGGTTCTGGGGTTCTACAACGCCCGACGCCGGGGGGCCGTCGCCGACGACGTGCATCCCAACGCCGCCCATCTGGCCCTGGCGCGGCTGGAGGCCGACTGGCCGGGCGAGGTGCTGATCGTGACCCAGAACATCGACGATCTGCATGAGCGGGCCGGCTCGAAAAACCTGATCCACATGCATGGGGAGTTGCTGAAGGCGCGCTGCACGGCCTGTACCGGCCTGCACCCCTGGCGGGACGACATCACCTTGGACGATGCCTGTCCGGCGTGCGGGTCCCTTGGCACCCTGCGCCCCCATGTGGTGTGGTTCGGGGAAATGCCCCTGGGCCTGGATGACATCGGCATGGCGCTGGATGCCTGCGCCCTGTTCATGTCGATCGGCACCTCGGGCAATGTCTATCCGGCGGCGGGATTCGTGCAGCAGGTGCGCCGGCTGGGCCGGGCGCGCACCGTGGAACTGAACCTGGAACCCAGCGAAGGCGCGACCCTGTTCGAGCACGCCCGCTACGGCCCCGCATCGGACATCGTGCCGGCTTTCGTCGAGGGTCTCTTGACCCGCGGCCTCGCGGCGGCGGACGGGGATTAGGTCAGCCGTCGTCGATCAGGCGCACGCCGTCGAAATCTTCCAACCGTTCCGCGTCGATGATCTGACGAATCAGATTGCCGTAGGTCTTGGGAATTTCCGAATACTGGGTCAGCCGCGTCGCCAGGTGGCGGGCATCCGGGTCGCGTCCCTGTTCGCGCATTTGTTTGCGCGCGCGGCGGAAATCCAGATAGGCCGGATGGGTGTTCAGGTTCAGCATGTAATGACGCATGCCGTCACCCAGGTCGGCGTATTTCACGACTTTGAATCCGTCGGCCTTTTCCGGCTCAAGCCCCGGGGTGTCCGGATTGTAGGTGCGGATGCCGAACAGGTTGTTGGCGTCGCGCGCGAAGCGCGAAGTGCCCCAACCGCTTTCCAGCGCCGCCTGCGCCAACACCATGGAGGCGGGGATAACGTCGACCCGGCGGCGCAGCGTCGTCATGTCGCCGGGCTTCACGTTGTATTTTTCCCAAAGGGCGTCGGGGACGTCGCCGGCCGGGCCGGCGGCGATGCGGCGTTCGGCGCGGATGCGGGCGTTCTCCCGCGCGACCAGGGGCAGGGCGATCTTGAGGAAGGCCTGCTTCTTGGCTTCCAGGTCGAGCGCGTCCAGGTCGGTCGTGATGCGTGCGGCGAACACGGGCGGCACCACGCCCGTCTTGCGCACCTTGTCCAGGGACACGGCATGCAGGGGATCATGGGTCAGGGCGGCCAGGGATCGGGTTTCGCTGCGGACCTGGAGCCGAATGTCCCGGTCCTTGAAATCAAAGGCGATCCCGGCCGCCGCCATCAGGACGGCGGCAAGCCCCGCCGTGGCGGTCCAATGCGCCGGGGTCAGGCGCTGCAGGCGTGCGGTCATTTTCATCACTTTTCGTTGCCGGTCGGGCCCGTGCGGCCAAGATGTGGACGGCCCGGGGGTGTTGCAAGGCCTAAGCGCCGCTGCCGTCCCGGGGTATTGGGTCCTGATTGCCCCGAAATGGGTGCGGCATCAGGGCCGTTTTGCGGCCATTCCGGGGCAACTTGTATCAGGAAAGACGCCTGAATGCGCCCGGCGACGGCCTACCGGGGGGCGCAGGGTTTCAAGGATAGCAGATAGGCGACCAGATCCCGCCGTTCCTGATCGTCCTTGATCCCGTCATAGGTCATGGTCGTGCCGGGCACGACGCCTAATGGATCGGCGAGGAACCGATCGAGGGTCTGGCGGTTCCAGGTAAACCCGGCGGCCCGCATGGCGTCGGAATAGTCGAAGCCGGGTAATCCGCCCGCCTGCCGGCCCGCAAGCCCGCAATGGCGCGGCCCGACGCGGTTGTTCTCGACCGCATGACAGGCAAGGCAGCGATCGTAAATCTGCTGGCCGCGGGCCGGGTCCGGGGCGGCGGCGGCCTCAGCCGGGATCACCAGGACCATGACGGCCGCCGCCAACGGCAGCGCATAAAGCCGGCGCAGAGCGGCGCCGGCCCGATGGACGGCCCCCTTTCGGGGGCCGCCACCGATCGCATCGGCTGCAATGGGTCGCATCGACATTAGGATACGAAGGCCACGGGCACGGGGTTCTGGCCCAGGGCATTACGCAGCACCGCCCAATGCATGGCCTCGTCGCCGAGAATGCTCGCCGCCGCCTTGGCCAGGTCGCGGTTCTTGAACAGGGGCACGGCGCCCAGATAGGCGCTGACCGCGCCCTTCTCCAGGCCGGCGGCAAAGCCCAGCACGTCGTTCTGGGACTTCAGCTTGTCGACCGGGAAGTCATAGGCCTTCTTGGCATCGACCGGTTTTCCGCCGAGCGAACGCACGGTCTTGGCCAGGACATCGGCGTGTTCCTTGTGATGGCCCTGGAACTGCACGGCAAGGTCAAGCACCGGCTTTTGCAGCAGCCCGCTTTCGGCCCCGACCTGATAGGCAGCGATGGCTTCCAGCTCCGCGCCGAGGGCCGTGTTCAGGATCGAGATGTCGGCCGCACTGGCGCTGGTGCCGGCGGCGGCGCTTTCGCATCCGGCCAGCATGGCGACGGCGGCGGCCGACAGGGTCAGGGTGCCGGCCCCGCGCAGGAAGCTGCGTCGGGGCAGGATCAGGCCGCTGTCTTCGCTCGGCTGGGCCGGGGTCTGAAGGGGGGCCTGAAGGTCGGTTTGGATATCGGACATGGTGGTCTCCTTTGGGTTGGGTGGTTGGGAGTCGTAGGTGGCAGGCAAGGGGGAGGCGTTGGCGCCCGGCGGGGCGCCTGGAAACCCGGGGATTTCCGGGGGGTGGTTAGTCAGGTAAGGACGTCAGGCGCTCGAGCACCCCGGCGACGATGCGGTCGCAGCGCGCGCCGGCGAAGGGATGAACGTCCTGCAGGGCGGTACGGGAGTCCTTGTCGAGCAGGTCGCGCATGCGGGCCCGGGCGCGGTGGAACCGGGTGCTGACCGTGGCTGCCGGAATGCCCAGCATCTCGGCCGTTTCGTCGACGGAAAATTCCTCGATCCCGCGCAGGATGAAGACCGTTCGGAAATCCTCGGGCAATTGCGCGATGGCGACTTCGAGATAGCGGCGGATCTGGTCCCGCGCCGCGTCCTGTTCCGGTGTGGTGGCCGCTGCCACCAGCCCACCCGCCGGGCGCAGGTGGGCGGTCATGGAAATCACGTTTTCCACATTATCCAATTGTTCGGTCATGCGGGTTTTCCTGCCGCGGTTGTAAACCTCATGAAGGGCGATCTTGACCAGCCAGGTCGACAGTCGGGCCCGCCCGTCGAAACGGTCGATGGCGCGGAACGCCTTGATGTACGTGTCCTGGATGATGTCTTCGGCGTCCGCGTCGGCGGGCACCAGATTGCGGACGAACCGGTAGAGCAGCCGATTGTGCGCGCGCATGATCGCTTCGAAGGCCCCGTGGTCGCCGGCGCGGGCCCGGTCGATGACGGCATCCGTCACCGGGACGTCTTGTTGAACCTGCTTCCTGGCTGTGTGCATTGAACTTTGTCCTCGGGCGGTTAACGATGTCTGGTCATTGGACGCGGTCGGTCGCAAATATGTTCCCGTATTTTTCAAATCATGTTCGCCGGGCCGGATGGCAATGACATTTCGTCACCGCAAAGGCGCGGGAGGTGCGTTATGAGCGCGGAAAATCTGGAATCGGTTCTCGAGCGGGCTCGGGCCTGCCGGATGTGCGAAGACCATCTGCCGCTGGGCCCCCGGCCCGTGGTGCGCATGGCGCCGCCGGCCCGCGTGCTGATCATCGGCCAGGCGCCGGGCACCAAGGTTCATGCCTCGGGCGTACCCTGGGATGACAAGTCCGGCGAACGGCTGCGCGATTGGCTGGCCGTCGGCCCCGACGTTTTCTATGACGAAACCCGCATCGCCATCATGCCCATGGGCTTCTGTTATCCGGGCCGCGCGCCCAAGGGCGGGGACAATCCGCCGCGCCCGGAATGCGCGCCGCATTGGCACGGCGCCTTGCGGGCGCTCCTGCCCCAGGTCAGACTCACCCTGCTGGTCGGCTCCTACGCCCAGAAATATCACCTGGGCGCCCGCGCGCCCGCGACCATGACCGAAACGGTCGCCCGCTGGCGCGATTTCCTGCCGGATTATCTGCCGACGCCCCATCCCAGCTGGCGCACCACCCATTGGATGAAAAAGAACCCCTGGTTCGAATCGGACCTGCTGCCCGACCTTCGGCGCGCCGTGGCCGAGGCATTGGCCTGATCGACGGCCCTACCCGCTTATGGCGTTCCCGTGTCACTCTTGACGTCGGGCATCGGGGGCGCGATGCTTCGCCGATAAGCACATCCGCTTGAGCTTGTTTTGTGGATGCGCCGGGGAACGGGACGGGTATCCCTTGGAACAGATCGCCACATCGGACATTTTGCGCCGCCTGGAATTCGACAATCCGTGGTGGGCCTTTCGCTCGGGCACGCGGGTGCGCTTTCGCCAGCCGCCGCAGCGCGGCTTCGCCCGTGATTTCGCGGCCCGCGCCCTGGACGCCACCCTGGACACGCCGCTGATCGCCGCCGGCCCGCCGGGGGCCGGCAAGACCATCGTCCTGCGCCAGACCCTGGCCGCCGTGGTCCGCGCCGGCATCTCGCCCATGCGCATCGCCTATCTGGCCTTGGGCGCGCCGGTGTTTTCCGGCGAGGATCTGGCGACCCTCGCTGATCGGGTGCTTGATCGTTTCGCCTATGGCCGCGATGAAAAGGTGTTCCTGTTCCTGGACGATCTGGACTACGCCGCCGACGGCGTCGGCCAACTGGCGGCCCTGCAGAAGCGCCTGCCCCGGGCGCGGCTGATCGCCGGCCTGTCGTCGGGGGCGCCGCGCCTGACCCCGGGTGTGGCCGAGGTCGCGGGCGGGGCGGTCGAGGTTGCCGTCCTGCCGCCGCTGAGCTTCGCCGAATTCATGGGCTTCCGGCGCACGGACGGGGGCGGCGTGCTGCCCGAGGCCGGGTCGTCCCTGCCGCTCGACGGGGCGCGGCTGGCGGCCCTCAACGACGAATTCGCGCGTTATGTCAGCTTCGGTGGGTTCCCCTCGGGCATTGCCGCCAAGCGCGAGGACGAATCGCCCCCGGCCCTGGTCCGTGACGCTCTGCTGCACGATGTCCTGCATCGCGACCTTGCCGCCTTCGCCGGGGTGATCGAGCCGCGCGAGCTGGGCCGCCTGTTCGCGGTCTTGGCCCGCAACACGGGCGCCGAAGCCGCCATCGAGGATCTGGCCAAGGCCACGGGCGTGGCCAAGAACACCCTGCGCAAGTATCTCGATTTTCTGGAAGGCTCCTTCCTGATCCGCCGCGTGCCGCGCCTCAACCGCGATGGCCGGCCGTTCCAGCGCCAGGTGCTGTTCAAGGTCTATCTGACCTCGCCGACCCTCTATACGGCCCTGTTCGGACCCGTCGCCCCCGACAGCCCGGAGTACCCGCGGCTGGTTGAAACGGCGGTCGTCTCGCAATGTTTCGCCACGGGCCTGGCCGACCGCCTGGCCTATGCCAGTTGGAAGGGCGGCATGGTCGATCTGGTCCTGCTCGACAAACCGGCGGGGCGCCCGGACCAGCTGTTCCAGTTCGATTGGTCGGGCGCGGTCGTGGGATCGGAGCGGGGGCCGGACACCATGGTCAATTTCGCCGTCCGCACCAATCCGGATGCGCGCATGACGGTGCTGACACAAAGCCGGGGCGGGCCGGCGCGGCGCGGCGGGCTTGATCTCAATCTGGTGCCGGCGGCGCTTTACGCCTACTGGCTGGGCCGGCGCAAGGCCTGACCTAGCGGCCCACGGCCGCTTCGGCGAGCAGCCAATCGCGGAACGCCGTCACGGGTGGATCGTCGCGGCGCTCCTCGCGGGACACGAAATAACATCCCTCCCCGCGCAGCAGATCGCGCCGGAACGGGGCGGCCAGCCGCCCCGCCTCCAGGGCGTCGCGAACCTGGGCCTCGCGCGTGATGGCGATGCCCATCCCGGCCTCGGCGGCGTCCAGCGCCATGGTCGTCAGGTCGAAGGTCTGGCCCTGGTCCGGATCGACCACCGACGTCGGCACCCCCGCCGCCGCGAGCCAGCGCGCCCAGTCGCCCCGCCGGTGATAGGTGTGCAGCAAGGCGTGATGGGCCAGGTCGTGGGGGTCGGTCAGCGGACGATCGCCGCTCAGCAGGCGCGGATGGCAGACGGGAAACACGTCCTCCATGAACAGCAGGTCCGCCGTCATGCCCGGCCAGGCGCCGGCGCCGAACTGGATTGCCGCATAGACGTCGTCGCGGTCGAAATCGATGGGCCGGGCACTGGTCGCGATATGCACGGAAATGTCCGGATGCAGGGCCTGGAACCGGCCCAGGCGCGGCACCAGCCAGCGAATGGCGAAGGTCGGGGTGATATGGATGTGCAGTTCCGTCGAGGCCCGGCTGCGCGACAGCGCCCGGCAGGCCAGATTGATCTGGCCGAAGGCGTCGGCCAACTGCTGGGCCAGGCGTTCGCCCTCGAAGGTCAGGCGCCGCGCCCCGCCTTCGACCTGAAACAGGCGCAGGCCCAGCCAGTCCTCCAGGTTCTTGACCTGATGGCCGACGGCCGACGGCGTCACGCAAAGCTCGTCCGCGGCCCTGGCCAGGGTCCCGAGCCGGGCCGTGACCTCAAAGGCACGGAGCGCGTTGAGGGGCGGAATGGATTGCGCCATGAGCGGAGAATTCCTCAAATACTTCGATAGATTTGGTCAATTGCCGCTATGGTGCGGCAGCGTACAATAGCGTCAAGAATCCGGAAAGCAAACGGACCAGAATAGATGTAGAAAAACTAGGGATGCATCCGCCATGGACATGACCATCGAACGGCTTGGAGGCAGTTTCGCCGCCCGGGTCTCCGGGATCGATGCCGGAAATCTCAGCAACGCCCAGGCCGCCGCGCTGCATCAGGCCTATCTCGACCACAAGGTGCTGGTTATCGAAGGGCAGGACCTGTCCGTCGCCCAGTTCGACGCTTTCGGTCAGCTGTTCGGCGAAACGGTCGAGCATCCGGTGAAGAACTTTCTCCACCCCGATTTCCCCAAAGTCATGGTGCTGTCCAATTCGACCCGCCTGGGCAAGCCGCTGGGCGTCAAGGACGCGGGCTCGTTCTGGCATTCGGACCGCTCCTATATGGAACGCGCGGCCGACGCGACGATCCTGTTCTCCATCGAAATTCCCGACGAAGGCGGCGATACCTTCTTCGGCGACATGGAAGCGGTCTACGACGCCCTGCCGGAAAAGACCAAGGCACGGATCGACGGGCGGCAGTACGTGTCGCAATACCGCTGGTCGACCAACCGGGGCGATCCGGAATCGCGCTGGAACTTCCTGATGCCGGACGAATTGGAAAAGACCCCGCCGGTCGTCCGCCCCCTGGTGCGGACCCATCCGGAAACCGGGCGCAAGGGCCTGTTCGTGTTCCCGGGCGTGTCGGCGGGGGTCAAGGGCATCGTCGGCATGGACGCCGTCGAAAGCGCAGACCTGCTGGACGAACTGTTCGATCACATGACCCGGCCGGAATTTCATTTTCAGTTCAAATGGCGGGATGCCGGCACCATCGTGCTGTGGGACAACCGCTGCGTCATGCATCGGGCGACGACCAAGAACCTGCCGCCGGACAAGGTGCGCACCCTGCATCGCATTTCCACCCTCGGCGGCGTGCCCGCGTGATTCCCGCCGATCGGAGACAAAACGGATGAGCGGAAAGATCGCCCTGATGGTGGAATTCGGCGTCAAGGCCGAGCGGCGGGCCGACTTCCTCGCCCTCATGCGCTCCCACGCCAAGATGACCCTGGACTCAGAGCCCGGCTGCGAACAGTTCGACGTGCTTGACCCCACGGACGCCGGCGACAACGTGTTTCTGTATGAGCTCTACACCGACAGGGCGGCGGTCGACGCGCATATGAACTCGGCGTTGCTGGCGTCGACGCGCGGCAGCTACGACGACATGATCACGTCGAAGCGGGTCGTGTGGTGCGACGTTAGCTAGCGCAGGTCCGGGACAGGCCTTCTACTTGCCCTCTTGGCGCTTCAGGGTCATCAGGCGCAGGGCGTTCAGCTTGATGAAGCCCTGGGCGTCGCGCTGGTCGTAGACCTGATCTTCCTCGAAGGTGACCAGGGCCTCGTCATAGAGGCTCAGGGGCGACTTGCGCCCGGTGACCATGACGTTGCCCTTGTACAGCTTGAGACGCACCGTGCCGGTGACGCGTTGGGACGCCGTATCGACGGCGGCCTGCAGCATTTCCCGTTCCGGCGCGAACCAGAAGCCGTTGTAGACCAGCTCGGCATAGCGGGCGGTCAATTCGTCCTTCTGATGCATGGCGCCCCGGTCGAGCGTGATGCTTTCCATGGCGCGCCGGGCGTGGAACAGCACGGTGCCGCCGGGCGTTTCGTAGACGCCGCGCGACTTCATGCCGACAAATCGGTTTTCGACGATGTCCAGGATGCCGATGCCGTTGGCGCCGCCCAGTTCGTTCAGCTTGGTCAGCAGGGTGGCGGGCGACATCTTCTCGCCGTTCACGGCGACCGGGTCGCCGTGTTCGAAATCGATGGTGATCTCGGTGCCCTTGTCGGGGGCCTGCCACGGTGGCACGACGCGGGTATAGACGCTGTCGTCCGCCGCCTGCCAGGGGTCTTCCAGGGCCTTGCCCTCGGACGAGATGTGCAGAAGGTTGGCGTCCTGGGAATAGGGCGCTTCGCCGCGCTTGTCCTTGGGGATCGGGATCTGGTGCTTTTCCGCGTATTCGATCAGCCGCGTGCGCGACGTCAGGTCCCATTCCCGCCAGGGTGCGATGACCCGGATCTTGGGATCACAGGCGTAATAGCCCAGCTCGAAGCGCACCTGGTCGTTGCCCTTGCCGGTGGCGCCGTGGGCGACGGCGTCCGCCCCCGTTTCATGGGCGATCTCGATCTGGCGCTTGGCGATCAGCGGCCGCGCGATGGAGGTGCCCAGCAGATAGGTGCCTTCGTAGATGGCGTTGGCGCGGAACATGGGAAACACATAGTCGCGCACGAATTCCTCGCGCAGGTCTTCGATATAGATCTGCTTGATGCCCAGCATCTCGGCCTTTTTGCGCGCGGGCTCAAGCTCTTCGCCTTGGCCCAG
Organism: Rhodospirillaceae bacterium; assembly: GCA_002706405.1. Classification (GTDB taxonomy): domain Bacteria; phylum Pseudomonadota; class Alphaproteobacteria; order Rhodospirillales; family Casp-alpha2; genus UBA1479. Next base: position 12,216 of record PALN01000065.1, on the reverse strand, counting down.
GTCGGCGGTGAAGGTCACGACCTCGGCGCCGTAAGCGTCCTGCAGCCAGCGCAGAATGACCGAGGTATCCAGGCCGCCCGAATAGGCGAGCACGACTTTTTTCACGTCTTTGGTCATGGCGGGTTCCCTGATGCGGCGCGGGCGCAAAGGCGGCCCGGCGGAAAGACGGCGCAGTATAGGGATTTCGCCTGCCGCCGCAATACATCGGCCGGCAAAAACCCGCTGCCGGTGGGTTCAGAAATTCAACAGGATGCTGGCGCTGTAAACGTTCGCGGAGCCGTTCTCTACAGAGTCGTCGACGTAATAGTGTTCCCATTCCGTGCGGACGGAGAAATGCTTGGATATATGGACGTCCAGGCCAACGCCGAAGAAGGGCTCAAAATCACTGGTCGATCCTTCGTCGGCCAGGTTTCCCGTGGCTGAGACCTTTGTCCACCAGACATGCCCGCCGCCTTTGGCGAATGGCACGAAGCGGCTGCTTAAAGGGAGAGTTACCAAGCCGGAAAAAGCGAAGGAATAATAGTCGCGTTCTCGGCTGTCGCCGGAATTGTTGCTTTCTTCCGTTTTGGCGATCTTTGCCAGCTGAAATTCTCCGGCGAAGTATTTGTTGAGCCGTATGCCGCCAAAGCCCTTGAGGGCGGCTGACGACACCGTCTCATCTTCCGACGTCAGGCTGGGATCGAAGTCGATGCGTCCCAGGCCACCGCCGCCTCCCACATAGAAGCGCGTCAAAGTGCCGAGTTGCTGTTCCAGGCGTTTCTCGTCTTCCCAGCCGCGGGCCGTCGAGAAGCCCGGCTTTTGGGCCGTGTCCGCCATTGGCCGATACTTGGCGGCGTCCTGCGGTTTCGGCGTGTCATCGGGCGGCGTCCAATTTCTGCCTGTTGCCGGAGCTGGGGGCGCGTGCCTTGGGTGGCCTTGGGCCGCCGGAAAGGTGTGGTACGCGGGAGACGCCCGGGAATAGGTGGGGGCGGGCACCTGCGGATACGGGGCGGGCATGGCCGGGGTGCGCCGTACGTTGGGATTGGTCTGTTCGCGCATCAGCCAGTCGTTCACGGACAAGGCGCCCGCCTGGGCCAATTCGACGGGGTCATCTCCCGGCGCCGCCGGGTCCCGGTCAAACAGCATTTCGGTTGCACCGGCGACCTCGAACGGGCGTGTCGGCGGTTCGGCGCGGCGGGGCTCGGGGGCGGCGATGGTGGTGTGCATCGGCGGCAGGGCGATCTGCGCGGGCGGTGCATCGCCGACGGCAGGGGAAATCTCGGCGGCTCCGTGGGCCGGCCCGATGCCGCCGAAAACGATGCCGGCCGAGACAGCGGCCGCGCATGAAAGACGTGATTTGATCATGATCCCCCTCAAGAGCACGTCCCAGTTGCAGCCCATAGTCTACACGACCGGTTAAAGTTGTCTAAATGCTTGAAGCAGCGGGGGAGTTAGAAGTTGTAGAGCACGCTGGCGGCGAACACGTTGGCGTAGGCCGTGTCGGACAGGATGTAGAGTTCCCACTCGCCGCGCAGGCTGATGCTGTTGGTAAAGCGGTAGTCGGCCCCTAGTCCGACCACGGCGCCCGTGCCCGACTCTTCCTGGCGGGTGGATGCCGGGGAACTCTCCCGGTCTTCCCACCAAAAGTTGACGCCGGCGCGGGCGAACGGCTTGATCGCCATGTTCAGGGGCAGGGTCATCAATGCGCTTGCGGTCAGCGCGCGGAACTGGCTGTCCACCGAGGTGCCGTTGTTAAAGCCTTCGTCGAACGCGCCGACCTTTCCGAACGACATCTCGAAGGCCAGGACATCATTGGGCCGGTAGCCGCCGAAAATCTTCCAGGCGAAGGGCTTTTCGTCGATCGTCGTATTGGGGGTGTCGCTTTCGTAATCGAACATGCCCATGCCCAGGCCGGCGCCACCGTAGAATTTGACGGGGCTGTGGACGGTCTGGTCCTGGACGGCCACGGATTGTTTTTGGCTGGCGTAGCGGGCGGCGGGATCGCTGTCGCCCTGCGGCGGTGCGACGGCCTGTCCCCTGGGCGGCGCCGAATAGGCGGCGGGAGCCGGCGCGGCCTGGCGGACGGGGTAGGCCGGGGCCGGGCGAACGGGCGCCTGGTAGACCGGCGTTGCCGGATAGGCCGGCGGGGCTGGAGGATTGACGGCGGATGCCGGGGCCGGGGCGGGCGGAATGGGCCGGACGTTGGGATTGCCGCCCTCGCGCACCAGCCAATCGTTGACGGACATGCGCCCCGATTGCGCCAATTCCAACTGCGCCAGGTCCTGTCGCTCCAATGGCCGCTGAGCCAATTCGAGCGGGCGGGCCGGGCCGTCGTCCGGGCCGCCCTCGAACAGCATGACCGCGCCGCCCGCGGCGGCAACCTCGAAGGGTTCGCGCGGCCGAGCCTTGGCCGGCCGGGTCCGGGCCTGATCCTTCGCCGGTTTGGCCGTCTCGGCGCCGGAAATGGTGGTATGGGGCGCGGGCAACAGGACCCGCGGCTGCGCCGGGTCCGGGCTTGGCGCCGGGGCCGCGGCACCGGTCAGGTCGATGACGATGCGCGCCCCCTGGCCATCCTTGGGCAGAATGGTGAATTGGCGGCGGATGTCGGCGGGGCGCCGGGTTTTGATGATCAGACGGCTGCCGCGGGCGTCGGGCTCCACCCGGATGGCGCGGATGATGCCGCGGGCGCGGGGCGCCGCGGCCGGGTCCGCGAGCACGGCGCCGGTGACGGTGACGATGATCTCGTCCTTGCCCGGGAAGGCGAATTTGTAGGGAACGGGCGTGCGGGTTTCCAGCACCAGGCGGGTGAAGTCCTTGTGCAGGCCGGTGCGGACCTCAAGCCCCGGCGCGGGCTCCGCCGCGCGAAGCGGCCCCCCGGCAAGGCTCAGGCCGAAAGCCGTGGCGAAAACAGTGCGGATCAGGCGCGGCACGGTCGTGAATCCCCAGTTCAGTCATCCCCGATAAGGCCCTGATTCTAGGGCGCAACCGGTTAAGACTGTCTGAAGGGGGGCAGCGGATTTTACGGGCGGAAAATGATGCCGCGCCGGTCATAGATGTAATGCTTCAGCAACAGCGGTACCACGGCGCCGATATAGCTGCCCATCACCACGTCGGAAACGAAATGCACGCTGGCCAAAAAGCGGCTGGCGGCGACGGCGGCGGCGAAGGTGAACAAAATCGGCCACAGCCGGGGAAAGATCAGGAACAGGGACACGGCGAGCGACCACACCATCTGGGAATGGCCCGACGGAAACGAATTCATGCCGAAATCCGTGTTGAAGGGAAGAAAGCCGGCCAGGCCGTTTTCCAGCAGTTCGCGGGGCCGCATGCGGCCGATCACGAATTTCAGCAGATTGACCAGCACGCCCGCCGCGGCGATGGAAAAGATCACGAACAGCGCTGCGTGCATGGCACCGCGCAGGCGCTCGCCGCCCTCGGCCACGCGGCGGCGCAGGACCCAGCAGGCGGCGGCGGTCAGAGCGGCGGCGGCGAAATAGAATTCCGGCTTGCCGAGGGCACCCACCGTATGGCCGAAGAACCGCCGCTGATCGGCGTCGAAGGCATCGCGGAAGAACCGCGCGGCCGCTTCGTCGACAAAGGCCATGGCCAGGGCGGACGCGGCGGCGGCAATAATGAAACCGCCCCCGATCAGAGGCCAGTTCAGGGGCTTTTCCGCGTTCGTCGTCACTTGGTTTGGCCTTTGCGCACGAAGACATGCAGGGTCACGGGCTTGCCCTTGGAATAGTTGATGCCGGACACGGTGGCGGCTTCCCGAACCATGTCCGCTCGGTCGCCGAGGCCGGCCCTGAACCCGGGCATTTCCCGGCCCTCGATGATGGCGGCGGCCTGTGATTCGCTCAACAGGTGCTGCGCCGCCCCGCCGCCCGAGGTCAAAATCGTTCCTGTTCCGGAAAGAAATACCAAGGAGGGCTCGGAAAATCCGGCAACAGCGGTCACGGGAGGGGGGCCATCCTTGAATTCCGCCGCCACGGCCCGGGCCGCGCGGTCGGCGACCCACATGGGGCTGAACCCGGACACCATCAGCCAGACCACCATGGCGGTCAGAATGCCACCGGAAATAAGGGAATTCTCCAGCGCCTCGGTGATGACGTGGTGTTTCATGGCCGCCGCCGTGGTGGCCAGAAGGTAAAGTGCGAACAGGATGAAGAACCAGGTGTGCCAGTTTGACTCGAACCCGAAATGAAGAGGCAGATAGGCCGCCACGCCGCCCAGGATCAGGCCGACCAGGGCCCAGAGCCCACCGGTCAGCCACAGGACGCGCTTGTCGTACCAGGGTGCCGCGCCATCAAGGACGGCAATGGCCGACCGCGCACAGACCAGGGCCAAGGCCGGATACAGCGGCAGCACGTAATGGGGCAGCTTGGTCGGGATGACCTCCATCAATATCCAGGCCGGGATCAGCCAGGCAAGGCAGAACCGCAGCGCGGGGTCGGTGCGCTCCCGCCAGGCGCGATTAACCGCCGGCCAAGCCAGGAACACCCCCGGCCAGAAGAACAACAGCATGGTCAGGACATAGTATCCGGGCGGCGCTCCATGGGATTCCTGGCCGCCCAAAAGCTTGGGGATCAGGTCCGTGGTGATCGCGGTCATGACGAAACCGTCGCCGCCGTCCCCGGTGCCGCCGACCATGAGGAACCAGGGCAGGGCGAGGGCCAGCATCAGCGGCAGGCCCCACAGCCAACCCAGGCCCTTGATCCAGGCGCCATCGCGGTCGGAAATGGCGAGGGTGGCCAAGGTCAGGATGGCGATCAGCGGCGCGATCGGCCCCTTGATGAGAATGCCCGCGGCCAGGGCCAGCCAGAACAGCAACGACCAGCCGATGCCGGGGGCCGGGGCGGTGTCGCGCGCGGCCAGGTAATGACGGGCCAGCGGCAGCATCAACGCCAGGACGCAGGCCAGCAGGACCGCGTCGGTCTTGGCCTGATGGGCTTCCAGTATCAGCAGGGTCGAGGCCGCCAGCATGGCTGCCGCGGCAAAGGCCGCGCGCCGGTCGAACAGCAGCGTGCCGAGCGCGAAGGTCAGTAGCACCGCCGCCCAGGCACCGATCACGGACGGCACGCGGTAGGCCCAGATGTCCCGCGCCGTCACGTCGGACAGCAGGGTGACGCTGGCCGCCTGCAGCCAATGGATGCCGGCGGGCTTCTTGTGGCGCGGCTGGTCCTGAAAGCGGATGTCGACGAAATCCCGGGTTTCCAGCATCTGGGCCGTGGCCTGGGCGAAGCGGGCCTCGTCGCGGTCCAAGGGCGGCAGGCTGGCGATGCCCGGCAGGAACAGGATGCAACAGAACAGGGTCAGCAGCGCATAGGGCTTCCAGCCCAGGGTCGGATCGACCAGCAGGCGGCGGCCCAGGCGCGGGGTCTTGCTGTTCGCTTTGCTCATGACGGCGGCGCCGAAAGGGGCTTGTCGCCGACGAACCACACGTCCATGCGGTCCCAATAGAAGGCGATATGATCCTTGATGGCGGCGCAGGCGGTGATGGGCTGCGGATAGGCCCAGGCCACATCGGGCACCTCGGTGTCGCCCAGACGGAACGTCCAATAGCGGGCCACGCCCTTCTTGGGGCAGGTGGTCTGTTTGGAGGTGGGGGTCAGGAATTCGCCCATGCGCACGTCGTCGGGCGGAAAATAGAACACGGCCTTGTGGCCGTCCTCGTGGAGGATCTTCGCGCGCCGGCTGTCGGCGATGACGATGCCGCAGATCGCGGTGCGCACGCGCTCGGGGAAATCGGCGATGGTGATCCCGCCGGCGGCGATCGCCGGATCAGGCATTGCCCGCCGCGTCTTGCGGGGCGGTTTCGGCGCTGTCGGGCACCAGGGCCTCGACCCGCGCCGCCATGCGCTTCAGGCGTTCGCGCTCGCTCGCCGATTTCAGCTGCCCGCAGGCGGCCATGATGTCGCGGCCGCGGGGCTGTCGGATCGGCGACGAAAAGCCGCCGTCGTTGAGGATGTTGACGAACTTGTCCATGGCCTCGGGCGTCGAGCATTCATAGGGCGCGCCCGGCCAGGCGTTGAAGGGGATCAGGTTGAACTTGACCGGGATGCCCTTGGCCAGGCGCAGCAGTTCCCGGGCGTCGGCCTCGGAATCGTTCACACCCTTCAGCATCACGTATTCGAAGGTGATGCGACGGGCATTGTTGGCGCCGGGGTATTCGCGGCAGGCGCGGATCAGGTCCTTCAACGGATACTTCTTGTTGATGGGCACCAACACGTCGCGCAGTTCGTCCGTCACGGCATGCAGCGAAACCGCCAGATTGACGCCCAGCTCCGCGCCGCATTTTTCCATCATCGGCACCACGCCCGAGGTCGAGAGCGTGATCCGCCGCTTGGAAAGCGCGATGCCCTCACCGTCCATGATGATCTTCAGCGCCTTCGCCACGTTGTCGTAATTGAACAGGGGTTCGCCCATGCCCATCATGACGATGTTGGAAATCATCCGCCCGCCGTCCATGGGCGTCGGCCACTCGCCGTAGCTGTCGCGGGCGACCATGAACTGGCCGACGATTTCCGCCGACGTCAGGTTGCGCACCAGCTTTTGCGTGCCCGTATGACAGAACGTGCAGGTCAGGGTGCAGCCGACCTGGGACGAGATGCAGATCGCCCCCCGGTCGTCTTCGGGGATGTAGACGGTTTCCGCCTCGTTGCCGTCGGCGAACTTGATCAGCCACTTGCGGGTGCGGTCGTTTGACGTCTGCTCGCGGCTGACCACAGGCTTCCGCACTTCGAAGATTTCGGCCAGCTTTTCGCGAAGCGGTTTGGCCAGGGTCGTCATCTGGGCGAAGTCGGTTGCCCCCTGATGATAAATCCAGTGCCACAACTGCTTGGTACGGAACGGTTTTTCGCCGACAGCCGCGACCGCTTCCGCCAGTTCCTCGCGGGACAGGCCGACCAGATTGGTCTTTTCGGGGGCAGCATCAATCGTCATGGGCCCTCATATAGCGCGTCCGGCCCCGCATCCCAACGTGAAAACGCGAATAAGCCTAGTAGCCGCAGGCCTTGCCGATGGCCTTCCAGGCGGCGGTGAAGCCCTTGAGCGAATAGGTATCCGTGGTCAGGGTGCCGCGTGACGACGTGCCCTTCACCACCATGTCGGCTCCCCGGATCATAGCGTCGACCAGGGCCGCGTCCTTGCCTTCCTCGGCAAAGGCATGCCCGCCCGCGGTGAACAGCTTGTAGGTATTCTTGCCGATGGTCACCGTGGCGTCCGAGCCTTCCTTATAGGTATAGCCGGTGGTCACGGAGACGACGCCCTTCTCTTTATCCTTGGGCCGATGGGTGACCAGCATGACGACGCGGCCGCGGGCGGAATACTTGCCCTCCATCTTCTTGGGCTCGGACCCCATGTAGCAGATCTTGGCCCCGGCCTCGTTGGCCGTATAGGCTTCCCAGTCGTCGAACAGGCCGATCAGTTCCGGCGCCGCCTGGGCGGCGGCGGGGGTCAGGATGGCCAGGGCGGCGAAGACGGCGGCTTGGATGCATCGGGTCATGGCTCAATAGATAGCCGGGACAGCGACGGGCCTCAAGCCCGGGGCGCGGGATAACTTTCGGGCGCCCTTGCCAGCCCCCCTGTTCGGTGGCATGCAGGGGCATGGCAAAATCCATTCATTCGTCAGCGCCCGTGATCATCGAGGTTACGCGCGGCACCCTGGTCGAAAGCCGCCACCGTGTCCATGCGGTGGTCGCCGACGCGGCCGGCAACATCATCCATGCCTGGGGCGAGGCGGAGAAGGAAATCTATCCCCGCTCGGCCATCAAGCCGCTGCAGACCCTGGCCTTGATCGAAACGGGGGCGGCGGACCATTGGCACCTGAATGACGAGCGCATCGCGCTGGCCTCGGCCTCTCACTCCGCCTCGGCCGCCCATATCATGGCGGTGGAAGCCTGGCTGGAGGACATCGGCAAGGGGGCCGACGACCTGGAATGCGGCGCCCATATGCCGACGGACGAGACGGCGGCCCATCGCCTGATCAAGCAAGGTGCTGTGCCGACGCGCCTTCACAACAACTGTTCGGGCAAGCACACGGGCTTTCTCGCCACGGCCCTGCACATGGGCGAGGACACCCATGGCTATACGGGCGCCGACCACCCAGTGCAGAAGCGGCTTTACCAGGCATTGACCGAGATGGGCGGGGCCGCGCTGTCGGGCACGGGGCGCGGCGTCGACGGCTGCGGCATTCCCGTCTACGGCATGCCGCTCGCGGCCCTGGCCCGGGCCATGGCGAACATGGCCGATCCCGAGACGGCCAAACTGGGCGCGGTACGCAGCGCGGCCGCCCAGCGCATCGTTCAGTCCATGGCCAAGCATAACTTCATGGTGTCCGGGCGCGGGCGGTTCGATCATGCCGCCATGTCGGCGGGCATCGGTGTCGCCCAGCGGACGGCGGCCCCCGTGTTCGCGACCAAGACCGGGGCGGAAGCCGTGCACGCGGCGATCCTGCCGGGCCTGGGCTTGGGGGTGGCGGTCAAGGCCGAGGACGGCACCAAGCGGGCCTCCGACACCCTGATGGCGCATCTATTGAACTTCCTGGGTGCCTTCGACGACGGCGCGCGGGCCGACATGGCGCCGTTCCTCGACATGACCGTGGTCAATGCGGCGGGGGCGCCCGTCGGCGCCGTTCGGCCCGAAGCGGGCTGGGACCGGCCCTAGTCGTTATAGACTTCCGGCGGGGTGTCTTCGAAGGGCTCCATGCGGGCCTGTTCCTTGCGCGAGAATCGGCGGCCGAACTGGTGTTCGGGCAGGTTCTCGACCGGGCCGCCTTCGGCCACGGGGCGCGGCGCGAACCGGCCCTGGCTGATCAGCCGGTCATACATGACGATGGCGCCCGCGATGCCCACATTGACGCAGAAGGACATGGGGATCTGGATGATATGGTCGCAGCGCGCGATCATGGCGGGGCTCAGCTCGCCCCGCTCCGGCCCCAGCACATAGGCCGCCTGCCGCGGATGGCGGAAGCTCGGCAACTCGGACGCATTCTCCAGCAATTCCACGCCGACCAGCTTGCAGCCGTCGGGCAGCATGACCTCGTTGGCGGTGGGGAAGCTGTAGAACGGCACATGGCTGCCGCTTTTGGAGGTGTCGGATTTCTGCCCGATGGTGCGTTGGTAGGTCGCGTCGACGGTGAACACGAACGACGCGCCGAAGGCATGGGCCGTGCGGAACAGGTTGCCCACGTTCATGGTCTTGGAAATGCCCTCGACCCCGATTCCGAAATATCCGCGCATGGTCCGATTTAATCCCCAGCCTGCAATTTTTGGTTCCTTGAAAGAGGGCCGGCGGCATCTTGCCCTTTGGCCCTTGGTATGGTCAGGTTGCGCAACCTTGGCCAATTCCGGCCCGAAATCAAGTTTTGCCAATTTTGAATACAGCCCAGAAGGAGACCCCGATGCGCGCGGTTGTCTGCAACAGCTTTGATGGTATCGACGCCCTGACCTGCGTCGACGACGCTCCGGCTCCGCCCATGGCGGAAAATGGCGTGCGCATCCGCGTCCAGGCCGCCGGCATCAATTTCGCCGACACCCTGATGTGCAAAGGCGAATACCAGGTCAAGCCGCCGTTCCCGTTTTCGCCGGGCCTGGAAGTCGCGGGCGAGGTGCTGGAAGTGGCCCCCGGGGTGACCCGGGTCTCCCCCGGCGACCGGGTCATGGCGACGGTCCATTACGGCGGTTACGCGTCGGAAGCGGTGACCCATGAAAGCACGGTCTTCGCCATTCCCGACAATCTGGATTTCGTGTCGGCCGCCGCCTTTCCCATCGTCTACGGTACGTCCCATGTGGGCCTGGTCGACAAGCTGAAGGTCCAGCCGGGCGAGGTGCTGTTGGTTCATGGTGCCGCCGGCGGGGTCGGCCTGACGGCGGTCGAGATTGGCAAGAAGCTGGGGGCGACCGTGATCGCCACGGCGGGCGGCCCGGAAAAGCTGGCCGTGGCCAAGGAGTACGGCGCCGACCATCTGATCGACTACCGCAAGGAAGACATCCGCGAGCGGGTCAAACAGCTGACCGACGGGCGCGGCGCCGATTGCGTCTATGACCCGGTCGGCGGCACGGCCTTCGACGCGTCCCTGCGCTGCACGGTCCAGGGCGGGCGTATTCTGGTCGTCGGATTCGCCTCCGGCACGGTGCCGCAGATCCCGGCCAATATCCTTTTGGTCAAGAATCTCTCGGTCATCGGATTCTACTGGGGGGCGCATCGTACGCTCGACCCGGAGCTGATTCAGCGCTCGTTCGATGAACTTCTGGGCTGGATGGCGGCGGGCGACCTGCGCCCCCACGTCAGCCATGTATTCGATCTGGCGGATGCCAAGGACGGCATGAACATGCTGCTGTCGCGCAAGTCGACGGGCAAGGTCGTGCTGACCACGGGGGCGGCGCCGGGGCCCCTCAACTAGTCGCGGGCAGAATCAGGCGAAAGGTCGACCCGACGCCCAACTGGGACGTCAGGTCGATCGACCCGCCGACCTTTTCGACGACCCGCCGGCATTCCGCGAGGCCCACGCCGTTTCCGGGAACAAGGGATTGCTTGCCGGCACGCTCGAAGCGGCCGAACACGCGGGCCTGATCGGCCTCGGCGATGCCGACGCCGTTGTCTTTCAGAAAGATCGCCACCGCGCCCCCCTGCTTCAGGGCGGAAATTTCGATCCGCAGGGGCCGTTCCAGCGAGCGATACTTGAGGGCGTTGTCCAACAGGTTCTGGAAGATGCGGGTGAGTTGCAGCGGGCTGACGGTGACGGCCGGCAGCTCGCCGACCTGGATCTCGGCGGCGACGGCATCGATCACCGGGCGCAGGCTGTCCTGGGCCATGCGCAGACATTGAAGCGGGTCGACGGGCTCGGACCGCGGGACGTGCTGTACCGAGCGGGCGTCTTCAAGCAGATCACCGATGAACCGGTTCATGCGCAGGGCGGCGGTATGGGCGGAGGTCAGGAATTCCGTCTTCTGCGCCGCGTTCAGGGTCGACGATGGATGGATCGCGGCCTCCAGATTGCCGATTACGGCATTGAGCGGGCTTTTCAGATCATGGGCCACGGCGCCGGAAAACCGCTCAAGCTCCTCATAGGCGGCCCGCATCTGGTGTTCGGCGTAGCTATAGGCCGTCCATAACAGGCCGAGACTCCAGCCGATCACCATCGCCATGCCGATGAAGGCGATGGCGACATCAAGGGCGACGATCTGCGCATTTGGTCCCACGGGGCCATCGAACAGCGGTCGGATGAAGATGCGCAAGGTCTGAACGACGGCGAACACGGCGAACATCGTGCCGAGAATGCGGCAGCCGCGGACCAGGCCCGGATCGCGTTCCCGCCAAAGATCCCGGGTGGTCAGCCCGCAAATGATGGCGAACACGATGGAGTTTGAAACCAGCACGCCGGGGACGTCGTTTTTGACGAGGAGGAAGTAATAGATGGCGGCGCAGGAGATGGCCAGCGCCGCCCCTTCCAGAACATAGCGCGGTTGGCGTCCCTGTAGGCGCCGCATGGCGCGGGCCGCGGACAGGGTGGTGACGACGAAACACAGCAGGCCGAAACTGGCGGCGCGATAATCCTGCATCGCGGCGCCGGCGCTGATGGCGAGTGCGCCGATCCCGCCGACCGTCATGGACAGGGCCATTTCCTTCAGGCCGCCGATCTCCAGCCGCGCCAACCAGAACGTGACCAGAATCGTCGCCATGATGAACTGCACCACGGCCAGCGAGATCAGGATCGAACTCATGTTGAACATCAATGCCGGCCCAAGGCTGTACCGCCCGGCGGGCAATGCCGGCGGCGGATGCAGGATTGGGAAGGGTTATAGGGGTATGTCGGGCCGGCGACAACAGCCGCCCGCGCGGCCAAGGGGCCGGGCGGGGGCGGCGAAATGAATGTCGGCGGGGCGGATCAGGCCGCGGCGGCGGTCGGGTGTTTTTCCGGAATGGGGATATGCAGGGCGGCGGCGATGAAGCCCAAGGCGATGGAGCCGTACCACACCCAATCGTAGGATCCGGTGGTCTGGTACAGGTAACCGCCCAGCCACACGCCCAGGAAACTGCCGATCTGATGGCTCAGGAAGGTGATCCCGAACAGCATGGACAGATAGCGCACGCCGAACATATGGGCGACCAGGCCCGAGGTCAGCGGCACGGTGCCGAGCCACAGCAAGCCCATGGCCCCGGCGAACAACAGGATATTGAGTTCCGTCTTGGGGGCCGCCAGCAAGGCGATGATGCAGAGCGAGCGCAGGAAGTAGA
>PALN01000064.1 GCA_002706405.1 Rhodospirillaceae bacterium | reverse complement strand
TCCCTGCCCGGCATGATGATGGTCATGCTGCGCCTCAACGTGCCCAGCGTGTTCATGTACGGCGGCTCCATCCTGCCCGGCAAGTTCAAAGGCAAGGACGTGACCGTGATCGACGTGTTCGAAGCCGTGGGCACCAATGCCTCGGGCGACATGTCGGACGAAGACCTGCACGAGCTGGAATGCGTGGCCTGTCCGTCGGCCGGGTCCTGCGGCGGCCAGTTCACGGCCAACACCATGGCCTGCGTGTCGGAAGCCATCGGCCTGGCCCTGCCCGGATCGGCCGGGGCGCCTGCGCCTTACGAAACCCGCGACGAATACGCCGTGGCGTCGGGCAAGGCGGTCATGGATCTGATCGAAAAGAACCTGCGCCCGCGCGACATCGTGACGCGCAAGTCGTTCGAAAACGCGGCCCGCATCGTCGCGGCGTCCGGCGGGTCGACCAATGCCGGGCTGCATCTGCCGGCCATGGCCCATGAATGCGGCATCGATTTCACCCTGGAAGACGTCTGCGAGATCTTCAAGACCACGCCCTACATCGCCGACCTGAAGCCGGGCGGCAAGTACGTGGCCAAGGACATGTTCGATATCGGCGGCGTGCCGGTGCTGATGAAGGCCCTGCTGGACGGCGGCTACCTGCACGGCGACTGCATGACCGTGACCGGCAAGACCATCGCGGAAAACCTCAAGGACGTGGTGTTCCCGACGGACCAGGACGTGATCTACCCGGTGTCCAACCCGATCACCCCGACGGGGGGTGTTGTCGGCCTCAAGGGCTCGCTCGCCCCCGACGGCGCCATCGTCAAGGTCGCCGGCCTGCACAGCCTGCAGTTCACGGGCACGGCCCGCTGCTTCGATTGCGAGGAAGACGCGCTTCAGGCCGTGCTCAAGCAGCAGGTCAAGGAAGGCGAGGTCGTCGTTATCCGATACGAAGGGCCCAAGGGCGGCCCCGGCATGCGCGAAATGCTGTCTACCACCTCGGCCATCTACGGCCAGGGCCTGGGCGAAAAGGTCGCGCTGATCACCGACGGCCGGTTCTCCGGCGCCACGCGCGGCTTCTGCATCGGCCATGTCGGCCCGGAAGCGGCCGTGGGCGGCCCCATCGGCCTGCTGAAGGACGGCGACGTGATCAAGATCGACGCCGAAAAGGGCACCCTCGACGTTGAGTTGTCCGCGGCCGAACTGGACGCCCGCCGCAAGGCCTGGACGCCGCGCAAACACGACTACCAGTCGGGAGTGCTTTGGAAGTATGCTCAACTGGTGGGCCCCGCCTGCGACGGCGCCGTCACCCATCCGGGCGCCAAGGCGGAAACCCACGTGTTCGCCGACATCTAAGCCCCGCGTCCAGACGGGGCCGGACGTCGGCCCGGGTGTGACAAAAACGGGATAACGGCCATGGCCGAAGACGCCTTCGCCCTGAACCGGCGCGAGCACGACCGAAAGTCCTCGAGCTTTCAGGCGCGCGTGACCGTCGGCGGTGCTTCGACCAAATGCCTGATCGAGGACATCTCCCCCGGGGGGGCGCAGATCATCGCCTCCCTGGACCTGTCCAAGGGCCGCCATTTGACCCTCGACCTGGGGGCCTTCGGCGACGTCAGCGCGACCGTCGCCTGGTGCCGCAAAGGGCGGCTCGGCTTGAAGTTCGAAGCCGATCCCGAGGTTCTGGCCGAACTGGTCATGTCCCTCGCCATGCAGGCATGATTCCAGGAAGACCGAACCACTGAGACGGCCATAATCCTTCTCTCTGTGCTCTCTGTGATTTCTCTGTGTCCCATTACTCAGGCGATCCAGGCACAGGCCTTTCCGGGAACACCTGATTAATGGGACACAGAGATCACAGAGGCGCCACGGAGCGCACAGAGAAGATTTGATAGCTGCGCCGTCATTTTCTTCTCACGGCCTCACCGCCTCAGTGGTTTATTCTTCGCTCATGACGCAAACATTCCTCGATCTGCCTTTCGTGCGCGCCCAGTTCCCGCACACCTGCTTCAACGACGGCTGGGCGTTTTTTGAAAACGCCGGCGGCTCCTACGTGCCCAATGCAGTGATCGACCGCATGACGGCCTATATGCGTGCCTCCCAGGTTCAGCCCCTGGCCCCCTACCCAAAATCCCAACTGGCGGCCGAACGCATGGCCGACGGCCACGCCCGCATGGCGGAGATGATCGGGGCGACGGCGGACGAGGTGGTGATCGGCCCCTCCACCTCCATGAACGTCTACGTCCTGGCCCAGGCGCTCAGGCCGCTGTGGAAGGCCGGGGACGAGGTCATCGTCGCGGTCCTGAACCACGAGGCCAATTCCTCGCCCTGGCGGCGCTTGGCCGACTTCGGGATCGTCGTCAAGGAATGGCCCGTGGATGCGGAAACGGGGGCGTTGCGCACCGATCTACTGGAAGACCTGCTGACCGAGCGCACGCGGCTGGTCGCCTTCCCCCATGTCTCCAACATCACCGGCGACATCAACGACGTTCCGGCGATCACGCGCCAGGTTCACGCGGCGGGGGCCATGGTCTGCGTCGACGCCGTCGCCTACGCTCCCCACCGGGCCGTCGACGTAAAGGCCTGGGATGTCGATTTCTACCTCTACAGTTTCTACAAGATCATGGGCCCCCACATCGGCATGCTCTACGGCAAGCGGGAACGATTGTTGGAAGCCCGCGGCCAGGGCCACCTGTTCTTCGCCGAGGACGACATTCAGCACAAGCTGAACCCGGCCGGCCCCAACCACGAGACCATCGCGGCGCTCGCCGGCATCGCCGATTATGTCGAAGCCCTCTGCGCCCATCATTTCGATCAACCCGCCAACACCCTCCACGCCCGCACGGCCCAGGTCTTCGGCCTGATCGCGGCGCATGAACAGCGGCTTGCCGAACGGTTCCTGGATGGCGCCCTCAACACGCCGAGCCTACGCCTCCTGGGCCGCCACACGGCCCACGACCGCGCGCCGACGTTCGCGTTCACGATCAAGGGCAAGTCATCGGCAGAGGTCGTCCAGGCCCTGACGGCGCAACAGATCGCCTGCTGGAACGGCGATTTCTACGCACCCAGGCTGCTGGAGGCCGTCGGCGTCAGCGACACCGCGGACGGCGTCGTCCGCACGTCGATGGCGCATTACAATACGGTGGAAGAGGTGGAGCGGTTAACAAACGCTCTGGAACGGATTGTTTAGCCAACTGCACGACAACAAACGCGCGACGATTTAAATTTAGTTACAAACGTCCCACACGGGAACCAAAAGCACCAAGAACGCCAAGGCTATTGCGTACGGCACAAGAACCAACAGGCGAGAGGTGCTAACTAATTCTTTTCTATCAATTTTTTGTTCAGAGAATGGGCTGGCGGGTAATATCTTCTCCATCTCACGGAGGGAACTGTATGCAGCTGAAAAAGCCGAAGAAAACGTATGATTGTGGAGCGACCAAACTAAGCTAAAGAAAAACCCTAATACACAAAGACCGGAAGAAATAAGTTTTTGAAACTCACCATTTGGGAAATCTGGTTTCAGAGCGACAAAACCATACCCAACGAATACGGCCGTCAAGATCGCGGAATATCGACCTGAGTGGAAATTTCTATCGTCTTGAATATCGCGTATCGCAGATCTGGCGATTTTGTATTGCTCAATTAATAGTTCTCTTTCCAATTCCATTTCACCCTCGCGCAAGCCATCTTCAAATTTTTACCTAGGCGCCTCAATCTGCCCCACCCGGCACCGGCGGCGTGGTGGCCGCATGGAGGGTATCGACCTCCCCCCGCACCTTCTTCAGCTTCTTCTCCAACATCTTTTCCTCCTTCTCCAGCGCCCGCTCCAGGCCCTTGATGCGCTTGTTGAGGGCCTCGATGTTGGCGAGGCGTTCGATGCGGAGTTGGGCGTCCTTCTTGCGCCGCCATTTGCGGAAGCGCCATTCGCCGGCAATGGCGAGCAGCAAGACCCCCGCCCCGGCGCAGACCAGCGCCCCCACCAGATAGGCCGTCTTGTGCAGGCTCACGGCCGTGCCCCAGAAGCCGATGGTGGTCAGGCAGGCCGCCGTCATGAACAGCAGGCGCCGGGTCACCGGATCGTCCTTCTGGACCTCGTTCTGGGCGGCGGCGATGGCGATGGCGATTTCCGTCTTGGCCATGGCCTGCCATTGCTTGAAGGACATGCCCTCGCCCACGCTGCGGCCTTCGCGGATGAATTGCTCCAGCCGCATCATGATGTATTCCGCGCGCTGCTCCGGCGTCGGATTAAGGGGCAGTTCGGGGGCCTGAAACTCGGTCATCGTCATACGTCTCCGACGATCAGCCTATTTCAGCGGGCTTAACAGGCGGTTACCGCCGACACCCCGGAGGCGCCGGCGGCATTGGCAGTGCCGTCTATTCGGCGGCTTTGCCGACCTGATGCATGTAGACGTCCTGCTGCGGGAACGGAATGGTGAAGCCACCCGCCTCCAGGCCCAGCTTGACCTCTTTGTTGAGCGCGAACAGGGTCGGCCAGTAGTCGCTGATCTTGACCCAGGCCCGCAGGTTGATGTTCACGGAGCTGTCGGCCATGGCCACCACCATGACTTCCGGGGCCGGGTCCTTGAGGATCCGGGCGTCCTTGTCGAGGATGCCTTTCAGCAGGTCCATGGCCTTCGGCAGGTCGTCGCCATAGGAAATGCCCGCCACCAGATCGATGCGGCGCGTCGGGTTGCGCGAGAAGTTGGTGATCGACGCCCCCCAGATCGAGGAATTCGGCACCGACTTGAAGATGCCGTCGGGCGTCTTCAGCTCGGTCGTGAACAGGCTGATCTCCACCACCGTGCCCGACTGGCCGCCGGCGTCGATGAAATCCCCCGCCTTGAACGGCCGCAGCACCAGCAGCATGACCCCGGCCGCGACGTTCTGCATCGTGCCCTGCAAGGCCAGACCGATGGCCAGACCGGCGGCACCCAAGATGGCGATCAGCGAGGTCGTCTGCACCCCGAACTGGTTGAGCACCGCGACCAGGACGAAGATCTTGACCACATACCCGACGATGGACGACAGGAACGGCGTCAGCGTGTCGTCGATGGATTTGACCCGGTTGAGGGCCTTGGTCACCGTCCGCTTGGCCCAGCCGGCAATCCACCAGCCAACGATCAGGATGACGATGGCGCCGATCACGCTCATGCCGTATTCCGTGCCGACGTCGGCGGCGGTCTGCATGATCGTCTCGATGGCCTTCTGGGCGTTGGCGATCTGTTGTTCTGCGTTATCCATGTTTGGTCTCTATCCTTGCGTTACGCCCCGCCCCCCGGGAATGAAAGGCCGATTATGTCGATGTGTGCGGCGGCTCACAAGACTTGCGTGTGGTTGGATAAAAACCCTCAACCCCGGCCCATTTCCGTATCCGCAAACGTAAAAGCCCCGCCGGTTTCAAGGGCGGGGCTTTCCTTTTGCGTTTTCGGGATCGGCGTCGCACCCGATCCCACCCGATGATCACCGGGTCAATGGGGTTTGGGTCGATATGTCGGGGGACTGCATCGGTGGTTCCAACTTTGTAACCTCCTTCATCTGCCTACAGGGAAGGCTACCGCCCCCCGGCCCGGTCATACCAGCCCCTGAAAGTTCCTATTCCGGGCGCATATTAGGAGAAAAGGATCAATATCCACACGGCTGTCGGAGAAACCGCCACGCGGTGGGATATTGCCGACAAAAGGCCAAGCGGGGCCCCAAGATCAGAAGTGGGTCAAGCCACCGCCGCCAGGCGCTTCAAGGCCTCTTCGAGCCGCGCGCGGGTGGCTTGGGCGTCGCTCAGTTTCTCGCGCTCGCCATCGACGACCTCGGCCGGGGCGTTGGCGACGAACTTGGCGTTGCCCAGTTTCTTCTCGAAGCGGTCGATTTCCGCGTCCTGCTTGGCGATTTCCTTCAAAAGCCGCGCCTTTTCCGCATCCAGGTCGATGGCGTCGGCAATCGGCAGGATGATCATCGCGCCGTCGAGCACGTCCTGCACCGCGCCCTTGGGCACCTCGCCCGTCAGCAGGCTGGCCTCGGACAGGCCGGCGAGGCGCAGGATCAGATCCTGATGGGTCGCGAGCGCGGCCTGGGCCGCCGCATCCGCGTCCTTCAGCAGCATGGGGATTTTCGCCTTGGGCGGCACGTTCATTTCCGAACGCACGGCGCGGATCTGTGAGATCAGGCGCACCACCCAATCCATTTCCGCGTTGACGGCGGCATCGACCAGGGCCGGGTCGTACACGGGCCAGGGCGTGGTGATCAGCGGCTGCGCGCGCTCGGCCCGGGTCTGCCACAGTTCCTCGGTGATGAAGGGCACGATGGGATGCAGCAAGGTGATGATCTGGTCCAGCACCCAGGCCGTGGTCGCCCGGGTTTCCGCCTTGGCGGTTTCGTCCGCGCCCATGAACACGGGCTTGGCGAATTCCAGATACCAATCGCAGAAGGTGTTCCAGGTAAAGGCATAGAGGGAGCCGGCCGCATCGTTGAAGCGATAGGCGTCAAGCGCCGTGGTCATCGCCGTCTCGGCCTCGGCCACCTTGCCGACGATCCAGCGGTTCAATGTGGAATTAACCGAATTTGGATTAAAATCAGGATCGACACGGCATTCGTTCATTTCGCAGAACCGGGCGGCGTTCCAGATCTTGGTGCAGAAGTTGCGGTACCCCTCCACCCGGCTTTCCGACATCTTCACGTCGCGGCCCTGGGCGGCGAAGGCCGTCAGGGTGAAGCGCAGCGCGTCGGCGCCGAATTTCTCGATCAGGTCCAGCGGGTCGATGACGTTGCCCTTGGACTTGGACATCTTCTGGCCCTTCTCGTCCCGCACCAGGGCATGGATGTAGACCGTGTGGAACGGCACCTCGTCCATGAAGTGCAGGCCCATCATCATCATGCGGGCGACCCAGAAGAAGATGATGTCGAACCCGGTGACCAGCACGTCCGTGGGGTAGTGGCGCGCCAGTTCCGGCGTCTCGTCGGGCCAGCCCAGGGTCGAAAACGGCCACAAGGCCGAGGAGAACCAGGTGTCGAGCACGTCGGGATCGCGGGTCAGCTCCACCGTCTTGCCGTAATGGGCGTCGGCGGCGGCCTGGGCCGCGTCCTCGCTCATTTCCACGAAGACGGCGCCATCGGGGCCGAACCAGGCCGGGATCTGATGGCCCCACCACAGCTGGCGCGACACGCACCAGGGCTGGATGTTGCGCATCCATTCGAAATAGGTATTTTCCCAGGTCTTGGGTACGAACTGGGTCTTGCCGGTCTCCACGGCCTCGATGGCCGGCTTGGCCAGGGTCTTGGCATCGACGAACCACTGATCCATGAGCCAGGGTTCGACCACCACGCCGGACCGGTCGCCGTGGGGCACGGTCATGTCGTTGTCCTCGACCCGATCGAGCAGGCCCAACGCCTCCATCTCGGCGAGGATGGCGTCGCGCGCCTTGAAGCGCTCCATGCCCTGGTACTTTTCGGGCACGTTTTCGTTCAGATGGGCGTCGGCGTCGAGGATGTTGATGATGTCGAGCCCGGCCCGCTTGCCGACCTCGAAATCGTTGAAATCGTGGCCCGGGGTGATCTTCACCGCCCCCGATCCCTTTTCCGGATCGGCGTAATGGTCGGCGACGATGGGAATGCGCCGGCCGACGATCGGCAGCACCACGTTCTTGCCCACCAGGTCCGTATAGCGCTCGTCGTCGGGGTGCACGGCCACGCCGGTATCGCCCAGCATGGTTTCAGGCCGCGTCGTGCCGACGGTGATGAACTTCCCGTCCTGCCCCTCGATGGGATACCTGAAGTACCACATCTTGCCCTTGGTCTCGCGCTGCTCGACCTCCAGGTCGGAGATCGCCGTGTGCAGCTTGGGATCCCAGTTGACCAGCCGCTTGTCGCGATAGATCAGGCCCTGCTTGTGCAGTTCCACGAACACCTTGACCACGGCCTTGGACAGGCCCTCGTCCATGGTGAAGCGCTCACGCGACCAATCACAAGAAGCGCCCATGCGGCGCAGTTGCTTGGTGATGGTGCCGCCCGATTCCGCTTTCCATTCCCATACCCGGTCGACGAACTTTTCCCGGCCCAGGTCCGTGCGCTTCACGCCCTCGGCCTCCAGCATGCGTTCGACCACCATCTGCGTGGCGATGCCCGCGTGGTCCGTGCCCGGCTGCCACAGGGCCTGATCGCCCTTCATGCGGTGGTAGCGGATCAGGATGTCCTGCAACGTGTTGTTGAGGGCATGGCCCATATGCAGGCTGCCGGTCACGTTGGGCGGCGGAATGACGATGGTATAGGGCTGGCCGTTGCCGCCCGCCTCGGGCACCTGACCGGGCGCGAAGGCGCCGCTTTGTTCCCATTCCTCGTATCGGCGGGTTTCCACCTCTTTGGGGTGGTATGTCTTGTCCAGTTCGGCCATGGGAGCAGAATCCTCGGAGCGGCTTGAATCAATCGGTGGGGATTGGCGGGTATACAACGAAAAACCCCGGGGAACAAAGCCCCCCGGGGTCATCATCGTGATTCTTTTTCAGGCAGGACGCCGGGTGGAATTATTGCTTGGCGAAAATCGTCGTCGCGCCCGTTTCCGGGCGCTCGGGATTTTCGACTAACCCCAGTTGTCCAGCCCTTCCGCCCGATTGACCATGGTGTCGATTTCCTTCTTCACCAGGCGCTCGATCAGGTAGGGCAAATTGCGGTCCAGCCATTCGCGCAGGATCGGCTTCAGCATTTCGCGCACGATGCCTTCCAGCGACGCATCGCCCGAGGACATGACCGGCAAATCGCGGCGGTCGAGGATCGCCCGGGCCAGTTCGGCCAGAACGTCCGAGCCATGCAGCGAGGTCGGACGCGACAGGATGGCGTCGGGCGCGACCATGTCGGGCGTCAATTCCATGATATCTGCCATCGGTTCCGGCTCCGGCATCGGCGGGGGGGGCGGCGGTGGCGGCGGCGCAGCGGCGGCGGCGACAGGTTCCGGCTCCGGTTCTGGCTCGAACATGTCTTCCGGTTCGGGCAGCGGTTCCGGTTCGGGTTCCGGCTCGTCCACGTCGGTCATTTCGATTTCGGGTTCAGGCTCCGGTTCGGGCTCAGGCTCCGGCTCTGCCACGGGCTCCGGTTCCGGTGCCGGTTCGGGCTCGGGTTCCGGCGCGGCAGCCTGCTCGGCCGGCGCGTCGCCTCCCTCTTCATCCTCTTCCTCCGCCAAAATTTTGCGGATGGAAGAAAGGATGTCTTCCATCGAAGGTTCGCCGCCTTCAGCGGCTTCGGCTTCTTCGCTCATAATCCCGCATGCCCATCAATTTTTGTTGCGCTCCCCGACTCCCCACTCCCACGCAGGTCCGAGTCACGCCACTTTTCCCAAGCTACACCAGCCATTAACCCATGTTGATCGTTAATATTTGGTATATCACAGGAATTAATTGTCGAACGCCGTCTCAGGGCGCCGCTGTGATCAGCGATGGCAGGGGGCCAAAACCGCCCTACTTGCCTTCGTCGCTGCTCGATCCGCCGACCCATTTGCCACGCACTTCGTCGTAATGCATGCGCGGGTCGTAAACATCGACGGCCAGTTTCAGGTCCGCTGCGGTCATGCGCCCGATGGCGGCGGCCAGTTCGAACGCGGCGACTCGTTCATCCCGTTGGGCCTGTGTATGACCGACACGGGAATCCAGCAATTCCTGTTCCGCATCCAAAACGTCCAGCACCGTGCGCGAGCCCACGGCGGCCTCCCGCTCGACCCCGTCCAGGGCGACCACGTTGGCTTCGATCTGGGCGCTGAAGGACACCACGCGGGCGCGGGCCGTCTGCAGGTTTTCCCAGGCGCTGGTCGCGTCCTCGATGGCGTCACGGCGCGCCTGGTCGATGTTGCGGGTCAGTTCGGCAAGGCTCTGCTTGGCTTCGCGCAAACGCGAATAGACGGCTCCCTGCTGATAGATCGGAACCGTTAGGTTCAGCCGAATATCGGTGGAGTTCGATATTCCTCTATCGGAAGAGGTTTCAAACCCCCGGTCAAGGCCCACGGTGATATCGACTTCAGGCAGCAGTTCGCCCTTCACTTCACGCACCGTGTTCGTGCCTGCCTTGCGGTCGAATTCAGCAGCGATCACGTTGGGGTTGGAAGTCGCGGCCAGTTTGATCGCGTTGTGTCGGTCCGTCGGCAGCCCGCCGGGATCGCCCGGAAGCTCCAGATTCTTCGGCGCCGGCAGGCCGACGATGTTTTCATAGGCGGCGCGCGAGTTCTCGAGATTAGCTTCGGCGCTAATTCGGTCGGCTGTGGCGCCGGCCAAGCGGGCTTCGGCCTGGTGCACGTCGGTGCGCGTGATTTCGCCGACCTCGAACCGATCCTTGGTCGCCTCAAGCTGGCGCTTAAGAACCTTTTCGTTGTTCACGTTGAGCGACAACACCGCTTCGTCACGGAACACATTCAAATAGGCCGTCGCCGCAGCCAGCAGAATATCCTGTTCCGTGTCGATCAGGCGGGCGCGCTCCGCACGAACGGCGTTTTCCGCCCCTTCCGTGGCTGCCGTCGTCCTCCCACCACGGTAAAGCGGCTGGGTTAAAGCCAATCCATAGGTAACCGGACTGCGATTTTGTGAGCGTCCCCCCGTACCACCGGCCCTTAGCGTGCTCGAGTTATACTCTTTGCCTGAAGACCCTGTGATCGCCACCGACGGCCGCCAATTGGACAGCGCCTGGGGCACCTGTTCGTCCGTGGCGCGCAAGCGCGCCCGGCGGGCCGCCAGCGTGGGGTTGTTGGAATAGGCGGCAATCAGCGCCTCAGCCAGGGATTGTGCCTGGGCCGGCGCCGGTGCAAGGGCCAGCGCACCTGCAAATGCCGCAGCACCAATCGTGGCGCGGGAAAATCCCGGAACGTACTGAAAGGGGGAAAGGAATCGCGTGATCAAGGCCGTTACTCGCCTGTGGTTGTGTTGGGTTAACATACTACCTGCATGCGCCGCGTCCAGATTTCAACTAAATACCTGCAAAAATACAGACAATTCAAAAACTTGCACAAACGTCTCCGGCCCGCCACATCGCGCCAACCTGGCTCGGATTCGGCCATATCAGAAAGTGAAAGCTTCCTCCAGCTCGAACCCGGGAAGGTCCGGCGTGCCCGCGTCGAACAGATCGCGGTGGGAGATATGTCCCCCAAAGCGGGCGGCCAGCACCGCGCTGCCGACGGCGGAACCGCGCTTCGAGCAAACCGCCACAAGACGACCGCCTTCGGCCAATTGCTTCTCGATCTTTTCCGGCACGCTGGGCACGGCGCCATCAAAGAAAATAACATCATAAGGGGCCTGTTTCGGATACCCGTTGGTCATCTTGCCGTCGATCACCGCGACCGTGTCGATGCCCAGCCCGGCCAGGGTTTCCTGGGCCTGCTTGGCCATTGCCTTGTCGCTTTCGACGACCACGACCGTATTCGCCAGCTTGGACAGCAGCGCCGGCGAGTAACCGGTGCCGCAGCCGATGCACAACACCACGTCATCGGCATTGATGCGCGCGGTCTGCAACAGGCGCGCCGTGATCATGGGTTCCATCAGATAACGCCCGCTGCCGATGGCCAGCGCTTCATCCACATAGGCGATGGACCGCTTGGATTCGGGCACAAAGGCTTCCCGTGGCGTTTCCGCCATGGCGTCAATGACACGCTCGTCCGTAACCCGGTTGGGCAGGACCTGACAATCGATCATGTTTCGGCGCGCGGCTGCGAAATCCATGTCGCCGGTTCTCCTTCGCATTGAAACGGGCCGTTCACGGGGCCCGGTTTGGCTGAATTCTGTATAGTCCCAGCCGTCACCGAACACAATGGCGGCGCGCGTTTCCTCGCGCTTTTCCGGGTCATTTCCGGCGCTTGAAAAATCGCCCGAACAGTTGCTTGACCACCGGGGGGCCAGTATGTAATGTCCCGCCCTCTGTGGGCCGAAGCCGGTCAGCCTGGCCCTAGGGACGGGCCCCTGCAAAGGGGTGTTTCCTTGGGGATGAAGCCCCGGCACGGTTTCGTGTCATACTGGGGCGCGGTGGCGGAGTGGCTACGCAGCGGCCTGCAAAGCCGTGTACACCGGTTCGATTCCGGTCCGCGCCTCCACGCCTGATCCGGCGTAGCTCAGTTGGTAGAGCAGTCGGCTGTTAACCGACTTGTCGCAAGTTCGAGTCTTGCCGCCGGAGCCAATTAAGAGGGCCAGTCCTGAAACCAGGACTGGCCCTTTTTCGTTGTTGCGGCCGCCTTGGATTAATCTTTAAGCGTCAGGCAGAGCGCCGTCACATCGTCGGCGCAGGGCGCGGAATGGGGCTCGATCAGGGTCGCCAGTCCCCGCGCGACGCCGCCGCCCTGCCCCGTTAGCCGGTCGATAAGCCGGTCGAAGGCATGGGCGCCGGGGGCGTCGCCGTCCATCAGGGTGAACAGGCCGTCCGTGAACAGCACCAGAGACCCGCCCCTGGGAATGTCCAGGCGACGCGGCTCGTAGGGGAAGGTACCGCTGGCACCGACCGGCAGGCCCTTGCCCAGCCCGATGACCGGATCGCCGCCGTCGGCGGGAAAGGCGACGGGATGGGGCAGCCCGGCGGCGGCGTAGTCGAAGCGATGGGCCTCGGGATCGACGACGCCGTACAGCATGGCGGCGTATTCGCCCGTCGGCAGGGCCTTTTTCAGGATTTCATCGAGCCGGCGCAACACGACGTCAGGTGCTTCGTCACATGCTGCAACAAGCGCCCGCAGCCGAATCGCATTCACGCCGGCGACAGGACCGTGTCCGGTCATGTCCGCGATAAACACGGCAAGGCGCCCGTCCACCAACAGCCGCCCGCCCCATATGTCGCCGTTGACGCTGCTGCAGGCCATCGACCAGGCCGCCAAGTCCACGCCCGCCGCATCGCCAAGCGCCCGCGGGTCGGGCAACAGGGATACCTGATGGCGGGACAGCGCCGGGGACAGGCGGGTTTCGGCGGGGGTGCCGATCTCCAGACTGTCCGGCAGGACCAGTGCCCGCGCCACGGCTTCGACCAGATCCGGGTCCGCCGGCACCTCAAGCGGCGGCACGGCGCCATCACCCTGGTGCAGGGACACCCCCCCCGCCCCGGATGCCGAGACCGTCAATGCGCCCGTCGGCAAAGCGGTGGCGTTGTCAGTCACCACGGCCCCCTCCCCGACCGCGCGCAGCCTGTCGGCAATGCCATCGGGCAGCGGCTCGGCCAGGGCGATGGTCGGGCCCGCCGGCTTTTCCCGGGGTCGGTCGGGCGGCTGGGCACGCCGCGCCATGACCTCCACGATGTTGCCGGTGCCCATGTAGGCCATGGCCTCAAACGCCATTTTCCGGGCCATGGCGATGCCCCGGCCATGGGTATCGAAGGCCCGCGCCATGGTCAGGTCGACATAGGAATGCCAGTCGAATCCCCGGCCCTCATCAGTAATTCTGAAGCGCGTATGGGTCGCGGTTCGCGTGACGTCGACCACGACCCGCCGGTCCTTGTAGGGCGCGTCCCGCAGGCGGGCGTCGATGACCGCATCCCAGCGGCCCTCGGCCATGAGGGTCGATTTTTTCTTGTAATCCAGTTCAAGATTGCCGTGCTCGACGGCATTGATCATCAGTTCCGACAATCCCATGGCGACGGCGGTCGGGCGGTCCAGTCCGCTGGCCAAAAGAACGGCCAGGGCATCGGCCTCCCGCGGAGTCTGGAAGACGAAACGGCCTTCCGTCAGCAACTGGACCGCATCGGAGCGCTTGGCCAGTTCCTGCTGCACGCGCTGGTAACGGGCGAAATTATCGGCCGCCCCGCGAACGACCGAGACCAGGACGTCCACGTCATAGGGTTTCGTCAGGTAGTAGTAGACCCCCGCTTCGATGCCGTCGATGATTTCCGATTCCAGGTCCATGGCCGTCTGCATGATCACCGGGATGGCCTTCAGGGCCGGATCGCCCTTGAGCTTGGCCAGCACTTCCATGCCGTCCATCTTGGGCATTTTCCGGTCAAGCAGGATGGCGTCGTACTGGACGTCGCCGCCGGCCAGCATGTCCCAGGCTTCGGCGCCATCGCCGGCCTCGTCGATCAGAAAACCTTCCGGCTCCAGGCAATATCGCAGGGTCTGGCGGTTGAGTTCCTCGTCATCGACAATCAGGACCCGGACATTCGGCATGCCGGTTTCCCCGCTGTATCAAAGGTGATCAGGATTTGAACGTGAACAGCGTGTCGAAACAGGCAAGGTCGAGGACTTCCTTAACGCTACCGCTCATGCCGGACAGCGTGATGGCCCGGCCCTTTTCCTGAGCCGCTTCGCGGAGGATCAACAGGATCCCCAGGCCCGCGGAATCGATGTACTCGACGGCCGACAGATCGACTTGGATGTCTTCCGCCTTCCCGCGGGTCAGGGCAAGTGCCAAGTCGGAAACCTCACCCCGGTCGGAAAACGTCATCTGCCCGGAAATCCGCGCCGTGACCGTATTTCCCTTCTCTGATACTTGGTACTTCACCTTCAAGGTCTCCCTTTGACTTGGATTCCCCACACCCGGAATCCACCATATACCGGCCCGGATGCCGGTATCAGCAGTTTTTTGCCGCCTCAGGTCATGCCCAGCATCGCCCGCGCCTCGGCCGGGGTCGCGGGTTCACGGCCGAATGCCTCGGCCATCTGGGCGACCCGCCGGACCACATCCGCATTGGTCGGCGTGCCAAGCTCGGGATAAGGGTAATCGCCAAGGCCGATGGCCACATGCCCGCCCATCTCCAGCGCCAGCGCCGCCGGGCCGTAGAGGTTGCCGACCTTGTTGTTGACCGACCATTCGTACTTGAAGCCCTGGGGCAGGAATTCCAGATGCGCCATCAGCCCTTTGATGGTGCCCGGATGGCCGCCGAGGTAGCCCGAATCCGACAACGCGAACAGCAGGTAGGCGGGCTGGTCGACCAGGCCCATTTCCAGGAACGCCTCGAACATGCGCGTGAACGGCACCGTCCAGGACACGATCACCGGCTTGACCCCGATCTCGCGCATGCGCTCGGCAAAATACGCGCAGGTCTTGGGCGTGTTCACATAGGCCAGTTCGTCGGTCTTCATGCGTTTCGCCGCGCGGTCGTAGACATCGACGTTGGTGGAGCCGATGTCGATGGGCGCGAAATCCGGTTTCAGGGCCGGATCCTGCGACGCCTTGACGATGTGCTGCAAGCGGGCTTCGTCCGACGATTTGAGCGTCACCTGGCCCAGGGTCGGGTGGATCATGATGTCGCTGGCGGCGCGAATCTTGCGGATCGTCTCGAAGTAGACGTCAGGATCGTGATTGGGCGAGCCATCGGCGTTTCGGGCGTGATAGTGGCAGATCGACGCCCCCGCCTCGCGGCAGGCCGCAGCCGCCTCGGCGATCTCGTCCGGCGTGAACGGCACGTTCGGATTGACGTCGCGCGCCATGTATTCGTTGACGCGCACTTCGATGATCACCTTTTTGCCGAAGCCCGGCACGGTGGACTGAAAACTCATGGCCTGGATGTTCCCTGCGATACCAAGCCCCCCTTCCCAGCGTTGGTAGCCTCGGACCGGCGCCACGTCAATTCATCCGCGCCGGAAACCTGGACGCGAGAGGCCGACGACGCTATCTCAAACGCAATACAACTTCAGCGTCCAGACAATACAGCCACGTAAAAGATGTCGCTATTTCTGGTATCTTCACTACATGGAGCGCAAACGCTCTCGGCTTGGAATGTAAGGCTGGCGCAACTTTTTCCTGGTGATTGAAATGAATGATGAGATCAAGCCTAAGCAGCTTCATGACCTGCACATCGATCTGAAATCACTAAAATCTGCCCAGGCTGCAGCTGCCATTGATGAGATCACCTCTGATCCAGTTTTCCATTACTCAAAAAAGTTTGAAGATTTGGCGCGAAAGGCCCGTGAAGACGGCAAAGCAGAGCTTGGAGATGCATATCAATTTCTTGGGGCCGTGACTCAGGCGATGCTTGTAGCAAGTGACACACAACGACCATTTCGTCCGATGTTCGAGATGATGGATGGCAGCAGGGGAGTCATTCCAGACGACTTCACTTTTGAACAGGCGGAAGTAATAGTTGAGCTTGCGGCCGAGGTGGGTCCCTCCATGCTGCAGGCGCGACTGTTCGATTTTGGTTGGCTCAAGTTGAGGCGCCCGCAATTCGCTGAGGGGGCCGTTCGAGCTTATATCTTAGTAGCCGAGCGGTACCTGGATAATGTGAAAGACGATGATCAAAACCTTGTCCTTCCGGCGACAACGTGTGCGGAGAGAGCCGTACGTTTGGCCTATCAAATCACCGGCGATGAAGAACTAAAGGCTCAGGCCAAAGAACTCATATGCTCAATCACTTCACGCCTTTTAAAAATTGGGGAAACAACGTTCATCCCGCGCGTCGAAGATATTATTCTTAAACTTGGACTTGGCGATCCCGATGAACGGGCGACGCTCTGCCGTGAGGCCGCAAGGAAAGCAGTCGCTGCCGCCGCCAATCCTCACTCAATAAGAGACCTCTGGCTCAAGGCCGCCGACTGGGCTGAAAAGGGCAAAGATACGAACGAAGCAAATGCAGCGCGAACAGCCGCAGCAGAAACGATGGTTGAACTAGCTGAGTTGACTGCCGTCGGTGAAAAACCCAGCTTTCTTGCGGCAGCTTCACACCTTGCTGAGGCTATCAAAATTTACCGGCGCGTACCGGGCGAACAATTACGTAAAGATACACTTCGCCAGAAACTTTCGGACTATCAGGGGCGAATGCACGACGAGATGGGGGAAATCTCAACGCCCATCGACCTCACAGAGGCAGTGCAGTGGGCAATCTCAAATGTCGAGGGGCGCTCTTTGCACGAAGCAATTTCGCGGTTCGTTATTCTGACAGGTCCGGCACGCCTCAGTAAACTTCGAGAAAATGTAAATCAACAAGCTGCGGATACTCCACTTCGCTTCCTGATGCCAGCAACGATCAGCGACCCAGACGGCCGAACCATCGACCTTATTCCTCCTTTATTCGGAGGCACCCCCGAGGAACAAGAAAAGGCAATGCGCTACCACATGATGTGGCTAGTCAATATGGATAACTCAGCATTTGGGGCTGGTATAATTGATGCTGCTCGAAAGAAAATCTGGGAAGAGCACCCGATCACAATGTTCGAAATGTCTCAGATCGCCAATCTGAGTCCGTTCGTGCCCGAAGGGAATGAACAACTTTTCGCTAAAGGTTTTCTAGCGGGTTTCGAAGGTGATTATGGCGTCGCCCTCCATATCCTGGTGCCGCAAATGGAGAATGCGTTGCGGCAGCAACTGAAGAGGCGAGGTTTTAGCACGAGCACGAATGAGCGGTCAGATGCCGTTGCGCAAGAGGCCATCACACTAGACAGAATATTGGCACATGATGCTGTATGCGAGATTTATGGCGAAGACATGCAGTTCAATCTCCAGGCGACGTTCACGGAGCGGACAGCTTCTCCCCTCCGCCATATTGTTGCCCACGGTTTGGTAGACGATTCTGCCGCTTGGTCAGTGTCCTCGGCATACGCATTCTGGCTTATTCTGCGATTAACAGTGTTGCCACTTGTTGAGGAGGCCCGGAAGAAAGCCCACCAGAACAAAGCGGGCGACGCGCCCCCTCAAGCAGGTGAATCTAAAAGCGACGATGCTAAGCTGAAATGAAAATTCTATCGTAGGCAAGAAACGCGGTGGAAGAGCTGGCTGGTGAACTACCGCGCCCTGAATCCAGATAGGCATTTCCCCGTGCCTCGTGATCGGAAGGAACCGCGTTTGCGGGCATATCTGGCACTTCTGCCCTTCGTGCTGACACCTCTGGCGGCCTTGGCTTGGACACCCGCTGCGGCAGCCGCCGACTGCCGCCTGCCCGGGGTTGAGACCACCACCCGGTTGACGGAAAAGCGCGGCAGCATCCGATTTTCCAACGGCTTTTCCGGCAAACAGCTTGAGGCCAAGCGCCGCCGTGCGGGCGGCGCCGCGTCCCAGGCCAACTGGCATCCGGTCGGGCTCATGGGCCGGGATTTGAAATGGGAGTTTCGCGTCAAGGTTCAGGGACAGCGCCTGGGCCGAGGATACTGCGTCGGGCTGAAGGATGCGGAGTTGACCATCGGCTACGACCGCATCGATGTCTATGTCGACCGCCGTTACCGCCCCGGTACCTGCCAGTATGACGTGATCCTGGAACACGAAAACCAGCACGTGCGCAATTTCCAAGACACCCTGGCCAGCTACCTGCCGGACATCCGCGCCCGGTTGGCCGACGAAGCGGCCGCCGCCACGCCGCAGGTCACAGGGTCCATGAGTAACGGGGCCCGATATTTCGTCAATCTGCTGCGCAACCGGCTGACACCCCTGATCGAACGCATGCAGCAGGACATGGCCCGGGCCGACGCGCGGCTGGATACCCCCGACAGCTACCGCGCCACCCAGGCCCGCTGCGACGGTTGGTAACGCCTGCGCCGCGTCAATCCGGCCCCAAGGAGCGGCCTTTCTTGATCGCCCCGTCGCCGAACTTGCCGCGCACGCGGTCCATGGCTTCCTCCACCTTGCGCGGGTGGTCGCCGGAGGCGGCCAGCAGATCACCCGTTTCCGGCGCCCCGCCGCCCAAGGTTTCGATATTCTGCACCCCCGCCCCGATCAGGCGGAACATCGTTCCGTCGGCCTCTTTCTCCAGCAGCGGCAGGGCCGCGCGGTAGATGGCCTCGGCCAGATGAGTCGGGCGTTCCAGCCGCCGGGACCGGGTCAGCTGCCTGAACTTATGGGTCTTCAGCTTGAGCACCACCGTGCCGCCCGTCAGGCCTTTGCGCTTGAGCCGGGTCGAGACTTTTTCCGACAAGCGCCAGAGCACCGCTTTCAGGGCCGCCAAATCACCGATGTCATCGTCGAAGGTGGTTTCGGCCGACACGCTTTTGGCAGCACCCTCGGGTGTCACCAGGCGGTCGTCCTGGCCCCGCGCGAAGTGGTAGAGCCGCGCCCCCATCGACCCGTAGCGCGCGACCAGATCCCGTTCGTCATAGCGCAGCAGATCACCGATGCGCGTCACGCCGTCCTTTTCCAGCCGCCCGCGCAGACTGGCGCCGACCCCCCAGATCAGGCCGACCGGGCGATCCTTCAGGAAGTCCGCCGCATCGGCGCGGCCGATAGCGGCGAATCCGCGCGGCTTGTCCAGATCAGACGCCACCTTGGCCAGGAACTTGTTGTAGCTGAGCCCGATGGAGGCCGTGACCCCGACCTCATCCTCGATCCGCTTGACCAGACGCACCAGGGTCGCGGCCGGCGCCCCTTTGTGCAGGGCTTCGGTCCCGGCAAGATCGAGAAAGGCCTCGTCGATGCTGATCGGCTCCACCAGCGGGGTCAGGTCCTGCATCATGGCGCGGATCTGATGGCCGACCCGCTGATATTTTTCCATGTCCGGGCGGATAACCACGGCCTTGGGGCAGCGCTTGAGCGCCTGAAACATGGGCATGGCCGAGCGCACCCCGGAAATTCGCGCGATGTAGCAGCAGGCCGCGACCACGCCCCGCCGCCCGCCGCCGACAATGACCGGGCGGCCGGCAATGTCCGGATTGTCGCGTTTTTCCACGCTGGCGTAGAAGGCATCGCAATCGATATGGGCGAGAGTCAGGGACGCCAATTCCGGATGGCTGAAATGTCGCCGGCCGCCGCATTGCGGACAGCGCCCGACCGGCCCTCCCGGCGGGGCCTCCCACAGGGTCGCGCAGTCCCGGCACACGACTGTCATCATCCGGCGGCTTCTCGGTATAAGCAATTGAACGACAAGCAATCTTGACGCCCGCCCCTGAAGGGCGCGACTATGTTACGAGCAGTCACGACGATGTTCCATCCGCATGCTAAGATGGCGGTCGGAAGATGCTCAAAAAGTACCGCCACAGGCGGAAAGGTGTTCGAGGATGAGTGATCCGGTCTCACCCGCCACAGAGTCGAATGACTTGCGGGACGCACAGCTTGAGATTCGGCAGCTGAAAGAAACGATCGCCGCGCTGCGTGAAGAACTTGAAAACAAGGTCTTCGACATGCAGCGCGTCGAGCAGGAAGCGCGCGCCGAGGGCATCGACGAGATCAAGCAGCTCAAGGACACCGCCGCCGCGCTGCGCGAGGAAATGGAACAGCTGAACTTCGCCCGCCAGAAGGAAGTTCAGGAAGAGCGCGCCGCGGGCAATGACGAGATCACCCAGCTCAAGAACACCATTCAGGCACTCCGCGACGAGATGGAAACGCTCAAGCTTGAAAAGGAAAAAGAGTTGAACGAGGCCGTCTCCGCCGGGCGCGACGAGATTCAGCAATTGAAGGCGACCATCGCCCACCTGCGGGAGGAGATGGAAGACTTGAACTTCCGCCATCAGGAGACCGTGCAGGAACTGAACCGGACAAGGCGCGACGAAGTCGGTGAATTGCAACAGGCCATCGTCACCCTGCGCCGCACGCTTGAGGTCAAGTCTCAGCGGGGTTCCGAAGCGCGGCAATGAGCAGCAACCTTTCATCACCCGGCACTCCCGCATCGAAAACCCGTCCCGCCGCCGGCCCGGCGGTGACGAACGAGGAAATCACCCGCAAGCTCCATGAAGCCGACCGCCGCCTGAAACAGGCGGAAATGCTGTTGAACGTGTCGCGCCGGGTGGCCGGGATCGAATCCCTGGATGAGGTTCTGGAAACCCTGGTCGAGGTCATCGTCTTTGAGCTGAACGCCGAACGCGGCACCCTGTTCCTCAACGACCCGGCCACGGGCGAGCTCTATTCCCGTGTCGCCCAGGGAAATTTCCAGCGCGAAATCCGCATCCTCAACAACACGGGGATCGCCGGCGCCGTGTTCACCTCCGGCATGGGTGAAACCATCGACGACGCCTATTCCGACAAGCGCTTCAACCGCTCCGTCGATGAACAGACCGGGTTCAAGACCAACACCATCTGCGCCGCGCCGGTGAAGACCGTGAAGGACGAGATCATCGGCGTCGTGCAATGCCTGAACAAGAAGAACGGCGAAGCTTTCAACGACGACGACCTGGCCCTGCTCGAGGCCATCACCACCCAGGCCGCCGTCGCGTTGCAGAGCACGCAGTTCGTCGAGAGCATGAAGAAAAGCCGGGAACAGGAAATGAAGTTCCTGGACATGGTCTCGGACGTGACGTCGAACCTGGAATTGGGCTCGCTGCTGTCGCGCGTGATGTCGGAAGCGACGCGCATGCTCAACGCCGACCGCTCGACCCTGTTCCTCAACGACGAGAAAACCAACGAACTGTTTTCCCGCGTCGCCATGGGCGATTCCTTAGGCGAAATCCGCCTGCCCAACCACCTGGGCATCGCCGGGGCTGTGTTCGTTTCCGGCGAAACGATCAATATTCCCTACGCCTATGCGGACCTGAGATTCAACCCGGCCTTCGACAAGAAGACCGGCTATTTCACGCGCTCGATCCTCTGCGTGCCGGTGGTCAACAAGGCCGGCAAGATGATCGGCGTGACCCAGGTCCTGAACAAGCGCGGCGGGCCGTTCTCGGAAGAGGACGAAACGCGGCTGAAGGCGTTCACGGCGCAGGTTTCCATCGCGCTGGAAAACGCCAAGCTGTTCGAAGACGTCCAGAACATGAAGAACTACAACGAAAGCATGCTGGAAAGCATGTCCAACGGCGTGGTCACCATCGACGAGGACGGCAAGGTCGTGACCTGCAACGCCGCCGGCCTGCGCATCCTGCAGTGCGAGGACGAAGACGACATCATCGGCAAGGAAGCGCAGGAATTCTTCGCCATCGAGAACCCCTGGATCAATGAGCGCCTGGACCTTCTGGAGGAAAACCAGGAGCCGGACATCACCATGGACCAGGAGCTGAAACAGGGCGAGGAAACCAAGTCCGTCAACGTGCACTTCCTGCCGCTCACCACCGAAGAGGGCAAGAAACTCGGCTCCATGCTGATGATCGAGGACATCTCCTCGGAAAAACGCATGAAGTCGACCATGTCGCGTTACATGGACCCGGGTCTGGCCGATCAATTGATGAAGGGCGGCGAGGACATCCTGGGCGGCAAGAGCCTGGAAGCCACAATCCTGTTCTCGGACGTGCGCAGCTTCACCACCCTGACCGAAAGCCTCGGCCCGCAAGGCACGGTGCAGATGCTGAACGAATACTTCACCATCATGGTGGAGTGCATCTCGCGCGAGAACGGCATGCTCGATAAGTTCATCGGCGACGCCATCATGGCCGGCTTCGGCGTGCCGCTGCCGCTTGAGGATTGCGAGGACCGGGCACTCCGCGCCGCCATTTCCATGCTCCGCGAATTGGACGAATGGAACGTGACCCGCGTGAAGAAGGGCGACATGCCCATCGACATGGGCATCGGCCTGAACACGGGCAACATCGTGTCGGGCAACATCGGATCGCCCAAGCGTATGGACTTCACCATGATCGGTGACGGCGTGAACCTGGCCGCACGTCTGGAAAGTGCCTGCAAGCAGTATTCGGCGCGGCTGCTGATTTCGGAATTCACCTTTCGCAAGCTCAAGGGCACCTACCGCATCCGCGACATCGACAAGGTGATCGTCAAAGGCAAGACCGAGCCGGTCGGCGTCTATGAGGTTTTGGACTTCCACACGGACGAGACCTTCCCCAACCTGATGGAAGCGGTAAACCACTTCAAATCCGGACGCGCCCATTACGACAAGGGCGAATGGGACAAGGCGACCAAGGCCTTCAAGGAAGCCATCGCCCTCAATCCCAACGACAAGCTGGCCGAGACGTATATCGAGCGATGTGAGCTGCTGAAAGCGGAGCCGCCCCCCGATTGGAACGGCGTCTGGGTCATGACCTCGAAATAAAGGGGCCCGGATTGCCGCCGGCTCGATCCCGACATTTTCGATTTGTGATCGCCCTGCAATCTTCCAAAGCTACCATCGGCGGCGGATCAACACGCGTGGAAACATGACGGTCAGAAATCTCAGGAAGCTGTTTCGTCCCACCTCCGTCGCCGTGATCGGTGCGTCCGAGCGCAAGGGGGCTGTCGGCAATCTGGTCATGCACAATCTGCTCGAAGGCGGTTTCGACGGCCCCATCATGCCGGTCAATCCGAATCGCCGGGCCGTGGCCGGCGTCCTGACCTATCCGGACGTCGCCAGCCTGCCGGTGATCCCGGACCTGGCGGTTGTCTGTACGCCGCCGGCCACCGTGCCGAAGATCATCGATGAGCTTGGCAAGCACGGCACCCGCGCCGCCATCGTGCTGACGGCCGGGCTCGGGGCCACCCCGGCGTCCGACGGCAGCGGCACGGCACAGGCCGAGGTCCTGGCAACGGCGCGAACCTACGGCATGCGCCTGTTGGGGCCCAACTGTCTCGGCCTGCTGGTGCCGGGGATCGGGCTTAACGCCAGCTTCGCCCACCTGCCCGCCCTGCCCGGCAACATCGCCTTCGCCAGCCAGTCGGGCGCCATGTGCACCGCCGTGCTGGATTGGGCGCGGGCCCGCGGCATCGGTTTTTCCCATTTCATCTCCATGGGCGACGCGCTGGATACGGATTTCGGCGACGTTCTCGACTACCTGGGCAGCGACCCGGGCACGCGGGCGATCCTGCTGTATGTGGAATCGATCCGGGAACGGCGATCCTTCATGTCGGCCGGGCGGGCGGCCTCACGCAACAAGCCCGTCCTGGTCATCAAGGCGGGGCGCAGCGACGCCGGTGCCCGGGCCGCGCAATCCCATACCGGCGCCCTGGCCGGGGCCGACGCGGTCTATGACGCCGCCTTTCGCCGCGCCGGCATGCTGCGCGTCGATACCATTGAAGAAATCTTCGCCGCCGTCGAAACCCTGGCCCGGGCGCCGAAGTTCCCCGGCGACCGGCTGGCCATCGTGACCAACGGCGGCGGCATCGGTGTGATGGCGGTCGACCGGCTGGCGCAAACGGGCGGCCGCCTGGCCGAATTTTCCGACGCCACGTTGGCTGCCCTGGACAAGGTTCTGCCGGCGTCCTGGTCGCGCGGAAATCCCGCCGACATCATCGGCGACGCGCCGCCGGAACGCTATGCCGCCGCCATGCGGACCGTGCTGGCGGCCAAGGAAGCGGATGCGGTCCTGGTCATGCACGCGCCGACGGCGACGGCATCCAGCACCGCCGCTGCGCAGGCGGTCATCGATGTCGCGAAAGAGACCAAGGCCCCCGTACTCGCCAACTGGGTCGGCCAGGAAGCGGTGGCCCCCGCCCGCAAGATGCTGCGCGATGCGGGCGTGCCGACCTATGACACGCCGGGCGAAGCCATCGGCGCCTTCATGCATCTGATTACCTACAAGCGGAACCAGGAAACGTTGACGGAAACGCCGACGTCCCTGCCCGCCCAGTTCAACCCGGCGACGGCGGTCGCGCGGGTGATGATCGAGAGCCATCTGGCCAGCGGCGATGCCATGATGAGCGAACCGGCCGCCAAATCGGTGCTCGCGGCCTACGGCATCCCGACCGTGGAAACCCATATCGTCACCACGCCCGCGGATGCCGCCGCCAAGGCCCAGGCCATGGGCTTCCCCGTGGCCTTGAAGATCCTGTCACCGGACATCAGCCACAAATCGGACGTCGGCGGCGTCGACCTGTTCCTCGACACGGCCGAGGCGGTCGCGGCCTCGGCCGAGCGCATGCTGAAGATTATCGGCGAAAAGTTCCCGGATGCCCGCATCGAAGGCTTTACCGTGCAGCGCATGGCCGACCGGACGAAGGCCCATGAACTGATCATCGGCGTCACCTGCGATGCCATTTTCGGGCCGGTCATTCTGTTCGGCCAGGGCGGCACGGCGGTCGAGGTCATCGCCGACCGGGCGGTATCGCTGCCGCCGCTCAACATGCATCTGGCGCAGGACTTGGTGTCCCGGACCCGCGTCTGGCGCCTGCTGCAGGGCTACCGCGACCGACCGCCCGTGGACATGGACGCCCTCTGCCTGACCCTGGTCCAGATTTCGCAGATGATTGTCGACATTCCCGAGATTGTGGAACTGGATATCAACCCGCTGTTGGCGGATGAAAACGGCGTGCTGGCGTTGGACGCCCGCATCCGCGTCGCCCGCCCCACGGGCGACCGGTCGCGCGACCTGGCGATCCGGCCGTACCCGGCCGAGTTGGAGGAACCGTTCACTTTGCACAACGACCTTGAGGTCTTGCTGCGCCCGATCCGGCCCGAGGACGAACCGGAACACCGAGAATTCCTCGACCGGCTCACGCCCGCGGACATCCGCTTCCGCTTCTTCGGCCTGGTCCGCGAGTTTCCCCATTCGGAAATCGCCCGCCTGACGCAGATCGACTACGACCGGGAAATGGCCTTCATCGCTTCGGCCCCCAAGGCCGACGGCACGGGCCGCGAGACCCTGGGCGTCGTGCGCACGGTCACGGACCCGGACAACGAGACCTGCGAATTCGCGATCATCGTGCGCTCGGACCTCAAGGGGCAGGGCCTGGGTTACAAGCTGCTGGATAAAATGATCGGCTATTGCCGGGCGCGCGGCACCAAGACCATGACCGGCCAGGTCATGGCCGGTAACCACCCCATGCTGGACATGGTGCGGGCACTGGGATTCCGCGTGAAAAGATTGGAAGACGAGCCGGTGATGGAAACGACGCTGGACCTGGCCTGATTATTTGCTGGTGGCGACGAACACGCCGTTCCAATCGGCCGGCGGCGGGTTGATCATGTATTCGTCGATGCGCTCGTCATAGATGTCGCACAACGGTCCCAGATCGGCCTCGAGGTCCCAACATTTCGGATAGGCTCTGATCTCCGCGACCATGCGCTTCGCGGTCTCGAAATCCATGGCCCGGTAGGTATCCATCATCGTTTTGATCATGCCCTGGAGCTTCTGGAATTCCGGCTTTTGCAGCACATCCGTATCCCCCAGGAGACCGTAGATATAGGTCCCCTCGGTCTTACCCTTGACCTGGATGAAGTCGAGATCGATCGTCGCCAGTTCGTCCTTCACCGCTTCGTTGGTGGACGGCCCAAGGACGACGTTCATGCCGTAGGTCTTGCTCTGCCCTTCCAGGCGGGCGGCCAGGTTGACGCAATCCCCCAAGACCGAATAGTCGAAGCGCTGGTCCGACCCCAT
Source organism: Rhodospirillaceae bacterium (assembly GCA_002706405.1). Classification (GTDB taxonomy): domain Bacteria; phylum Pseudomonadota; class Alphaproteobacteria; order Rhodospirillales; family Casp-alpha2; genus UBA1479. The sequence goes on along the minus strand of PALN01000064.1, from coordinate 4,590 downwards.
GTTGCCGACAACCGCCGGACCGGAGTTCAAGCCAAGCCCGACCTTCAGCGGAATATGCTTGCGGCCTTCTTCCTTGGCTTCGATTTCCAGGCGCGCGTTCAAGGGTTCCATTTCCGCCAGCATGGCGAGCGCCGAACGGCAGCCGTCCATGGCATGGTTGGGGTTGTCCAAGGGCGCGTTCCAGAACGCCATGATGCAGTCACCCATGTACTTGTCGATGGTGCCCTTGCGCTGCAGGATGGCGTTGGTCAGCGGCGTCAGCAGTTTGTTGATCAGCGCCGTCAGCCCGACCGGATCGAACTGTTCCGAAATCGTCGTGAACCCGCGCACGTCGCAGAACAGCAGGGTCAGTTCGCGCATTTCACCGCCCAGTTTCAAGCTGTCCGGATTGTTGGCCAACTGCTCGACCATGTCCGGTGACAGGTAGTGGGCGAAAGCACCGCGCACCTGTTTCTTCGACGCTTCTTCGCGGACGTAGTTGAGATAAGTCAGCGTGGAATACAAAAGGAAGATGGCGACCAGGGTGTAGGCCGCGTCGATCAGCATCCGGTATTCAGCGAAGGCGTGCCAGCTTCCGAACCCGACGCCGGCCGTTGTCACGCCAAACACCATGAAGGTCCACAGGGCGCCGACCCATGGCACCAATACGATCATCGCCAATCCGCCGAACAGGATGACCGACAGTTCCAAGCCCCGGGCGAAGTTGGGGCGGGTCAGGTAGGCCTTGTTGAGCACGGTTTCGATGATCTGCACATGGACCTCGACCCCCGGAATGTTGCTTTCCGTCGGGATAGACCGAATATCCTTAAGACCGATGGCGCTGGTCCCGAGAATGGTCAGCTTGCCCTTGATCATGGCCGGGTCGGCGGTGCCGTTGAGCACGTCCACGGCCGATACGTACTTGGCCTTGTCCGACTTCGAGAAATAGGGCCACATCCGGCCGTTCTGATCCGTGGGAATTTCCAGCCCCCGGGCAATGCCCAGCGATTTGATCCCCGCCTGATCGACCTTGACCAGGATCGTCGGCCGCCCGGTGGCGAGGCGCAGCATCTCGACGCTGAGTGCCGGGAACATATCCTTGCCCTGCACGAACAGCGATGGAATGCGGCGGATGATGCCGTCCTGTTCGGGAATGATCGAAAAGATACCATGCCCGCCGAAGCGCCCGCCCGCCGCCTGCTCGATGATCGGCACGTTACGCACCAGGGCCGGGAAGCTGGGCAGCAGGTCCAGGGGATCGGGCACGTTGGCCCCGTACTTGCGGATGGCGATGGATTTCTTCACCGGCGGCAGCTTGACGCCCTCAAGCTCGTTCTCGACGGTCGACTGGCCCAGCACCACGCGCGACCGCTTGATGGTTTCGGCGAAGATTTCATCGTTGGATTTGAACTGGCGGATTTTGTTCTTGGTGTCTTCGTCCAAGCCTTTCAGCGATTCGGCAATGGCAGCCGGATTCATCCTGTCAGGTTCGGCGAAGACAATATCGAAGGCCACCACCACGGCGCCCATCTTCATCAGGTTTTCGACCAGTTGTGCCAAGATATTCCGCGGCCATGGCCATTGGCCGACCTCGTTCAGGCTTTTTTCGTCGAGATCGATGATGGTGACGGGTTTGCGCTCGGGCGGCGGAATGTCGCGCGGCTTCATCTGCTGATAGAAATCGAAGGCCTTCAGCCGCATGAACTGAACGGGCTGGGGGTCGGCGATATAGAGCGCAATGAAACCGAACAGCAGGACGTAGCCGACAATACGTTCCAGCCGGACAGCCCCCCGGAAGAATCGATACAGCCCACGGCCGACGGCGCGCAGCGCGCGCATCGCCAAGCCGGGCTTTTTCGGTCCTTTCGGCACCGTCGGCGGGATTACGTCCGCGCGGCCTTCGTCAGGCAATTCCGAGCTCCCCTTTTCCCGGCCCTTTCCCGTTTCGTCTTGGACGATCCCCGGTCAGGCCACTCCCGCCCCCTGGCAGCGCCGGCATCTGAATCTGCCCGGCATTCCGCCCGCTATGTGGGAGTTACCTTCACATTATCACAGGTTCCCGCCCATGCCGCCAGCCCGAAAGCCCGCATATGCGGAAATTCAGAGCGCTGAAACGCCGTAAAACCGGGCCGTTCGGGCGGCGTCATGCGCGCATTCCCTGTTCATCCCGTGTTTACCATCATACATTAGTCTGACGCTGGGATATTAGGAGCAGCGGGAATTCCATGGCGGAACCCAACAATACGGCGTGGCTGAAGCCCTTCGTCAAATCACTCATGCCGACCTTTCGCGAGGTCGTGCTGATGTCGGCCTTCATCAATCTGGTGGCCTTGGCGACGCCTGTCTTTTCCATGCAGGTCTTCGACCGGGTCGTGTTCCACAAGGGCATCTCGACCCTGTGGGGACTGGTCATCGGCATGATCGCCGTGATCATCTTCGATCTGGTGCTGAAGCTGGCCCGCTCGCGCGTCATGCAGACCGTGGCGCTGCGCGTCGACGTGCTGGTCGGCCGCCAGTTGTTCGACAAGCTGATGTCGCTGCCGCTGTCCGAACTGGAATCCAAACCCGCCGGTCATTGGCAGGGCCTGTTCCGCGACGTCGACACGGTGCGTAATACGCTGTCCGGCGGCTCGGCCGTGCTGATCACGGACCTGCCCTTCGTGCTCATGTTCCTGGTCCTCATCATCGTCATCGCGCCGCCCGTGGCGCCGGTGCTGCTGGTCATCCTGCCGCTGTTCATGTTCGTCGCCTGGAAGTCGGGCAACGTCATGGCCGCCGCCAACCAGGAAGAACGCCAGTCCTCCATCTCGCGCGATCAACTGATCGCGGAAATGATCCAGGGGCGGACCACCATCAAGGCATTGGCCCTCGACCAGGCCATGCGCCCCCATTGGGAGCAAAGCCACGCCGACAACATCGAAAAGTCGGCGGAACGCGGCGCCAAGACCGATTTCTATTCGAACCTGGGCGGCTCCCTGACCATGTGCACGACGCTGCTGATGACGACCGTCGGCGCGCTGGCCATCGTCAACCAGGAAATGACCATGGGCTCGTTGATCGCGGCCAACATGCTGTCGGGCCGACTGCTTGGTCCGCTCAACCAGCTGGTCAACCAGTGGCGCACCTTCAATTCGTTCAAACAGGCCGCCGACCGCCTGGGGCAGACCTTCGACACGATCAGCGAACGCGCTGAATCGGAAGTCGAACTGGAAGCGCCCAAGGGTGAGTTGCGTACGGAAAACGTCGTCTTCAGCTATGGCGAAGGCACCAAACCGATTCTCACCAATGTCACCGTCAGCCTGCCCGCAGGCGGCATTCACGCCCTGGTCGGGCGCAACGGGTCCGGCAAGACGACCCTGTTGAAGGTGCTGCAGGGGCTGTACCGGCCGACCAGCGGCCGCGTCCTGCTGGACGGGGCCGACATCGCCCAGTTCACGCGCCACGAACTGGCCGATTGGATGGGTTACGTGCCGCAGGAATGTGTGCTGTTCGCCGGCACCATCCGCGACAACATCGCCCACCGCCACGCCGACGCCTCGGACGAACAGGTCATCAAGGCGGCCACCCATGCCGGCGTCCACCATTTCATCATCGACATGCCGGACGGCTACGCCACCGACATTGGCGAGGCCGGGTCGCGCCTGTCGGGCGGCCAGCGTCAGCGCATCGCCATCGCCCGCGCCCTTCTGGGCGATCCGTCCGTGCTGATGATGGACGAACCGTCGGCCAGCCTGGACCGCCAGGCGGAACAGGCCCTGCGGGATACGCTGCGCGAGATTTCCAAGACCCGCTCGGTCATCCTTGTGACCCACAGCCCGATCCTGCTGGCCGCCTGTGACGATCTGATCGCCCTGGACCAGGGCCGCGTGGCACTGGCCGGGCCGTCGGCGGAAATCCTGCCACGCCTGTTCGGCCAGCAACCCATGGAACGGCCGCCGGAGCCCTCTGCGAAAGGCGACGCACCGACGTCCGATGCCGCCAAAGCCAAGGCCCCCGACGGGCCACAGAAACCGCCGGCGCCCCAAGCACCCACCGCTGCCGCCCCCGCGAAGCCTCAGAGCACGCCCCCGGCCAAGGCCGCCGCTCCGGCTGCACCCGCGGCCGCAAAAGGCCCCGCCGTCCCGGCAAAGCCGGCGGGCACGCCGACCGGCAAGCCGCCCATGCCCGATATGGCCGCCGCCCTTGCCAATGCCGCCCGTCAGGCCGCCCAGGCCGGCAGTCCCCCGCCGGCCAAAGACCCAGTTGCGCCAAAACCGTCCGCGCCCCCGGCCGCCAAGCCGGCCGCTGCCCCGGATGGCCGGGTCGATCCCGTGCCGCCCAAACGACCGGCTCCCGCCACGGCGCCTGCGCCGGCGCCCGCCGCCCGGCCCGCGCCGCGGCCGGCCGCGACCGCACAGCCCGCCCCCGCGCAACAGGCGCCCCAACGCCCCGCACCGGCACAGCCGGCAGCCGCATCGCGTCCCGCGGCGCCCGCCTCGCAGCCGGCAGCGATGCCTGCGCCGCCCCAAACGGCCCCGCGCCCCGCAGCCCCTGCCCAACCGGTGGCCGCAGCCAAACCGCGCCCGCAAGCCCCCGCTGCAGCCCCCAAACCGGCGCCTGCCCCCGCCCCGG
>PALN01000063.1 GCA_002706405.1 Rhodospirillaceae bacterium | reverse complement strand
GCGCCACCATGGCCTTCAGGGACGGGATCAGCGGATAGCCGGAGATGATCTTGCGCACGGCGGCCAGCGGCTTCTGAAGTTCTTCCACGTTGCCGTCGTCGCCGTTCGTGCGGTATTCGGAATAGACCGCCTGGGCCAGGTCCGAGGCGATGTTGGCGCAGGCCGTGATGCAGCCCGCGCCGCCTTCGCGCAGGACCGGCAGCATCAGATCGTCGGCACCCGAGAACACGCAGAAGCCGGGGAACTCGCGGGTCGCCGTCAGCATGTTTTCCAGCACGCCGGACGAATCCTTCATGCCCACGACCGTGTTCGGATAGGCCTTGCGCAGCATGGCGATCAGGTTCATGGAGATCGGCACGCCCGACATCTGCGGGAAGTGATAGAGGCAGATCCGCAGGCTGTCGTCACCGATGCGCTGGATGACTTCCGAATAGGCGGCGAACAGGCCTTCGTCGGACTGGTTCTTGTAATAGAACGGCGGCAGCATGAGGACCGCGCCGGCGCCGATTTCCAGCGCCTTCTTGGTGATCTCGACCGTGTCCGGAATGGCGCAGCAGCCCGTGCCCGGCATCATGGGCTTGGTCGGCACGCCGTTTTCGGCCAGCTTGTCGAGAATTTCCAGGCGCTCGGCGACGGAAAAGGAATTGGCCTCGCCCGTGGTGCCCAGCACGCCCAGGCCGTCGCAGCCGTTGGCCAGCAGCCATTTGGCATGGGCCGCCATGCGGGCGTGATCGGGGCTCAAATCCGCATGCTGCGGGGTCAGGACGGCGGCATAGACGCCCGTCAGTTCCAGGTTGCTCGCACTCATGTCTTTCTCCTTCGCAGCGCTTTCCGGCCTGCTTGCCGGGCGGCGGGGCGGCTATTTAGGCCAGCCCACCACATGATTTTCCAGATCGTCGGTGTCGCGTTCGGAAACCACGCGGCCGCGCACCGAGATACCTGCATAATGAACCGTTTCCGCATCGCCGGAAACCAGGGGATGCCACCAATAAAGGTCCTGGCCTTCGGAAATCAAGCGGTATGCGCAGGTTGACGGCAGCCAACCTAGTTTTTTGACCATGCGCGGCGTGAGAATCTGGCATTCCGGGACGAATCGCTTGCGGTCTTCGTAACTGGAACAGCGGCAACTGTCCGGGTCCAAAAGGCGGCAGGCGACGTCGGTATAGAGAATCTCGCGCGTCGCTTCGTTTTCCAGCTTGTTCAGGCAGCAGCGCCCGCAGCCGTCACACAGCGATTCCCATTCCCCCTTGGACATTTCGGCAAGACCCTTGGTCTTCCAGAACGGCGGGGGCAGGTCGCGCTTCTTTTTCTTGAACAGCCCGAACATGGACGGTGTCTTTCCTTCGGCGGTGATGAAGGGCGACAGCATACTGCCCTCAGGCGCCGTTGTCCTCCCGGTCGATCAGGTGGACAAACGACCCCAGAACATTTCCCCGCCGCCGCCCGAGCGCGCCTAAGTAGGCACCGTCGGCGTTGGACACATGAAACAAGGGGGCGTCCTGGCCGTTATCCAGGCCCTCGGTCAGGATCGTCGCGTAATGGAATTCATGGCCGCGCAGCGCCGATCCGGCGGGCCCCAGGGGGCCGGTCTCGGCGATCACGGCCCGGCGATAGCCCAGGTGCAGCTTGCGCTCGGCGAAGGACGTTGCCACGGGCAGCAGCCCGGCCATGGCGTGGGATACGCCATCGGCGTCGGTCAGTCGGTCGCCCAACACCATGTAGCCGCCGCATTCGCCGAACATCGTGCGGCCGGCCGCCGCGGCGGCGCGCAGCCCGGCCAGGAAACAGGCGTTCCCGGCAAGGCGGCCCGCATGCAGTTCCGGGTAGCCGCCGGGCAGATAGACCGCGTCGGCGTCGGCCGCCGGAATCTCGTCCTCAAGGGGCGAAAAGAAGCTGATCTCGGCCCCCGCATGGCGCCAGCCGTCCAGGACATGCGGATAGCAGAATGAAAACGCCCGATCGCGGGCAACCGCGATCTTTTGCCCGAGCGGCGGTATCGGCGCGGCATCCGTGGCCCCGGCGCGGCCTGTGGCGCGGGCCAGGGTGCGAAGGGCCGGGGTATCGACATGGGCGGCGACGGCTTGGGCGGCGGCATTCAGGAAAGCTTCCAGGTCGCCATGCTCGCCCGCCTGAACCAAACCCAGGTGCCGTTCGGGCAAGGTCAGGCCCGACAGCCGGGGCAGGCAGCCGAGCACGGGAATGTCCGGGTGATCCTGCGCCATCGCGGCCTTGAGGATATCCGCGTGTCGGGCGCTGCCCGTTCGGTTGAACACCACCCCGGCGACGGTGACGTCCGGGCGGTGCCGGGCGAAGCCGCCGACCAGCGCTGATGCCGACGCCCCCTGGGCCGCCGCATCGACCACCAGGATCACGGGCCAGCCGAAAGTGCGGGCCGCGTCGGCGGTCGAGCCTTCGTCCAGCCTGGCGCCGTCGAACAGGCCCATGACCCCTTCGCAGACGATCAGATCCGCCCCCCGGGCGGAGTCGGCGAGGACGGAGGCCAGCGTCCCTTCCCGCATGGCCCAAAGATCCAGATTGGGGCAGGGCCGGCCGCCGGCGGCCCGATGAAAGGCGGGATCGATATAATCGGGGCCGACCTTGGCCGAGGCCACGGCAACACCCGCGTCGCGGAAATGGCGTAGCAGTCCAAGGGTCAACAGCGTCTTGCCGCTGCCCGACGATGGGGCGGCAATGACGACTCCCGGCGGCAGCCCGCCGGTCACAGCAGGGACTTGATCTTGGCGGCCATGGTTTCGGCGTCGGTCTGGGTACTGAAATGGGTCAGGAACTTGCCGTTCGGGCCCATCAGATAGATCACCGACGAATGGTCCATCAGATAGGCGTCCTTGTCCCCGCCTTCGTCCACGACCTTGGCATAAAACACGCGGTAGGCCTTGGCGGTCTGCTTGATCTGTTCCGGCGTGCCCGTCAGGCCGACGATGCTGGGATGAAAGTGGGCGACATAGTCCTTCAGCACCTCGGGCGTGTCGCGCTCCGGATCGACGGAAACCAGGATGGGCACGACCTTATCGGCGAGGGGGCCCAGCTTGTCCATGGCCGCCGAAATTTCGGTCAGCGAGGTCGGGCAGACGTCCGGGCAGAAGGTGTAGCCGAAAAAGATTAGCATGGCCTTGCCCTGGAAATCCTTTTCCGTCACCTGGCGGCCGGTGTGGTCGGTCAGGGTGAAGGGACCGCCGATCTTCACTTCGGGCGCGGTGCCCGTGCGAGGTGAATCGGCCAGGCGCTGCTGCGCGATCACGGCGGCAACGGCGATCAGGATGACGACCGCGAGGCCGATGGCGATGCGGCGCACTAGGCGCAGGCGGGAAACGGTTTTATTGGGTTGCTTGGTCATGGCCTCGTTGCCGGCTGTTTCAGCGCTTGGGAAAGGTACGAACCTTGTCCGTCTATTCAACCTTTGTCGGTCAGGAATGTGGCCGTAAATAGACCAGATAGTAGGTTCCTGCCACGAACAATCCGCCGCCGACCATGTTGCCGAGCGTCACGGGCACGAGATTGCCCATGAAACCCGTGAACGTCAGTCCGTCCACACCGCCCGGCAGGCCCGCCGCCGCCACATAGACGTCGTTGCCCGCTGCCAGCATGCCCACGGGAATAAAGAACATGTTGGCGATCGAATGCTCGAAGCCCAGGGCGACAAAGGCCGTGATGGGGAACAGGATGGCGAAAATCTTGCCGATCACGTTATGGGCGGCGAAGCACAGCCAGACCGCGAGGCAGACCAGGGTGTTGCACAGCAGGCCGCGCACGAAGGCGGTGGTGAAGTCCAGATCGACCTTGGCGGCGGCGATCTTGATCGCCGTGGCGCCGACGGCGCCGGACCCCAGGTCCATATAGCCGGACCAATAGGCCAGCAGGGCCATGGCGACGGCGCCGGCCAGGTTGCCGACATAGGCCACGCCCCAGTTGCGCAACAGCGCCATCGTCGCGATCTTGCGGTCGGCCCAGCCCATGACCAGCAGCAGGTTGCCGGTGAACAGCTCCGCCCCGCCGACCACGACCAGAACCAGGCCGAGGGAAAACGTGACCCCGCCCAGGATGCGCGACGGCCCCAAGCCCATTTCGTGGTTGGTCATGGTCAGGGTGAACAGCATGGCGCCGAACGCGATGAAGGCACCGGCCAGCAGGGCCAGGGTCAGCAGCGGCAACAGAGGCAGCCCCGCCTTGGCCACGCCGGCGACCTCGACCCGCCGTGCCATCTGGGCCGGTGCGTAGGCGTCGAACAGGCTCGGGTCCCGGCCCGGGGGCGTCGCTTGATCGGCCATGGGGTCACTCCTCCTCGGGCGGGGCACAATACGGGTGCCGCTCCTCTTTCTTTTTTCCCCTTTGGGTCGCGGCGGGTCAATGCGCTAGATTCCCGCCATGCCCGCACGCAAACCGGATGGAAACCTGAAACGTGGCTGGACCACCGGCGCCTGCGCGACGGCGGCGACGGCGGCCGCCTATGAGGCCCTGGTCACGGGCGCCTTTCCCGAAGCCGTCACCATTACCCTGCCGCGCGGCGATGAGCCGACCTTTGAATTGGTGCGCACGGGCCTGGACAACGGCAGGGCGACCGCCGCCGTCATCAAGGACGCGGGGGACGATCCGGACGTGACCCATGGGGCCGAGGTTTCGGTCTCCCTGCGCTTCGGGGCCGCTGGGACCGGCGTCACCTTCCGCGCCGGGGAGGGGGTGGGCACGGTGACCCTGCCCGGCCTGCCGCTGCCGGTGGGCGAGCCCGCCATCAATCCGAGCCCGCGCAAGATGATGACCGGCGTGATTGAGGATTTGTCGCGGCGCCTGAACGGTCCCGGCGACGTCGAGATCACCGTCGCCATCAAGGACGGCGAGCGGTTGGCCGAAAAGACCATGAACGGGCGGCTCGGCATTCGCGGCGGGCTGTCCGTGCTGGGCACCACGGGCATCGTCATTCCCTATTCCTGCGCGTCCTGGATCCATTCGATCCATCGCGGCATCGACGTGGCGCGGGCGGGCGGGCTTAGACATATCGCGGCGGCCACGGGCTCGACCTCGGAAGCGGCGGTGAAGGCGCTGTACGATCTGCCGGACATGGCGCTGATCGACATGGGCGATTTCGCGGGCGGATTGCTGAAATACCTGCGCCGCCATCCCTTGCCGCGCCTCACCATCGCGGGCGGCTTCGGAAAATTGGCCAAACTGGCGCAGGGGAATTTGGATCTGCACTCCGCGCGCTCGTCCCTCGACATGAACAAACTGGCGGCGCTGGCCGCCGATGACGCGGCCCTGGCCGAACGCATCAAGACGGCCAACACCGGGATGGAAGCCCTGACCCTGGCCCAGGCTGTCGGCGTGGCCCTGGCCGACCGTGTCGCCCAGGGCGCGCGGGAAGTGGCCCTGGCGGCCCTGGCCGGTGATGTCGCGGTCGAGGTTCTGGTGTTCGACCGCCAGGGACAACGCGCCGGACGGGCCGGTGGGTAGGACGCTCTTGATTTTGGGCGGCACGGCGGACGCCCGCGCCCTGGCCGCCGCCGTGCAGGCCCGCTGGCCGGATATGCGCGTCATCACGTCGCTGGCCGGGCGCACGGCAACCCCGCGTCTGCCCGTGGGCGAGGTTCAGACCGGCGGCTTCGGCGGCGCGGCCGGGCTGGCCGACTATCTGCGGGCCGAAGGTGTTGCTGCCCTGATCGATGCCACCCATCCCTTCGCCGCCGAGATGTCGAAAAGCGCGGCAGAGGCCGCAACAATTGCCCGTGTCCCGCGCCTGGTTCTGGCCCGCCCACCATGGCAATTTGTGCAGAATGCTGCAGTGCAGCATGTGTGCAGCATAAATGCAGCAAAATCGGCGTTGGAAAGCGCCGGACAGCGCATCTTCCTTGCCATCGGCCGGCAGGAAGTCAATCAATTCAAAATGTTAAGAGACCGCTTCTTTTTGCTGCGCTTCATAGATCCGCCGCAATCACCGCCCGATTTCGCGCAGTATGAGGTGCTGACGGGCCGTCCCGGGACGCGGGAGGACGAGCGCAGCATCTTGCAGCAATTCGCCATCGATACCCTGGTTGCCAAGAACGGCGGCAGCGCCGCGTCGCGGGCCAAGGTCGATGCGGCGCTGGACCTGGGCTTGCGTGTGATCCTGATCGATCCGCCGGACCTTCCGCCGCCGCCCCATGCCGAGAGCATCGACGGGGCCCTCGCCTGGCTGGATCGTCTTTAGGAAGGCTGTGCCTTTTTGGGGCGCAGGACGTGGTGATGATGGGCCGCGTAAAGGGCGGAATCGTCGAACGCCGTTTCGCCCAATGTGCGGCCGACGAGGATCAACGCCGTGCGCGTGAAGCCCGCCGCCTTCACCTTTTCCCGGATATCGGCGAGCGTGCCCTCGACCATCTGCTCGTCCGGCCAAGTCACCCGATAGGCGACGACCACGGGGCAGTCGGCGCCGTAGTGCGGCGTCAGGTCCCGCACCACCTTGGCCAGGTTGTTGACCGACAAATGAACGGCAAGGGTGGCGCCGCTGCGCCCCAAGGTTTCCAGATCTTCGCCCTTGGGCATGTCCGACGCCCGCACGGAGGTGCGGGTCAGGATGATGCTCTGGCTGACCTGGGGCAGGGTCAGTTCGCGCTTCAAGGCGGCCGCGGCGGCGGCGAAGGCGGGCACGCCCGGCGTCACGTCGTAATCGATGCCGAGCGCGTCGAGCCGGCGCATCTGTTCGGCGACGGCGCCATAGATCGACGGATCGCCGGAATGAACGCGGGCGACGTCGTGCCCGGCCGCATGGGCCGTCTCAATCTCGGCGATGATCTCGCCCAGGTTCATCGGCGCGGTGTCGATCACCCGCGCCCCCTCGGGCGCTTCGGCCACGACCTCGGCCGGGACCAGGGATCCGGCGTAAAGCACGACCGGACAGGCCTTGATCAGGTTCAGGCCGCGTACGGTGATCAGATCGGGTGCCCCCGGTCCGGCGCCGATGAAATGAACGGTCATGTGCCGGTCTCCTGTTTTTGCATTTTTCCGGCATAGCCCCGGGGGGTATAGACCCAGCGCCGGGTGCCGCGGGTGATCGCGCGGGTGTCGGAAGACCCGATCATCACCAGGGTCAGCATGTCGACCATGTCCGCCGTCAGGTCTTTCAGGTCGATGATCTGAATGCGTTCACCGTCGCGGCCCAGGTTGCGGGCCAGGATCACCGGGGTCTCCTGCGGGCGGTGGGCCAACAAGATATCGCGGGCCTTTTCCAGCTGCCAGCGCCGGCGCTTGGACACGGGATTGTAGAGCGCCATCACGAAATCGCCCTCGGCGGCCGCCCGTAGGCGCTTTTCGATGACCTCCCAGGGGGTCAGCAGATCGGAGAGCGAAACCGCGCAGAAGTCATGGCCCAGGGGGGCACCGGCCCGCGCGGCGGCGGCCTGCAGGGCGCTGACCCCGGGCTCGATGGTGACGGCAAGGCGGTTCCAGCGGGGATCGTCGCCGCGGTCGATCAGTTCGACCACCAGGGTCGCCAGCGCATAGACACCGGGATCGCCGGAACAGACCAGGGCGACCTGTTTGCCCTCGGCGGCGAGGTCCAGGGCCTTGCGGGCGCGGGCTTCTTCTTCCGACAGGTCCGACGAATGCAGCGCCTTTCCCTCGGCGGCGGGGCCCAGCAGGTCCAGGTACAGGCCATAGCCGACCAAGTCCGTCGCCTCGGCCACGGCGCGGGATACGGCGGGCGTGCGCCACAAGGGCGTGCCCGGCCCGGTGCCGACCACGGTCAGCCGCCCCCGCGCCCGGCCGACGGCCGACGCGTCGATGTTGCCGCTGGCCCGTGCGACGGCGCAGGTGGCGCGTTTGGATTTGCTCTTTTCCACGATCAGCTCGGCATCGGGCCCGCCAGCGGCCAGGGCCGCCCCTTCGGCGACGCCGTGGCAGCCGACTTCCTGGAACACGACGTCCGACGGATTGGCGAGGCGCGGGGTCTCGGCCTCCAGCGCCGCCGCGTCGAAGAACCGCACCGGGACACCCAAGACGTCGCCCAGATCGTTGACGGCCGCTTCATCCATCTTCACGTCGATGGAGGCGACGCAGGCGACGGCCCCCGGCGCCAGGCCGTGTTTGGCCAGGGTCTCGGTGACAAGATCGCGCAGTTCTGAGGGATCCGCATCGCGCTCACAGCCGACGCCGATGGCCAGCACCGGCGGGTGCAGGACCAGATCGTCCGTATCCCCTTGGGCGCGGTCGGTCACCAGGATTCCGGGCTGTGCCGACGGATCGATCGGCAGGCCGGCATCCGTGAGCCAGCTTGCGTCGCCGGCCTGAACGTCCAGGCGCACGGGATCGCCCGCCAACAGGGCGGCGGCGACGGGAAGGGACTTCTTGCGGTTGGCGACCATCCAGCCCGCGGGCGGATCGTCGACGCCGATGCCGTGGCGCAGATCGCCGGTCGTGGTCACGGCGGCGCTGATGCCCAAGGCTTTGGCGATCTCGCGGGCCAGAACGTTGGCGCCCGAATGCCCGCCCAACAGCGGCACCACGGCGCTGCCGTCCTCGGCCACGGAAATCACCGGCGGCTCGGCGACCTTGTCGGCCAGCAGCGGGGCCAGGGCGCGGATCAGAATGCCCGAAGCGAAGATGCCGATCAGCGGATGCCCGGCCTGAAACAGGCGAGCGGCATGGCCGGTGGTTTCGTCAAAGAAGTCGTCGGCTTGGGCAACCCGGCCGACCCGGCCATGGACCAGCGCGCCCGGAATGACGCCTTGCAGGCGGCGGGCGAGGGCCGCCCCCGGTTCGGTCACGGCAAGGATGACGGGCGGGGCGGCGGTCATGTCTGGGGCTCCGTGGTTTCAACATCCTCGGGCGAGCGCACCAGGATCATGGAAAAATAGGGGGCCGTGTCGGGGGCATCGACAAGCGGCATGACTTTCTGGTCGGCCATGGTCGCCCGTTCCACATACTGCGCGCGGTCAAGCCGCCCCAGCTTTTCGATCACCGCCCGGATTTTCGGCAGATGGCGGCCGACCTTCATGATGGCGGCGGCTTCGGAATTTCCCAGGCGGGCTTCCAGGTCGGCCTCATCCAGCGGCCCGGGGATCACGGTCAGCACCTGGTTTCGCGACACCAGGGGTGCCCCCGCCACGGCGGCGCAAGCGGCCAGCGACGACACGCCGGGCACGACCCGGGTCGGGTAGTCTTCGGCCAGACGCAGGAACAGATACATGAACGAGCCGTAGAGGAAGGGATCGCCCTCGCACAGGATCGCGACGTCGCGCCCGGCGGCGAGGTGCCCCGCAATGTCGCGGGCATAGTCATCGTAGACGTCGTTGGCGGGAAAGCGCCCCGGCACCATGGGCGTGACGATGGCGATTTCCGTCTTGCCCGCGGGGATATGCGGGGCCGCGATGGCGCGGGCCAGGCTGTCCGTGCCCGCCGCCGCCGGATAGGCGATGACGGGCGCCTGGGCGATGACCTTCACGGCCTTGAGCGTCAGCAGGTCCGGGTCGCCGGGGCCGACGCCGACGCCATACAGGGTGCCGGGTTTGCTCATGACTTGGTCACTGCCCACTGCAGCACGTCCATCAAGGGCCGCATGCCGGTCAGACCGCCGACCGCGTCGGCGCGGGCGACGGCGATCCGGGTCAGCTCGCCGCCATGGGCTCGGTGGTTTTGAATCAGGGTCTCCTGGGCTTCCAGGGTCACGCCGTTGGCGACCAGTCGCCCGCCGGGCTTAAGGGCGGCCAGGGCGCCGTCGATCACGCCGGGCCGGGACAGGCCGCCGCCGACGAAGACCGCATCGGGGGCGGCGCCCGCTTGCGTGAAGCATTGGGGGGCGTCGCCCTTGATGAGTTTCAGATGGGGCACGCCCAGGTTCAAAGCGTTGGCTTCGATGTCGTCGAAGCGGGCCGGGTCGCGTTCCATGGCGATTGCCTGCGCATCGGCTGCCGCGCGCAGCCATTCGATGGCGATTGCCCCCGACCCGGCGCCCACGTCCCACAGAAGTTGCCCCGGCAAGGGCTGCAGGCGGGCCAGGGTCGCGGCGCGGACCTCGCGCTTGGTGATCTTGCCGTCGTGGCGGAAGGCGGCTTCGGGCAGGCCCGGGGTTTCCGGCCAGATCGTCGCGCCGGGGCTGGGCCACAAATGAAACGCGATGACGTTCAGGTCCTTGACCCGCCGCCCTTCCCATTCCTCGGCCACGGTGTCGTAGCGCCCTTCGTCGGGCCCGCCCATGTGTTCGAACACGGTCATGGGGCTTTCGCCGAAGCCGCGCCGGCAGAGCAAGTCCGCCGCGCGCGCCGGGGTCTCGCCATTGCGGGCCAGGATCAAGAGGCGCACGCCCGGCAGCAGATGGCGGTTCAGAACCTCGACCGGGAAGGCGTGGCAGCTCACCGTGCGCAGGGTGCCGTCGGCCAGCGACCAGCCCATGCGCGCGGCCAACAGGGCGAAGGCGCCGGGGGCGGGCAGGATGTTCATGGTCTCGATGCCGAAGCGCGCAACCAGGCGCTTGCCGATGCCGAAGTTGAGAGGATCGCCCGAGGCGAGCACGCAGACCTGCCTGCCCGCATGCTGTTCGATGGCCGTGATCCCCGCGTCCAGGCCGTTGGCCCAGGTCACGCGCGGCCGGGCATCGGGGGACAGTTTGCCCAGGTGACGGTCACCGCCGACCAGGACATCGGCGGCTTCGATCAGGGCGCGGGCGTGGGCACTCAGGCCGTCCAATCCGTCCTCGCCGATGCCGATCACGGAAAGCCATCTATCCATTTTGTGCCTCCGGCTGTTCAGGGGCGGGGCAGAGCGCGTTGACGGCGGCGGCGGCGAGCGCACTGCCGCCGCGCTGCCCCGGCAGGGTCGCGACAGGAATGTCGCCCGCATGATCGATCAGCGCCTGTTTCGATTCCGCCGCGCCGATGAAGCCCACGGGAAAGCCCAGGATGACCGCCGGTCGGGGCGCACCCTCGGCGAGCAGTTCCAACAACCGGAACAGGGCCGTGGGCGCATTGCCGATGGCGACAACCGCCCCCGCCAGATGGGGTGCCCAGGCGTCGACGGCGGCGGCGGAGCGGGTGGTGCCCAGGGTCAATGCGCGTTCGCGCACGCCATCGTCGTTCAGGGTGCAGATGATCCTGTTGCTTGCGGGCAGGCGATGGGCGATGACGCCGCGGGCGACCATTTCCGCATCGACCAGAACAGGCGCCCCCGCCGCAAGGGCGGCCCGGCCGGCCTGGGCCGGGTCGGTCGACATCACCAGGTCCGCCGCGATGTCGGCCATGCCGCAGGCGTGGATCAGGCGCACGGCCAGGGTGCGCTCCGCACCCTGGAAGCGCGACAGATCCGCCGCCGCCTCGATGGCGGCGAAGGAACGGCGGTAGATCTCCGCCGGGTCGCGGACGTAATCGAACATCAGCCGCGTTCCCGATGCTCAGCTGTCGGAATCGTGGGAATGCGGATGGGGGTGTCCGTGGTTATGAGTGTGGCCATGATCGTGTCCGTGGTCATGGGAATGACCATGCCCGTGATGATGGCCGTGCTTGCCGTGATGGATGCCGTGATCGGCCGCGCCGTGACCGTCCGTGCCGATGCCGACCACATGGTGATGGTGGCCGACCTGGGCCGCGCCCTGATCGTCTTCGTAGCCGATGATCTGTTCCCGGTATTTGCACAGCAGGCAGTTCATCTTGTTGTCGCCGTTGAGCGCTTCCTCGACCCGGTCGGCGAAACAATCGATCAGGTCTTCGTGGTCGTTCAGATAGGGCGCCTTGACGATCTGGACGTCGGGATGGGCCTGGGCGCAGTCGTCGGCCCAGCGGTAGATGCGGTTGACCAGGATGCCGGTGAACAGGAAATAGGGGAACACGATGATGCGCTTGAAGCCGAGCTTCACCGCCTTGTTCAGGCCTTCGTCGACAAGTGGATAGGCGACGCCGGAATAGCTGACCTCGGCCCAGCCGAAATCCATGCCTTCCCACAACATGCGCGCGACCTTGTTAACGTTGGAATTGGCATCCGAATCATTGGTGCCGCGCCCGACCACCATCAGCAGGGTGTCCTTCCGGGCAATCTCGCCGGTCGTGTTGGCGACGGTCTCGGCTTCTTCGATGCGGACCTTCGCCGCGCGCAGAAGCCGGGCGTCGATCGCCAGTTCGCGGCCGAAGCGCACGTCCAGGTCCGGGTGCGCATGGGCGAAGCTGTTGATTTCCGACGGCAGGTCGTTCTTCACATGCCCCGCCGCGAACAGCATGCCGGGCACGCAGATGATGCGGTCGACGCCCCGGTCCTTCAGCTTGTCCAGGCCCGTGCGGATGACGGGGGTGGCGAATTCCAGGAATCCGCTTTCCACTTCGTAATCGGGAAATCGCTTGGCCAGATGGCCCGCCAGGGTGCCGAATTCATCGACGGCTCCCTGGTCGCGGCTGCCGTGGCCACAAATCATGATGCCGGTCTTGCTGGAATTTTCAGTCGTATCGGGCATTCGCTTGGTCCTTGCCTTCGAGCGACCGCCGGCGCCATTGCCGACGGAATGGTCATGTTTTTCGCCGCCTGGTCATTGCCTCCGGGCGGGAAAGAGGGCCGACTATACAGGTTTCAGGATCAGGGGAAAGGGTGACGCCGCGTCAACCGGCGGGCACGGGACGATCGTTCGTTTCGCCGTCGCCGCCATCGCCGGGTTCCGCGTATTCTTCGGTGGGAACCTCGTTGGGTTCCTCCGCTTCCGGTTGTTCGGGCGGCGGCAGACCGGCCCGGCGTTCCAGGTCCTGGGCGTCTTCCTCGCGCCCCAAGGCGCGGAGCGCTGCGGCCAGGTTGACCTGGCTGAGAGCCAGGCTCGCGTCGCCGGGCACCAGGCGCTTTTCCTTGATCGTCACGGCGCGGCGGAACAGGGGTTCCGCCGCCTGGGTCTTGCCCCGGCGCCGGTAGTAGAGGCCCAGATTGTTGACGACGGCGGCGACATTCAGATGGTCATCGCCCCAGGCCGCTTCATCGGCGGCAAGCGCCCGCTGGTAATACAGTTCCGCCGCCTTGGCATCGCCGGCCAGGTCGCAGGCCAAGCCTAAGTTGTTGAGGATGCCGCCCAGGTCGGGATGGCCGTCGGCCCCGGATTTTTCGAGCAGGTCCAAAGCGGCGGCGAAATGTTTGCGCGCGGCCTTGTAGTCCTCCCGGCCGTGGGCCAATGCCCCCAGGCGGCCCAGGCATTCGACCCGCAGTTCCAGATCGTCCCCGGGGGTGGCGTCGGCGGCCAGCCGGAACAGGGTCGCCGCTTCTTCGGCGTCGCCGCGCGCCGCCAGAAGGTCGCCCGCGACCAGCCGGGTCAGTGCGGCGGCGCGGCCGTGGATGTCGGCGGTCCAGGCATGCTTGTGACCGGTGGTGTCTTCTTCCTCGGCGGCGCGGATCAGAAGGTCCGTACCGCGGGTGATGTCGCCGGAGGCAATGGCGTCGCGTGCGTCATGGAGCAATCGCGCCGCCGCCGGCGATCCGGCGCTGACGGTGCCGAGTCGCGCGCGCAGGTCGTCCAGTTCCCCGGCGAAGGACCGCAGCCGTCCTTCCCGCACCGTGTCGTCGACCCCTTGTTCGGCGAGAATTTCGGCCAGGCCCTGGATTTCGGGCGTGTCGGGCAGGGGCACGGGTTCCATGGGCGGCGGTGGCGCGTCGTGGACCTGCTCGGGGTTGTCGACGGCCGGTTCCGGCTGGGTCCGCAGGATCGGATCGGGGCGGTCCAGGCGTTCGCCGCCGCGAAGCCGGCGCCCGCCGAACAGCAGCACGCCGACAAGCGCCAGGGCGCCTGCCCCGGCGGCGGCCAGCACCCAGGTCGGCATGGTCGCGACGGTTTCCGCGAGCGGCACCCATAGGTCCGCGGTCGCGTCCAAAAACCCGTCGCGGATCAGCACAAGGTCCGACAGAAACTGTTCCATAACCGGAAAAAATACCCCTCCATGCCCGATTTGCACAGGAGATTGGCCCAATCGCCCGCTTCCGGGGCGATGACCGGGGGCCGAAGGCGGCCCTGCGGCGGGGCGGGACGGCCATGCGGCGCCGCGATTCGCCGGGCCGGCTAGTCCGCTTTGCGGAAGGCAGGGTAATCGAAGGGCAGGGCGTCCCGGTGCAGCAGGGCCGCGCGGCGGGCCCGTTCGTCCTCGTCGTCGAGGTTACGCTGAACGAAAGTCTCGACCGTGTCGGCCAGGCCGTGCAGGGCGACCAGGCGCTGGATCAGGTCGCGCTGCGCCAAGGCGGGATGGCTGCGATCCCGGGCCGGAATCTCGGCAAGCGGCACCGGGCGGCCGTCAATGGCGAGCGCCCCCCGGGTGCAGATATAGGCGCCGGCGCGGCTCACGGCGGGGCCGAATTCGACCTCGGCCTCCAGCTCCGCCAACTCGCCGTAAACATAATTGCCGCGCGTGGTTTCCGTGGTGTGCATGTGGGCGAGCTGGGCCGGGGTCAGCCAATTGACGAACAGCGATACCACGGTGCCGGGGGCGGGATGCAGGGTTGCGGGAACCGATCCGTAGCGCGCGAAATGGGCGCAATAGACGCTGTCGAAATTTTTCAGCTCTACGCGCACCACGGGCACGGGGCCGTCCTCGGGCTGGGCGAATTTCCAGGCCAGCGCCGACGGCGCCTGGTTCGAGCCGCAGGCGATCACCGGCACGCGATCGGCCAAGTCGCCGCCCGCGAGGTCGTGAAGATGGGCGTCGCTCTCGATCGGCTGGACATGGCCCGCGTGGATCACGAACGACCGGTCCGGAACGTCATAGGGATAGGCCAGCGCCCGCGAGACGGAGCGCGGGCGGACCGTGCGGGCAGGCGGGGCGGGCGGGTTATTCAAGGTATTTGGTGATGTCCACGTCGTCGATCTGGTAGGGCTCCAGGAACCGGTCGGCATATTCCTTGAACACGCCGGAGGTCAGGAACAGCTTGAACAATTCACCATCGATATGCGCGTCCTTTTTCATGAACGACATGATCTTGATGCTGTCCGATAGTTTCTTGGGGTCCTTGTAGGGCCGGTCGGCGGCGGTCAGGGCTTCGAAGATGTCGGCGATGGCCATGATGCGCGCGGGTACGGACATCTCTTCCTCGGTCAGCTTCCGGGGATAGCCCGTGCCGTCCATCTTTTCGTGGTGGCCGCCCGCGTACTCGGGCACCCGTTTCAGGTGCTTGGGGAAGGGCAGCTGTTCCAGCATGATGATGGTCTGCACGATGTGATCGTTGATCTTGAAGCGCTCTTCCTCGGTCAGGGTGCCGCGGGCGATGCACAGATTGTAGATTTCGCCGAAATTGTATTTGTGTTCGGGGATGTTGAGCTTGAACCCGAACGGATTGTCGGGCTGGGCGGCGGGCTCCAGCGCGTCGCGGTAGACGACATGGTCGTCACGGTCGGCCAGCAGATATTCCTTGGCCGGCACCGGCACGGGCGGCGTGCGGTCCTTGCGCTTGCGTTCCTCGAACGACAGGCCAAGACGGTCATCCAGGGTGCGGGTCCATTGGATCTTGCCGATCTCGCGGATGCGGTCCTGGTCCTCCGGCGCCATGAACTCGTCGCCCACGTTGGCCTTGGCGACGAATTCCCAGTCCGCGTCCAGCTTGGCAAGCTGCGCGTCCAGTGCGACCTTCAGTTCGTCCGGATCCCCGTTTCCTGCCAGCAGCGCCTTGTAGTATTCGATTTCGGCTTCGCGCTTGGCGACCTCGAAGCGCATGCGCACTTCGTGAACGCGGTTGTAGATGGTTTCCAGCTTCACGGCCTTGTCGACGACGTACTCCGGCGTCGTGACCTTGCCGCAGTCGTGCAGCCACGCCCCGATGTGCAGTTCGTACCACTGCTCCTCGGTCAGGTCGAAATCCTTGAACGGGCCGTCCTTGTCGTCGCAGGCGGCCTTGGCCAGCATCTTGGTCAACTCGGGCACGCGCTGACAGTGGCCGCCGGTATAGGGCGACTTGGCGTCGATCGCCGAAGCGATCAGCTCGATGAAGCTTTCCAGCAATTTGCGCTGGCTTTCCAGCAGCTGCTGATTGTCGAGGGCCACGGCGGCCTGGGAGGCCAAGGCCTCGACCAGGGGCTGAATTTCCTTGGAGAAGGGGATGACCGTGCCCGACGGGTCGGTGGCATTGAGCAGCTGAATGACGCCGATGATTTCGTCCTGGCTGTTCTTGAGGGGAACGGTCAGGAAAGATTTTGATCGGTAGCCGGTCCCTTCGTCGAACTTCTTGGTCCCGGAAAAGTCGAAACTCTCCGCCTCGTAGGCGTCCTGAATGTTGATCGATTCGCCGGTCAGGGCGCAATAGCTGGCGATGTTCTTCTGGTTCGGCTGGCCCGTTTCCGGGTCAAACAGGCGGATCGGCGGAAAGGTGATGTCCTTGCCGGTGGTGCCGCCCAGCGCGATATTGAGGGAATCGGTGCGCATGATCTCGAACTTCAGCGCGTCTTCTTCCGTCTTGATGTAAAGGGTCCCGCCGTCGGCCGCGGTCAGGTCCTTGGCCTCCAAAAGAATCTTTTCCATCAAGCGGTTGATGTCGCGCTCGGCCGACAGCGCGATGCCAATATCGATCAGGCGCTGAAAATTATTCAGCGCCGGGTCGCTCTGCGCAGTCATTGCATCACCGGACATGTTTCACCAATGAGGTCTTCACTTCCCGTCGAGCCCTGGATTATTCCGGCCTCTCCAACCGGGCATCCCTCGAAATCCTAATCAGCCGGTGTTTATAGGGAGTTAATGTCATTGACCAGCATCGGAAAGGGTATCCGCCTTTGTCCGCCATGACAACTGAACGCGGTTTGGCGGCCGATTGGCGCAAGGGACGGCATTTTCATCTTTTGCCCCATGGTTACAG
Organism: Rhodospirillaceae bacterium; assembly: GCA_002706405.1. Taxonomy (GTDB): domain Bacteria; phylum Pseudomonadota; class Alphaproteobacteria; order Rhodospirillales; family Casp-alpha2; genus UBA1479. The sequence continues at coordinate 58,626 of PALN01000063.1, read as the reverse complement.
CGGCTAACGTCGGCGCGCGCCGGAAAACCTGCCCCGGCGATCAAGGAACCGCTTATGGCTTATGCCTCGCTCAGGGATTTTATTTTCAACCGGCTGGAACCGGCGGGCCGTCTTGTCCGCGTCACGACACCGGTATCGCCCGAACTGGAGATGACGGAAATTCAGACCCGGCTGATCGCCGAGGGCGGCCCGGCCGTACTGTTCGAGAACGTCGTGCGGCGCGACGGCACGGGATTCGGCATGCCGGTCCTGGTCAATCTGTTCGGCACGGTGGAACGTGTCGCCTGGGGCATGGAGCGCGAACCGGCGGAACTGCGCGAGGTCGGCGAGACGCTGGCCTTTCTGCGCCAGCCGGAGCCGCCGGAAAACCTGCGCCAGGCCATGGACATGCTGCCGCTTCTGAAAACCATGGTCGCCATGAAACCGAAAACGGTGAAGACCGCGCCGTGCCAGGAAATCGTGCTCAAGGGCGATGACATCGATCTTTCGGCCCTGCCGATCCAGACCTGCTGGCCCGGCGAGCCGGCCCCCCTGATCACCTGGCCGCTGGTCGTGACCCAGGGGCCCCAGGCCGGCCAGAAGGGCGGCGACAAGCGCGACGGCTTCAATCTGGGCATCTACCGCATGCAGGTGACGGGCCGCAACACCACCCTGATGCGGTGGCTGAAGCATCGGGGCGGTGCCCAGCATCATGCCCGCTGGAAGGAAATCCGGCCCGAGCCCCTGCCCGCCGCCGCCGTCATCGGCGCCGATCCGGGCACGATCCTGGCCGCCGTCACGCCGGTGCCGGATACTCTGTCCGAATACCAGTTCGCCGGCATGCTGCGGGGCAAGCGGGTCGATCTGATCGACTGCAAGACCGTACCGCTGAAGGTTCCGGCCGAGGCCGAGATCGTCATCGAAGGCCATGTCTCGCTCGAGGATTACAGCGACGAAGGGCCCTACGGCGATCACACGGGGTATTACAACTCTGTGGAGCCGTTCCCCGAGTTCACGGTTTCGGCCGTGACCATGCGCCGGGATCCCATTTATCTCTCGACCTATACGGGCCGCCCGCCCGATGAGCCGTCGATCCTGGGCGAAGGCCTGAACGAGGTCTTCGTGCCGCTGTTCCGCCAGCAGTTCCCGGAAGTGGTTGATTTCTGGCTGCCGCCCGAGGCCTGCTCCTACCGCGTCGCCGTGGTCTCCATGAAGAAGGCCTACGCCGGCCACGCCAAGCGCATCATGATGGGCGTGTGGTCCTATCTGCGCCAGTTCACCTATACCAAGTTCGTGATCGTGGTCGACGAGGACATCAACGCCCGCGATTGGAACGACGTGATCTGGGCGATCTCGACCAATGTGGACCCGGCGCGCGACGTGACGATGATCGAAAACACGCCCATCGACTATCTGGATTTCGCCTCGCCCGAGCCGGGCCTGGGCAGCAAGATGGGGATCGATGCGACGGCCAAGATGGGGGCGGAAACGCACCGGGAATGGGGCCGCAAGATCCGCATGTCGGACGACGTGATCGACGAGGTCTCCCGCAAATGGGCCGATTACGGCCTGCCGGGATCGGGCAAGCCGATCTGGAAGTGACGCCTCAGCAGGCCTCGGCGTAGCTGAAGTACATGTCGCGGGCGGCCTGGAATACGGGACCGGGACGCATGGGACGGTCGTCCAACTGGGTGCAGGGGATGACCTTGGAATAGTTGCCGGTGGCGAACAGTTCGTCGGCGTCCAGCAGATCCTCGTAGCTGATCGTGCGTTCCACGACCTCGATACCGGCGTCGCGCAGAAGCTGGATGACCCGCTGGCGGGTGATGCCGTCAAGGAAGGTGCCGTTGGGGACCGGTGTGTGCACGACACCGTTTTTCACCATGAACAGGTTGGCCGATGAGAACTCGGCCACGTTGCCGTCCGGGTCGAGCATCACGCCGGTATCGAATCCGCGTTCGTTGGCATCGGCCACGGCGCGCGACACGTTGGGATACAGGCAGGCGGCCTTGGCACCGGTCGGCGCCATGTCGGCGGCCGGGCGGCGGAACGGCGACAGACAGGCCTTGAACCCGGTCGGCGCGGGCAAGGCCGATTCTTCCACCGTCAGGACGAAATGGGTCGATGCCGGGTCGGGGATGACGAACCCGCCGGAGGCATAAAACAGCGGGCAAATGTACAATTGGGCGTCGTCGGGAAACTGCTGGATGCCTTCATGGGACAGCTCGACGATGTCTTCCGTCGTCACGTCAGGCGCCATCCCCATGATGCGGGCTGATCGGATGGCGCGCGCGCAATGGGCTTCCAGGTCGGGAACCTTGCCGGCCATGGACCGGGCACCGTCGAATACAGCCGAGCCCAACCACATGGCGTGATCGGTTGCCTTGGCAACGGCGGGCTCTTTGTCATGCCATTCTCCGTCAACCCAACTGATGACGTTGCCGCCCCTGCTTTGTCCGTACTTCATGGTCTTTGGTCTTCCAATTTTCTCAATTATCAGCCCCTCTTCGCACATGCAGCATATCCCCTGGGGGCCGATAGGCCAAGGACAGGGGGAAAAATTATTTTATTTCAAGGGGTTAAGCGAAAAATTCAGCGTAATGGAAGAAGTTATCCCGAGGGGCGGCCTACTGGCTGGCCCAGACGATGCGGGAAATCCATTCGACCTGGGTCAGGTCCAGGGAGCGGTCTTCATGGGCCGTGTTCAGGGACTGCAAATCGATGTGCCGGGCCGTGCGGCGGATCAGGACCTTGGCCATGACCTCGCCCTCCGTCGTCTTGACGACGACGCGGTCACCGCGCCGGACCGAGGCATGGGGGGCGACGATGATGGTGTCGCCGTCGCGGAATACGGGTTCCATGCTGTCGCCGTTGATTTCCAGGGCGAAGGCGTTGGGGTCGTTCAGACCGGGGAAGGGGATTTCATCCCAGCTACCGCCCACGGGGTATCCCGCGTCGTCGAAAAAGCCTGAATTCCCGGCCTGGGCAAAGCCGATCAGCGGCACGTTGCGATAGACGCCGCCGCCTTCGGTTTCGTCCACGTAGGATACCCATTCCGACAGACTGGCGCCGGTTGCCGACAGAATCTTGGCGATGCTCTCCGTCGACGGCCAGCGCAGCTTGCCGTCGCGCGTGGTGCGTTTGCTTTTGTTGAAGGTGGTGGGATCGAGACCGGCTTTGCGGGCAAGCCCGGAGGTCGACAGCCCGTGTTCGCGGGCCAACCGGTCAACTGCATGCCATACGCTTGAATGCCGCAACATGGGAACATTGTCTTACAAACCGCCGGCAATTTCCATAGGGAATCGTCATATCGGGCGGACCGCCTTCCGTGATGCGTTTGATTAAAGAATAGGAAAAAAACCTTAAAATACGTTGACATGGGAATTTGAAGGGGCATATCTGTATTTGTTCTTGAAATATTCTGTTTATTCGAGCGATCAGGAGGCCCCACCCATGAAGCGCAAACGCTATTTTCCGCGCCCTCAGCCGGCCGGCGCGGTCCGGCCTTTCGAGACAGCGGAAGAAGCCTGGTTCTGGTTCATGCGGGCCCATCGAGCGCGGCGCGACGGTCAGCGGTTCGAGGCCGGCGGCGGTATGGCCCGCCCGTGCGAGGCCGATGACGTCTATCTGGCCGCCGTCACCCTGGTGCGGGCCGGGGTGCTGAAGGTCTTGCATCTGCGGACCCTGTTGGAATTCGGTGCCCGCGACCGTCCCCCCGACGCCCGCCTGCGCGACGAGGCCCGCCCCGCCCGGCTGTGGGATGAAGCGCTCGACCGCATGACCACGGTACTGCGGCGCAAGGGCATCCTGGCGTGAGCGCCGACGCTCCCCTGGCCGCCCCCGACCTGGCCGTGGTGGCCTTTAGCGGGCGGGCGACCCTGCCCTGGCTGCGTCTTCTGAAGCCCGGGTTCCGGCATTGCTTCGTGCTGCTGCGCACGGGGGACCGCTGGCTCTATTACGATCCCATGGCCCATTACACCTTCGCCACGGCCATGGGGGGCTATCCGCTGTTGGGGCTGCTTCGGGTGTTTCGCCGGCGGGGCTGCCGACTGTGCCTGGCGCGGCCCCGCGTGCCGCCGCAAAAGGCCCTGGCCTGGCGGCCCTATACCTGCGTCGAGGCGGCCAAGCGGGTGCTCGGCCTGCACGAACCCTGGGTGCTGACGCCCTGGCAGTTGTACCGCTGTCTTACCCGCCGCCGGCCAGCAGACGCCCGGCGATGATGGCAGCCAGTACGATCAGCCCGAAATCCCGGTTCGACTTGAAGCGCGCCAGGCAGACCTTGGCGTCGTTCAGGTCGAGGCTGCGGACCTGCCAGGCAAGGTGCAGGCCGGCCAGGGCCAGGCCCGCGAAATAGGCCGGGTGCAGGCCGGCATGAACGCCCGCCGCCGCCAGCAGGGTCACCGTGCCGCCGTAAAACGCGGCCAGCCAGGACCCGGTCGCCGCGCCGAATTTCAAGGCCGTCGACTTGATGCCGACCAGAACGTCGTCTTCCTTGTCCTGATGGGCGTAGATGGTGTCGTAGCCCAGCGTCCACAACACGCCCGCGGCATAGAGCAATATCGCCGGTGTCTCCAGGCCGCCCGTCACCGCCGCCCAGCCGACCAGCGCGCCCCAGTTGAAGGTCAGGCCCAATACGAACTGCGGCCAATAGGTGACCCGCTTGGCGAAGGGATAGATCGCCACCAAGAGCAAGGACGACGCCCCCAGGATCACCGTATAGCTGTTGAACTGAAGCAACACTGCCAGCCCGATGCCGAGTTGCAGGGCGAGGAACGCCAGCGCCTGGGCGACGGAGACCTGGCCCGAGGCGATGGGGCGTGCGGCCGTGCGCGCGACCTGCTTGTCGAAATCCCGGTCGGCGATGTCGTTGATCGTGCATCCGGCCCCCCGCATGACCAGGGATCCCACGGCGAACAGGACCATGAACCAGGGGTCGGGCCAGCCGGGCCCGGCCAAGGCCAGCGCCCACCAGCAGGGCAGCAGCAACAGCCAAGTGCCGATGGGCCGGTCCAGGCGGGCAAGGCGCAGATAGGGCCGCAACCCTTCACCGGGCACCCGGTCGATCCAGCTTTGCGGCGGAATGTCGGAGGCCGAAACTTGTTGTCGCTTGTCCATGGCCTCAAGTAATAGGGTCGGGACCGAGCACATTCAAAGGGGAAAAGCGCCATGGCGGCAGGGATCCGCCTCTACGTCGACGGCCCTCTCGGGGACGGCGGCGCCGTCGCGGCGACGGCGGATCAGGCCCATTACCTGGGCCGGGTCATGCGCCTGGGTATCGGCGACCCCGTGCTGCTGTTCAACGGCCGCGACGGCGAATGGCGGGCCGACATCCAACAGATCGACAAGCGGGCGGCGCAATTGGCGGTCCTGGAGAAAACCCGCGATCAGGACGAGGCGCCGGGTCCCTGGCTAGCCTTCGCGCCGGTGAAAAAGACCGGCACCGATTTCATCGTCCAGAAGGCGACGGAACTGGGCGCGTCGCGCCTGTTGCCCGTGACGACGGCCAATACCCAGACCGGGCGCGCGAATACGGAACGCTTGCGCGCCCAGGCGGTTGAAGCGGCGGAACAATGCGAGCGCCTGTCCGTGCCCGAGGTTTCCGACATGACCGCGCTGGAGGCTCTGCTCGCCGATTGGCCCCGGGATCGGCCCCTGTTCGCCCTGGATGAAACCGGCGGCGGCGCGCCCTTGGCGGCGACGGCGAAAGCCTCGGGAGAGGCGGTCGGATTTCTGGTCGGCCCGGAAGGCGGCTTTCAGGCGCGGGAACTTGACAGATTTGCTAAGCTTCCCTTCGTCATCCCGGTGACGCTGGGTCCCCGTATCCTGCGCGCCGAAACGGCCTGCCTTGCCGCGTTGTCCGTGTGGCAGGCGGTTGTCGGCGACTGGACCTGACCAAATATAGAAAACGGCGCGCGCTCCTTCTTCCCGCCCGTTCCCACCAACGACGAAAGACCCGACCATGGCCAATGACAGTTCCCCCAAGTCCCACCCGGTCACCGACAAGGCCACCCTGGTCGAATACCTGGAAGCCGGCTGCAAGCCCGCGCGCGAGTGGCGCATCGGCACGGAACACGAAAAATTCGCCTATGACCTGAAGACCCTGCGCCCGCTGACCTATGACGGCACGCCGGGCGTGCGTCAGATGTTGGATGCTCTCACCCGGTTCGGCTGGACCCCGGTGATGGAAAAGGGAAACGTCATTGCGCTCACGAAGGCGGACCGTAGCTCGATCTCGTTGGAGCCGGCCGGACAGTTGGAATTGTCGGGTGCGCCTGTGGAAACCATCCATCAGACCTGCCGCGAGGTAACCGATCACCTGAAACAGGTGAAGGAAATCGCCGGCGAGTTCGGGATCGGGTTCCTGGGCATGGGCTACAACCCCAAATGGACGCGCGAGGACATGCCCTGGATGCCCAAGGGCCGCTACGCCATCATGCGCGACTACATGCCGACCAAGGGCTCGTTGGGGCTCGAGATGATGCAGTCGACCTGCACCGTGCAGGTCAACCTGGACTTCAATTCCGAAGACGTGATGCGCCAGATGTTCCGCGTCTCCCTGGCGCTGCAGCCGATCGCCACGGCGCTGTGGGCCAATTCGCCCTTCCGCCACGGCAAGCCCAACGGCTTCCTGTCCTACCGCTCCCACATCTGGACCGACGTCGACCCGGACCGTTGCGGCACTCTGCCGTTCGTGTTCGAGGACGGCTTCGGGTTCGAGCAATACGTCGACTACATCCTCGACGTGCCCATGTACTTCGTCTACCGCGACGGCACCTATATCAATGCCGCCGGGCAGTCGTTCCGCGATTTCATGGCGGGCAAGCTGCCGGCCCTTCCGGGGGAATTGCCGACCATGAAGGACTGGGAAGACCACATGACCACGGCCTTCCCCGAGGTGCGGCTCAAGACCTTCCTGGAAATGCGCGGCGCGGACGGCGGGCCCTGGGCCCGGCTGTGCGCGCTGTCGGCCTTCTGGGTCGGGCTGCTGTACGACACGACGGCCCGCGACGCCGCCTGGGACCTGGTCAAGGACTGGACCGAGGATGAACGCGAGGCCATGCGCCGGGACGTGCCCAAGACGGCGCTGAAGACGCCGTTCCGCGACAAACAGGTCAAGGACGTCGCCTGCGAAGTACTGTGCATCGCCCGAGAAGGGCTGAAGAACCGGGCGCGGCTCGACGCCGTGGGCCTGGACGAAAGTCACTTCCTGCAGCCCATGTACCACATCTGCGATTCCGGCATGACCCAGGCCGAAGAGCTGCTGGTCGCTTACGAACGCCGCTGGAAGGGCAACATCGATCCCGTGTTCACGGAGTATGCCTACTAACTTTGCTTGCTCCGGGGCCGGGCGCGGGGTTAGGTTCCCGCTCCGTTTCAGACCCAAAGAGCCCGAACCATGACCGATCTGCGCGCCATCGCCGAAAACGCCAATGCCTGGCCCTTTGCCGAGGCCCGCGAGCTGCTCAAACAGCTCGGCGGCAAGCTGCCGGAAAAAGGCTACGTGCTGTTCGAAACGGGCTACGGCCCCTCGGGCCTGCCGCATATCGGCACCTTCGGCGAGGTCGCGCGCACGACCATGGTGCGCCATGCCTTCCAGACGCTGACGGACATGCCGACCAAGCTGTTCGCGTTCTCCGACGATATGGACGGGCTCAGGAAGGTGCCGGAAAATCTGCCGAATCAGGACATGCTGGCGGAGCACCTGGGCAAGCCCCTGACCTCGATCCCCGATCCTTTCGGTACCCACGAAAGCATGGGCCATCACAACAACGCGCGGCTGCGCGCGTTCCTCGACGGCTTCGGCTTCGACTACGAATTCAAAAGCTCGACCGAGTGCTACAAGGCGGGCGATTTCGATGCCACGCTGCTGACCCTGCTGCACCGCTATGACGCGGTGATGAAGGTCATCATCCCGACGCTGGGCGAAGAACGGCGCGTGACCTACAGCCCCTTCCTGCCGGTCTGTCCCAAGACCGGGCGCGTGCTGCTGGTGCCTGTGTTGGAAACCAATCCCGCCGCCGGCACCATCGTTTACGAAAACGAAGACGGCGAAAAAGTCGAAACCCCGGTCACCGGCGGCCATTGCAAATTGCAGTGGAAGCCCGACTGGGCCATGCGCTGGACGGCGCTGGACGTCGATTACGAAATGTCCGGCAAGGACTTGATCGAATCCGTGAAGCAGTCGGGCGCCATCTGCCGCATCCTGGGCGGCAAGCCGCCCAAGGGCTTCACCTATGAGCTGTTCCTCGATGAAAACGGCGAGAAGATTTCAAAATCCCGCGGCAACGGCCTGACCATGGAAGACTGGCTGGCCTATGCGCCGCCGGAAAGCCTGTCCCTGTTCATGTTCCAAAAGCCCAAGACGGCGAAGCGCCTGCATTTCGACGTGATCCCCAAGAACGTCGACGACTATCTGTCGCACCTCTCCGCCTATCCGGGCCAGGACGACGCGCAGAAGCTGGCCAATCCGGTGTGGCACATCCATTCCGGCAATCCGCCCGCCCCCCAGGCGGCGCTCAGCTATTCGATCCTCTTGAACCTCGCCGGCGTGTGCGGGACCGAGGACAAGGACGTGCTCTGGCACTTCATCTCGCGCTACCGCCCGGACCTGACGGCGGAAAACGCGCCGTTCATCGACGGTCTGGTCGGCACGGCCATCGCCTACTATCGGGATTTCATCAAACCGGCCAAGGTCTACCGTCCGCCGACGGAAACCGAACGCGCGGCCCTGCAGGACCTGGCCGACACGCTTAAAGGCATGGACGCGGCGGCCGAGGCCGAGGATCTGCAGACCCAGGTCTACGAGGTCGGCAAGCGTCACGGCTTCGAAAACCTGCGAGACTGGTTCAAGGCGCTGTATGAAATCCTGCTCGGCCAGTCCCAGGGCCCCCGCATGGGCTCCTTCATCGCGCTCTACGGCGTCAACGAAACGGTCACTCTGATCGACCGGGCGCTCAAGGGCGAGGACCTGGCCGCCAGCGCCTGATTGTTCCGGCATCACTGAACCCGCCCTTTTTGCTGCCCAGGGGCAGGCTGCGTTTGTCATAAACGTAGGAATACATTCTTGATTTTGACTCGATCATCCTGTATAGCCTTGCGCATCGAATGGGAGGGGTGTGTCCTGCACGACGGTTGCGCTCGCCACGGCACGGAAGGCCGCAACAGGCCGGGAACCGCTCTTACACTGCTGCGGCTCCTTGCCCTTCTCTGCGCGATGACACCGGCGTTCAGCGCATTTCCGGCCCGCGCGGCGACCGGTTCGGCTTCGGATGCGGCGGGGCCGGCATTCCCCGCGGTTCAGGTCTACGACCTTTCCGGCCTGCGCATGACCATCCCGGTCGGCTATCTGCGGGGCTTTGACTTGCCGCCTGAACCGGCGATCAGATTTCTCGACCGTCCGCTGCAGAGCATCCAGCTTCATGCTGCCGCCCCCGACATGGGGCCGCCGACCGTCGATCTTCTGAGACGCCTGTCACGCCCGAAAGAAGCGCCGGAACATGTGCGAATTCACCTGCTCGTCATATCGCCCGACCGGACGACGTCGGTGTGGGAATCGTACATGCAGACGGCCCGTGAGCAGGGCAAATGCAAGGCCGCGAAAATCGGCGACCGATGTCCCGATCCGAGGGCGCTTTCGAACGACCACAGCCGCGAAACGCTGTTCCTGGGGCGGGGAAACGAATTCGTTTTCTGCAACACGCCGGACGGCATGCCGGTTCCCCACTGCGAAACCGATACGCTTCTGGTTGATGGCCTGATCGTCGAAACCTTCTTCGACCGGCGCCTTCTTGATTTCGCAAATCCGGTTTGGGAACGGGTGCATGACCTTGTGTGTTCCTGGATCGATTTCCCGCCGGGGCGGACCCTGACCGTCGACCGCTGCCGGGCGCAAACCGCCCCGCGCCCGAACTAACCTCTCCCCACATTACTCAACCCTGACGATGAAAGGATGTTCCCATGCCGGACCAAACCGATACCCGTGCGCGCCTTCAGGCGATTCTTGACGCCGCGGCCGACCATCTGGAACGGGGCAATACCCGGGCCTATTGGAAAACCATCGAACGGATCAGCCCCGTCTATGCCCGCGTTGCCGGGCAGGTCGCCAATCGCGAAGGCCCTTTGGGCACGGGCGCGCGAGAACGCCTTCAGGACGCCGCCGAGAATGGATTGAAACGCCGCCTCAGCGAAGCGGATATCGACCGCATCGAAATCGAGATCGCAACGCGTGACCATGACACGCGTCAGAAGAACTTGGCAGGTGAAGGTTGGGCCGGTGTCACGTTGCGGCAGACGGGCGATTATCATTCGGCCACGTTCAAGGGGTTCGGTTTGCCATCCAACACCTACACCCTGCATCCGGTGATCGCGGCCTTGGGGCCCGTCGCCAATGCCTGGCGGGACACGGACCGCCGGGATGACCCGGCGGCGAAGGCGCGGTTCGATGATGCGATCAAGCGACACAAGATGTCGCTTGGCGAGGGACTGCGCCATTGGTTCGATATCGGGGTGAACAATCTGTCGTTCATATCGGATGTCGTTGAAGGCTACGCCCATAATTTCCAGGATTGGTCCGAGGAACGCCGGCGCAAATTTCAAACCTTGTTCGAAAACGGCGATGCATCGGGAGCGATGGACCACGGTCCGCATGCCGGAAAATTCTTCGACCGCGCGGGGGTCGTCGCGGACCTGACCCGTCAGGACGACCCGTTGGAGGACGTTCTTCTGAAACGGCCCGGAGACCTGACGGACGCCGAGGTGCGCGCGGTCATGGGGCGGCGCCTGGACAGCCGTGACGATGGTGAGCGTGAGGCCCTGTTCCGTATCGAGAAAGCCCGCTTCGATCATATTTACGGGACCGCTCCGGCGCGGCGGGACGCCACGGGACGCCTTATCCAGCCCGAACCCGTGAACTCGGCGAATGCCAACCCGTCCCCCGCCCGGGGGCCTGACGGCCGTCCCATGGCGGAAACGCTTTCCGCCGTGGCTGAACAGGTCGCGGATCTGGCCCAGGGCGGCGACCGCCTTGATGCCGTGCGGGCGTTGCAGCGGGGCCTCAATGTCTTGATCCGGGAACCCTGGCGCACGCCGGATTTCAATCCGGAGGTCTGGCGCGAGCGCCTGCGCAGGTCAGGCCGCGAGGAACCTTCCTCTTTGTTCGCAGGCTCGCAGCCCCTCAAGGATGACGGCCTTCCCGGACCCGAGACCCGGGCGGCCCTGCGCCGCGCGGCGGCGGCCTGGGGACGCCCGGGGGTCGAGGAGGGACTGGCACTTGGACGGTTCGACGGCTTTGTGCGTAATGCCGAGGCCGGAGGCCTCAGAACGGCGGCCGAAACGGCCTTTGCGCCGCTGTTTCCCGCAGGCACCGCACGGCCGGGCAGGCCGCGGCCCGAAGGCTATGGCCTGCAGATGGCTGTCAACGACCTGGGGCAGGAAATGATGGGCGGAACCTACCGGCCCTTGAAAGAGGACGGGGACATCGGGCCCAAGACGGAAGCCGCCTTCCATGACGTGCTGCGGGCCGCCGGGCCGGACCGCTTGATCAGCCGGCTCGGCAAACGGCTCGGCTTTTTCGGTGCGGCCGGGGACACGGCGGACGTGGCCTGAAATCAGGCCCCGGTACCGCCCACCGTCAGCTGGTTGACCAGCAGCGTCGGCTGGCCGACGCCCACGGGCACGCCCTGGCCGTCCTTGCCGCAGGTGCCGATGCCCGGGTCCATTTCCATGTCGTTGCCGACCATGCCGACGTGGTTCAGCACGTCCTTGCCGTCGCCGATCAGGGTCGCCCCCTTGAGGGGACGGCCGACCTTGCCGTTTTCGATCTCGTAGGCTTCCGTGCAGGAAAACACGAACTTGCCGGAGGTGATGTCGACCTGGCCGCCGCCGAAGCTGACGGCGTAGACGCCTTTCTTGACCGAGGCCAAAATCTCCTTGGGGTCCTTGTCGCCGCCCAGCATGTAGGTATTGGTCATGCGCGGCAGGGGCTGATGGGCGTAGCTTTGGCGCCGCCCGTTGCCCGTGGGCGCCATGCCCATGAGCCGCGCGTTGGTGCGGTCCTGCATGTAGCCCTTGAGGATGCCGTCCTTGATCAGCACGGTGTTCTCGGCGGGGGTGCCTTCGTCGTCTATGGTCAAGGAGCCGCGCCGGTCCCGGATGGTGCCGTCGTCGACCACGGTCACGCCCTTGGCGGCCACGCGCTCACCCATCAATCCGGAAAACACGGATGTCTTCTTGCGGTTGAAGTCGCCTTCCAGGCCATGGCCGATGGCTTCGTGCAGCAAAATGCCGGGCCAGCCCGGGCCGAGCACCACAGGCACCTCGCCGGCAGGGGCGGGGACGGACTGCAAATTCACTTCGGCCTGGCGGAAGGCTTCGTCGACCACGGCTTTCCAGCTGGCGGCGTCCATATAGCGTTCATAGGTCACGCGGCCGCCGACGCCGTAGCCGCCCGTTTCCATGCGGCCGTCCTGTTCCAGCACGACGGAGACGTTCATGCGCACCAGGGGGCGGATATCGGCGACCCGATGGCCGCCCGAGCGCAGGATCTGCACCGCCTGCCAATTGCCGAGGATCGAGGCCGAGACCTGGCGCACGCGGGGGTCCTTGGCGCGGGCATAGGCGTCGATGGCGCGCAGCAGGTCGACCTTTTCCTGAAAATCGACCAGGGCCAGCGGATTGTCTTCCATGTAGAGGGCGTGGTTGGTGCCGTTCGGGGCGGCGGCGAGGCTGCCCGTATGGCCCCGGCGCACGGCCTTCACCGTTTCGCCGGCGCGGCCGATGGCGGCTTCCGACAGTTCCGAGGCATGGGAATATCCGGTGCTTTCCCCGGCGATGGCGCGCAGGCCAAAGCCCTGGGCCGTGTCGAAATTCGCGGTTTTGATCTGGCCGTCGTCGAGCACCAGGCTTTCCGATTGCCGGTATTCCAGGAACAGCTCGCCGTCGTCCATGCCGGTCAAGGCGTCGTCCAGCATGCCTTGCACGCGGTCCCGGTCCATGCCGGTACGGTTGAAGAACAGGTCGTCGGTGGCGGCAAGATCGGTCATGGCATCCCTTGGGGTTAAGCGGCGGGGCGAAGCGGCGGCATCGAAATTTAATGGGCGCGAAACGGCCCTGTCCTGGTTATATAGGGGCTGTCGACGTCATTTTCGAGTATACGGGTGACCATGTTCAAGGAACATCCCCTGCGCCGCGCGCTCGCGGAAGAAATTCACGCCCGCCCGCCGGCCAATCTGGCGGCCCCCGTGCAGGTCTCGCATATCGCCCTGATCTCGGGCGAGGACGGCATGGCGCCCCACGTCGCCCATTTGGAAGCACTCTGCAAGCACTTCCGCGTCGCCCCGCCGTCGGCGGACGCGACCCATTTTTCCGCCGACCTGGGCGAGATCCGCCTGACCTGGGAACGGCATACGGAATTTTCGACCTTCACCATCATCCGCCCCGGCGCCTTTGCCCAGCCGTTCAAGGGAACGGCCGTGGACGGCCTGCCCAAGGACTGGCTGACGAACCTGCCGGGTCAGGTCATCGCCGCCTGCCATGTGGCGGTGGAAACGGGCCAAGGCAGCCATCGCACGCCCTCCGACCTGGCCGGGCTGTTCGACAATAATCCGTTGAACGGCTCCATCGTGTCCGGCGGCAGCGCCTGGTTGTGGACGGATTTCCAGCTTCACTCGGACGGCTTCACCCGGTTCCTGTTCAACGTGGGCGAAATTACGCCGCCGACCCTGGGCCGGTTGGTCCAGCGCATGCTGGAGATCGAGACCTACCGCATGATGGCCATGCTGGCCTTTCCCCTGGCCAAGGAATCGCGCCCGCGCCTGACGGCGGTGGAAACCAAACTGGGCGGCATCATCGCGCGGCTCGGCACCCGCGAAGCGGTCGAGGACGAACGCCAGTTGCTCGACGATCTGTCGGCCCTGGCCGCCGAGACCGAGGCCGTCAACGTGGCGACCGCCTATCGCTTCGCCGCCGCCCGCGCCTATCACGAATTGATCAAGCGCCGCATGGCCGCGATGCGCGAGGAACGCATGGAAGGCGTGCCGCAGTCCATGGATTTCCTCGACCGCCGCTTCGCCCCGGCCATGGAATCCTGCGAGAACCTGTCGACGCGGGTGGAAAGCCTGTCGGGCCGTATTTCCCGGGCGACCTCGCTGCTGCGGACCCGGGTCGACGTGGCGCTGGAAGCCCAGAACCGCGACCTGCTGGAATCCATGAACCGCCGCGCGCGCCTGCAGCTGCGCCTGCAGGAAACGGTCGAGGGGCTGTCCGTCGTCGCCATCAGCTATTACCTGCTGTCGCTGGTGTCCTATCTGGCCAAGGGGGCGAAGACGGCGGGCCTGTCGCATTTTGATCCCTATGTCGTCGTCCTGGTTGCCTTCGTGCCCGTGGTCGCCAGCATCTGGTACGGCGTCAAGCGCATGCGCCGGGTGATTTCAAAATCGGCGGACGGCAAGCCGACGCCGGACCTTTGACCGGCCGCAACCGGTATATTTTCAGACAACGTTCAATCGTCCCGCGCACGGCCGTTCAATGCGCGGCCGCGAAATCCGCCAGCAGGTGCGCGAATTCCTCGGGCGGGGGATATCCCGCATAGCGGTGCCTTGCCGGCGTGTCGGCCCAGGGCAGTTTTTCCGCCGTCATGGTCTCGATGAACGGCTCGGTCCAGACGGGGTCTTGGAACAGGGTCGGGCGGACATTGACCAGCTCGGGCAGGGCCGTGATCCGGGTGAACATCCAGGTTTTGCAATCCGGACAGAAATAGTGGTCCAGGTCGGGGCCCTGAATGCCGCCCTTCACCGGTGTGCCTTCGGTGACCTGGAAGGCCGCGGCCGGGAACAGGGCGGACAGGGAATAGGCGCTGGCGCTCATGCGCTGGCAGCCCCGGCAATGACAGGCTGACGTCATCACGGCGGGGGCGGAAACGTTGAACGTTGTATTGCCGCAACGGCAGGCACCGGACAGCGGCGGTTGGTCTTCAGGCACGGCAGGCTCCTTTGGTATGGCCGGTATGGCGGCAACATACCGTGCCCGGCCGCCCGTGCCGAGACACTTGCCGACCCCTTTGGCCCTTGACGTTTTCCGGGGCGGCTGTATTTTTCCTGCTTCGTGGTGATTTGTTCGACCAGCTTGCGGCCACGTTAAAAATCCCGCTAAACGGTCTGTGGCGTTCTCGCCCTGACCCTTGTTTTTAGCGGTCGGGGTTTTTTTATGGTCGGGCCGAATGTGCCGTTCCGCCTGCCTGAAATGATTGAAGAGAGCGTGCGATGACAGACAACAAGAGCAATCCCGAATCCTGGCGCCCGGCGACCCAGATGGTGCGCGGCGGGACCTTTCGGTCCAATTTCGAGGAAACATCCGAAGCCATCTTCGCGACCTCGGGCTATGTCTATGCCTCGGCCGAACAGGCGGAACAGTCCTTCAAGGGCGAGATTGAGCGCTACATCTATTCGCGCTACGCCAATCCGACCGTCTGCATGTTCGAGCGCCGCATGGCGCTGTTGGAAGGGGCCAAATTCGGCATGGCCTTCGGCAGTGGCATGGCGGCCATGTTCGCCTCGCTCGCCAGCTTCGTGAAGGCGGGTGATCGGGTCGTCGCGTCCCGGGCCCTGTTCGGGTCGTGTCTGTACGTGGTTCAGGACCTTCTCCCGAAGTACGGGGTCGAGACGATCTTGGTCGACGGCACGGACCTGGCCCAATGGGAAGCAGCCTTGTCCAAGCCGACCGTCGCCGTGTTCCTGGAAACGCCGTCCAATCCCTGTCTCGACATCATCGACATTCAGGCCGTCGCCGATCTGACCCATAAGGCCGGCGGGCGGCTGATCGTCGACAACGTGTTCGCCACGCCGGTCCTGCAGAAGCCGCTGCAGCTGGGGGCCGACATCGTCATGTATTCGACCACCAAGCATGTCGACGGCCAGGGCCGCTGCATGGGCGGCGCCCTTTTGACCAATGACGAAGAGTATTACGCCGACCATCTGGTGCCCTGGATGCGCCACACCGGCCCGGCCATGAGCCCGTTCAACGCCTGGACCATGCTGAAGGGCCTGGAGACCATCAACATCCGCGTGCGCCAGCACTGCGAAAACGCCCTTGCCCTGGCTGGCTTCCTCGAAGGCCAGACGGGCATCGTCAAGGTGCTCTATCCGGGCCTGAAATCCCATCCGCAGCATGCCCTCGCCATGCAGCAGATGTCCGGCGGCTCGACCATGCTGTCGTTCGAACTGGCGGGCGGCAAGCCGGCGGCCTTCCGCTTCCTCAACGCGCTCAACCTGGTCGATATTTCCAACAACCTGGGCGACACCAAGTCGCTCACGACCCATCCGGCGACCACGACCCATCAGCGCCTGACGCCGGAAGACCGCGCCGCACTCGGCATCGGCGACGGCCTGATCCGGCTGTCGGTCGGGCTGGAGGATGTGGAGGACCTGAAGGAAGATCTGGCGGGCGGGCTCAAGGCCGCCAACGGCTGACCCGCGAACGGGGAAACCCGGTAGAGCTTATTTCTGCACCCAAGGCAGGCCGTCGACTTTCCAGCCACCCATGGTGCCGCGGTGGTTGGCGCCGTCCTTGTCGCCTTCGAAGCCGGTGAGGATGTTGTAGGACTTGGCGTAGCCCGCTTCCGTCGCGGCCTTGGCGGCGGCGATGGAGCGTACGCCCGAACGGCACAGGAACAGCACGGTCGCGTCCTTGTCGGCGACCTGGTCTTCCAGGTCGTCGGTGAATTCCGGATTGATGTCGCCCTTGGGAAACAAGACCCAGGAAATCATGCGCAGTTCCTTGCCCAGGGACGACAGGTCGGGCAGGCCCACATAGGCCCATTCCGCATGGGTGCGCACGTCGACCAGCACGGCCTTGGGGTCCTTCTGAAGAAGATCCCAGGCGTCCTTGGGGGTTATGTCTCCGGCGTATCCGTCAGTCATGGAAATGTCGTTCCTGGTTCGCTCGGCCTGTTCCGAGACGCGGCCCATGTATCGCCCAGCCCGCCCTAGGCGTCCAGCACTTTCAACATTTCCGGGACAGTGACGAATTTCTCGCGCGGATTGCCGCTGCCCTTGGCACGGGCAATCTCGGCGGCCTCGATTTTCTTCCAATCGTCGAAGGTGACGACGCGTACGCCGCGCTCCTCGAGAACCGGCGCCAAGGCGGCGCGGCCCGGCTTTCCCGCGGCGTTTTGGAAGTCCTCGCAAATGTATTCGGCGACGGTCACGCCGTCGGGCCGGTTCGACGAAATCACGCCGGACGGCCCGCGTTTGATCCAGCCGACGGCATAAAGCCCGTCATCGACCCGGCCGTCGGCATTGGGGATGATGCCCGCCTTGTCGTCGAAGGGGGCGCCCTCGATGGGGTCCGACCGGTAGCCGATCGCGGCGATCACGAGGCCGCAGGGAATCTCGAACAATTCGCCCGTGCCTTCGGCGCGGCCGTCGACCACGCGGGTGCGCTCGAAGCTCACGGCCTCGACCCGCGCGTCACCCAGGATCGCCACGGGCTGGGCGAAAAATTCGAAATGGATGCGTTTCGGCTTGGCGTCGGGATCGTTCGTCGCGTAGTCGCGCAGGTTCGCCAGATTGCGTTCCGCCAGGCGCTTGTCGCGGGGGTCCATGTCGTCGGGCACGGCGTCGGGCAGTTGCGCCGCCCGGGCCAGCGGCACCGCCCGTTCAAGCGCGCCCAGTTCACGCAGTTCCACATTGGTGAACTTGGCGTCGAGCGGGCCGCGCCGGCCGGTCAGGTAGACGTCGGTCAGGGGGGCCGTTTCGATCATTTCCATGGCATGGGCGGCAATGTCGGCCCCGGCCATACCCTCGCGCGAGCGCACCAGCACCCGGGCGCAATCCAGCGCCACGTTGCCGTTGCCGATGACCACGGCGGCGCGGGTGTTGAGGTCCGGTTCCAGGTCGCGGAAATCGGGATGGCCGTTGTACCAGCCGACGAAGGCGGCGGAGCCGTGCACGCCCTTCTTGTCGGCGCCGGGAATGGTCAGCTTGCGGTCACTCGGCGCGCCCACGGCCAGGACCACGGCGTCGTACATCTCGCGCAGCTCGGCGAGCGAGACGTCCTTGTTGACCTCGACATTGCCGAAATAGCGGACCTGATCGAACAGCGCCGTCCGTTCGTACTTGCGCGCGACCTTCTTGGTGGTTTGATGGTCCGGTGCCACGCCGCCCCGGATCAGGCCGTAGGGCGTGGGCAGGCGTTCGATGATATCGACCTGGACGTCGCAGCCGCCATTGACGAGCGCGTCGGCGGTATAAAACCCCGCGGGACCGGACCCGATAATGGCGACGGAAATAGTCATCCGTCTTGGTTAGCCCCTACCTACGGTAAGGTCAATCCACCGTCCACGTCCGCCCGGCGCGGAGCAGCTTGTTGAAGTCCGGTTTTTCGGCCGGCGTATGGCTGCGGACCAGGTCGGTCACTTCATCGTCATAGCTTTGTCCCGGCGCGCAATAAAGCACGCCCAGCGCCACCGGCATGGTCGGCGGGTCCATATGGGCCAGCAGGGTCGCGATCATCTTGTTGGTTTCGTCATGAACCAGGATGTCGGCCTCGGTCACGCCGTTCTCACCGATGACGACGGTCTCCAGCGCCAGGGTCTGGGTGTTCAGGCGCAGGCCCTTCTCCCCGTCCTTGCCGAAGGTCAGCGGCTTGCCGTGCTCGACATAGATCTGTTGGTCCGCGGCCACGTCGCGGCCCGTGAAGTTCTCGAACACGCCGTCGTTGTAGACCTTGCAGTTCTGGAAAATCTCGACGAAGGAGGTGCCCTTGTGGGCGTGGGCGCGGGCCAGCACGCCGGGCAGGTGTTTCTGGTTGCTGTCGATGCCGCGGGCAACGAAGCGCGCGCCCGCACCCAGCGCGAACACGGCGGCCGAGGCCGGGTTGTCCAGCGAGCCCCAGGGCGTCGAGGGCGAGCGGGTGCCCTGGCGCGAGGTCGGCGAATACTGACCCTTGGTCAGGCCGTAGATTTCGTTGTTGAACAGCAGGAACTGCAGATCGACATTGCGGCGCAGCAGGTGGAACAGGTGGTTGCCGCCGATCGACAAGGCGTCGCCGTCGCCGGACACGACCCAGATATCCAGGTCCGGGTTGGCCAATTTCAGCCCCGTGGCGAAGGCGGGGGCGCGCCCGTGGATGGTGTGAAAGCCGTAGGTCTTCACATAATAGGGAAAGCGCGCGGCGCAGCCGATGCCCGATACGAACACGGTGTTTTCCGGCCGGGCCCCGATGTCGGCGAGCGTTTTCTGCACGCCCTTGAGGATCGCGTAGTCGCCGCAGCCGGGGCACCAGCGGACTTCCTGGTCCGTGGCGAAATCCTTCGGGGTCAGCTTTTCAGGCGGGGTAACGACGTTCATCTTAGGTCTCCAGCCGGGCGCGGATGGCGTCTTCGATTTCAATGATCTTGAAGGGTTGGCCGGACACCTTGTTCAGGCCTTCGGCCGGCACCAGGTACTCGGCGCGCAGCACGTTGACGAGCTGTCCGTGGTTCATTTCCGGCACCAGCACCTGCTCGAAGCCCTTCAGCAGGTCGCCCAGGTTTTCCGGGAACGGCCAGATGTGGCGCAGGTGGATATGGCTGACGTCCAGGCCTTGCGCGCGCAGGTTGGCGACGGCGCGGCTGATCGGCCCGTAGGTCGATCCCCAGCCGACGACGGCCAGCTTGCCCGACGTGTTGCCGTCCTCGACGCCCTGGTCCGGGATGTCCTTGGCGATGCCGGCGATCTTGGCGAACCGGGTGTCGGTCATTTTCTGGTGGTTGCCGGGATCGTAGGAGATGTTGCCGGAATCGTAATCGCGCTCGATCCCGCCGATGCGGTGTTCCAGCCCCGGCGTGCCCGGCACGGCCCAGACCCGGGCCAGCGTGTCGTCATCGCGCAGGAAGGGATGGAAGCCTTCCGGATCGGTGCGGAAGTTGACCGGGATTTTGGCGTAATCGTTGATGTCCGGAATGTTCCAGGGCTCGGCCGCGTTGCCGATATAGCCGTCGGTCAGAACGAACACCGGGGTCATGTACTTGATGGCGATGCGCACGGCCTCGATCGCGACGTCGAAGCAGTCGGCGGGCGAGCGCGCGGCCAGCACGCACAAGGGGCTGTCGGCGTTGCGGCCCAGCACGGCCTGATAGAGGTCCGACTGTTCGGTCTTGGTCGGCATGCCGGTGGAGGGGCCGGCGCGCTGCGAGTTGACGATGATCATCGGCAGTTCGGTCGAGATGGCGAGGCCGATGGCCTCGGTCTTGAGCGCGATGCCCGGACCCGACGACGAGGTCACGCCCAGCGAGCCGCCGAACGACGCCCCGATGGCGGCGCAGGCGGCGGCGATTTCGTCTTCCGCCTGGAAGGTGACGACGTTGTGGTCGATCATCTTGGACAGGGAATGCAGAAGCTGCGACGCCGGGGTGATGGGATAGGACGCGAACACCATCTTGATGTCGGCCAGATGGGTGCCCGCCGCCAGGCCCCAGGCCAGGGCCTCGGCTCCGGTCACGGTGCGGTAGGTGCCGGGGGCGATGTCGGCGGCGTCGACGTGGAAGCCGTGCACGCCGTCGGGCAGTTCCATGGTTTCGGCGACCGTATGGCCCGCGTCCATGGCGGCGACGTTGGCGGCGGCCACGTCCGGGCGCTTGCCGAACTTGGCGATCAGCCAGTCGGCGGTCGGCTTGCGGTCACGGCCGTACATCCAATAGACGAAGCCCAGCGTCCACATGTTCTTGCAGCGCAGCGCTTCCTGCTTGGACAGGCCCGTGTCCTTGACCGCTTCCATGGTCAGCTTGGAGATGTCCAGGGCGACCAGGTGGTAGCCCTGCAGACTGCCGTCTTCCAGCGGGTTGCTGTCGTAACCGGCCTTGCGCAGGTCGCGTTCGCCGAAGCTGCCCGTGTCGGCGATGATGACGCCGCCCTGTTTCAGGCCGCCCAATTCAACCTTCAGCGCCGCCGGGTTCATGGCGATCAGCATGTCGAAGGCATCGCCCGCGGTCTTGATTACGCGGGACCCGAAATTGATCTGAAACGACGACACGCCGAAGGTCGTGCCGGCGGGGGCGCGAATTTCCGCGGGGAAATCGGGGAAGGTCGACAGGTCGTTGCCGGCGAAGGCGGTGGCCAGGGTGAACTGCCCGCCCGTCAATTGCATGCCGTCGCCGGAATCACCCGCAAAGCGGACGACGGCGGATTCGACGGTTTCGCGTTGGGAGGGGTCGGTGGGCTTCTCGGCGAGTGCGGTGTTGGACATGTGTTTGGTGATCCGTTGACGATCATCCGGCGTTTTGAAAACGGCGGCTATGGTGTGGGGCCGCGACCGGCGCCCGCCGGCCGTCGTGCCTTGAAGAATTGCCCTGCAAGGCCATTGCTTCGTGATTTTGATTTATCTAGTGCACCCTATGGCGCAGAACAACCACAGTTTAAGTAGTGTTACAGCCCACGATTATCCTGGCCCCGGGGCGCCCATGGACCATATTTAGGACCTGAGCCCCTCCAACGCCCACAACCAAGACGGAACATCATGACCGCTATTGGCAATATTATTGATCGACTTCAATCACTTATCGGCAAGGCCGAAGCGCTGGGCGCGGACGCGGCGGACGCGGTTTTCGTTCGCTCGGCGTCGCTGTCGCTGTCACAGCGTCTGGGAAATCCCGAAGATTTGATGCGCTCGGAGGACAACGATCTGGGTCTGCGCGTGTTCATCGGCAAGCGTCAGGCGGTGGTTTCGTCCTCGGATATGGCCGAGTCGGCCCTTGATGAGTTGGCCGGGCGCGCCGTCGCCATGGCCCGCAACGTGCCCGAGGACGCCTTCTGCGGATTGGCTGATCCGGACCAGTTGGCGAGCGAGCTTGCCGATATCGATGACTTCGATCCGTCGGAGCCCACGGCGGAGGACTTGATCGAACTTGCCGCGCGGACCGAGGACGCGGCGCGCGCCGTTCCCGGCGTGACCAATTCGGAAGGGGCCAGCGCCAGTTGGGGGTCGAGCGAGATCGCCCTCGTGACCTCCACCGGGTTCGCGCAGACGCGCAAGTCGTCCCGCCACAGCATCGGCGTTTCGGTCCTGGCCGGCACGGGCACGGCGATGGAGCGGGATTACGATTACGACACCAAGGTCTACGGAAGCGACCTGGCCGATGCGGAAGCCATCGGGCGGTCGGCCGGTGAGAAAGCGGTCAAACGGCTCAACCCGCAGAAGGTCTCGACCCAGCAGGTGCCGGTGATCTTCGATCCGCGCGTCGCCAATACCATCCCGGGCCATATGTCGTCGGCCATCAACGGCTCGTCCGTGGCGCGGGGCACGACCTTCCTGAAGGACGCCATGGGCACGCAGATTTTCCCCGACGGCGTGACCATCGTCGACGATCCGCACCGCCGCCGCGGCCTGCGCTCCAAACCCTTCGACGGCGAGGGCGTGGCGACACGGCGTTTGAACGTGGTCGAGGACGGCCGCCTGACGACCTGGATTCTCGATTGCCGCTCGGCGCGTCAGTTGAAATTGGCGACCACGGGCCATGCGTCGCGCGGCACCTCGTCGCCGCCCTCTCCTTCGGTATCGAACCTCTATATGGAAGCGGGCACCATTTCGTCCCAAGATCTCATCGGCGGCATCAAGCAGGGCCTGTACGTGACCGAACTGATCGGCATGGGCGTGAACGGCGTGACCGGCGATTATTCCCGGGGCTGTTCCGGGTTCTGGATCGAGGACGGCGAGCTGGTCTTTCCGGTCAGCGAGCTGACCATCGCCGGCAACCTGAAGGACATGTTCAAGGCCATCACCCCGGCCGACGATCTGGAATTCAAGTACGGCACCAATGCCCCGACCCTGCGCATCGACGGCATGACCGTCGCCGGCAAGTGACGGAACCGCGAACATGACCACCAACCGCCAGATCATTTTCAAATCCCGGCCCGAGGGCTGGGTGACCCTGGACAATTTCGACATCCGCGAAGCGGCGATGCCCGATGTGGGCGACGGCGACGTCCTGGTGCGCGCGATCTACATGTCCCTCGACCCCTACATGCGCGGCCGCATGGACGCGGCCAAATCCTATGCCGCCGGCTTCCAGATCGGCGAGCCGCTGCAGGCCCGCGTGATCGGCCGGGTGGCGGCGTCCCGGAACGCCGATTATCCGGAAGGCGCCCTGGTGTTCGGCACCCTCGACTGGGCCGACGTCACCCTGGTGCCGGGCGGCAAGGGGCTGAAGAAGATCGACCCCGCCGCCGCCGACGTGCCGCTGACCTGGCACCTGGGGGCGCTCGGCATGCCGGGGATGACCGCCTGGGTCGGGCTCGGCTTCACCGACCCGAAGCCGGGCGACACGCTGTTTGTCTCCGCCGCCTCGGGCGCCGTCGGCCAGATCGTCGGCCAGATCGGCCGCCTGCGCGGCTGCCGCGTGGTCGGCACGGCGGGCACGGACGCCAAGGTGGCCTACCTCACGGACGACCTCGGCTTCGACGCGGCCTTCAATTACCGGGCCGCCGGCGACGACGTGCTGGGCGCCCTTCAGGCCGCCGCGCCCGACGGCATCGACATCTATTTCGACAACGTCGGCGGACCGATCCTCGAAGCAGCCCTCGACGCCGCCAACCGGTTCGCCCGTTTCGTCGAATGCGGCATGATCTCGCAGTACAACCTGACCCGCGAGGAGACGCCCGGCATCCGCAACATGACCCATGTGGTGCGCAAGGCGATCCGGATGCAGGGCTTCATCGTCTCCGACCACGCCGACCGGCGCGCCGAATTCGATGCGGAGATGATCGATTGGCTGAAGGCAGGAAAAATCAAATACCGGATCGATGTGGCCGAGGGCCTGGATGCCGCCCCCGCCGCCTTCATCGCCATGCTCAAGGGCGAGAATTTCGGCAAGCAGGTGGTGCGGATCAGCGCCGAGGACTGACCCCTAGACCAGCTTCGGGAAATCCGTGACGCCGACGTCATGGCCCATCTGGGTCAGGATCGTCGTCAACTGGCCCCGGTGGTGGGTCTGATGGTTGAACATATGGCTGACCAGAATCCAGCGCGGCTGGTTGAAGGTTAGGTTGTCCGTGCGCGACGTCCATGCCACCGTTTCCGACAGCCATGACTCCGTCAGAGCCGCTGCCCAGGCCGTGATCTCATCGTCCAAGGCCGTGCGTGCCGCCCGCATCGCGTCGAAATCGGAAAACAGGTCCACGCCCGTGCCGGGGGTCGGGCGGCTGCCGCCGTCGAACCGGTTCATCCAGGCGTGATCGCCGAACATCAGATGGTTGAGCGTGCCGTGCACGGATTTGAAGAACGCCCCCCGATCGGCCTTGCGCGCGGCGTCCGGAATATCGGCGCAGACGGCGTAGACGGCGTCGTTCATGGCGCGGTTGTATCGGGCGAAGGCCTGATAGAGGGCGGGCGTGGACATGGCGGGGCTCCCTGGACTGCAGGGGCAGTCTAGGAAGGAAACGCCAGCGCGACAAAGGGCAAGGTTGGAAAAGCCCTTATGCCGGAACCAGCATGTTCAGGCGGTCGCTCGCGATGCGGGCATCCAGGGGCAGGCGGGTGATGATGTCGCCGTCGCCCTGCACGGGCTCGCCGGCCAGGCCCTCGACGATGATGGAGGTCGCAGGCACGACCTCGTAATCGGGCAGCTTGTCGAGCCGGCCCAGGATCATCCAGGCGGTGTAGCGCAGCGCCCGCCACGGCCCCGCGGACTTGAACAGGCAGACATGCAGGCGCGGGTCGCTGAGCGCCGCGTCCTTGGCGCAGACGAAACGCCCGCCGTAGAAATGGCCGTTGGCGAACACGGCCGAGCCCACCTCATAAGGTTTGCCGTCGACGATCAGCCGGTAGGACCGGAACTTGTAGCGGAAGAAACCGCGTAGCGTTTCCCACACATAGGCCGACTTGCCGATCAGGCGTTTCAGGCCTGCGTCGACCGAAGCCACGACATGGGCGTCGAAGCCGACGCCGGCCATCATCACGAAGCGCCGCCCGTTGACGTCGCCCAGGGTGACGGGCCGGGTGCGGCCCAAGGCGATGGTGCGCGCCAGGCCGACATCGTCCGTCGGCAGGTCCAGTTCGGCGGCCAGCACGTTGGCCGTGCCCAGCGGGATGATGCCGAGCGGAATCTGCCGGCCCGACAGGCCATTGATGACTTCGTTGATGGTGCCGTCGCCGCCGGCGGCGACGACCACGTCATAGACCTTGGTAGATGCTTCGCGCGCGGTGCGTTCCGCGTCGCCTCGGGCCTTGGTTTCGTGCAGCGTGACCGCGGCGCCGAGGCTCCACATGATCTCCAGGATGCGGGTCAGGCGCGCCCGGCGGCGGGCGCCCGCGGTCGGGTTGAAGATCACAAGAACCTTGCGGGGAGCGGTCATCAGCGTGTCCGGCTCCCCCGGTAGGGCGTTTGAATCGGGCATGATGTGTCGTTTAGACCCAGGATTGTGGCACTTTTGTTGCGACTATAATTTCAAAGACATTTCTCGTGTGTGAAGTTTCCATGACAGGGCCGGAAAGTAATGGCGGACATATGCTCAATTACATAAAAGTCCCCACTAAATATAGGCCATGCGACAACAACCGCCGCGGACGATATGAACGCTGTAAACCGGAAGACGTCTTACAAGTTCCGCTCCATCTGGATTTCCGACATCCATCTGGGCACCCGGGGGTGTCAGGCGGACATGCTGCTCGATTTTCTCAAGCATACGGAATCGAAATACCTCTACCTGGTCGGCGACATCATCGACGGCTGGCGCATGCGCCGGGCCTGGTATTGGCGCCAGGCCCACAACGACGTGATCCAGAAAATCCTGCGCAAGGCCCGCAAGGGAACCCGCGTCGTGTACGTGCCCGGCAATCACGATGAAAACTTCCGCGATTTTTCCAACCATCGGTTCGGGCGGGTCGCCGTGCTGAACGAGGCCTATCACACCATGGCCGACGGGCGGCGCTTCCTGGTCATCCACGGCGATCAATTCGACGGCGTGGTGAAATACGCCAAGTGGCTGGCCTTCCTGGGCGACAATGCCTACACCGCGGCCTTGATGCTGAACCTGTGGTTGAACATCGCCCGGCGCAAGCTGGGGTTCTCCTACTGGTCGCTGTCCGCCTATCTGAAACACAAGGTCAAGAACGCGGTCGAATTCGTGTCCAGCTTCGAAGACGCGGTGGTCGGCGAGGCGCGCAAGCGCGGCGTCGAGGGCGTCATCTGCGGCCATATCCACACCGCCGAAATGCGCGACATGGACGGCATCCTCTACTGCAACGACGGCGACTGGGTCGAAAGCTGCACGGCCCTGGTCGAACACGAAGACGGCCGTCTGGAAATTCTCAAATGGGCGGAACTGCGCGGCCTATCCTTCCTAAGGGACGAAGACGCATGCGACTCCTCATCGTCACCGATGCCTGGCTTCCCCAAATCAATGGCGTCGTCCGAACCCTCGACACGCTGAGGCAGGGGCTGGAACGGCGCGGCCATCAGGTCCGTCTGGTGACGCCGGACCTGTTCCGCACCATCCCCTGTCCGACCTATCCGGAAATCCGGCTGGCCCTGTTCCCCGGCCGCCGGGTCGCGGCCATGATCGAGGATTTCCAGCCCCAGGCCATCCATATCGCGACCGAGGGCCCCCTGGGCGTTGCCGCGCGCGCCCATTGCCTGAAACAGGGATACCCCTTCACCACGGCCTATCACACGCGGTTCCCCGAATACGTCCATGCCCGGGTGCCGTTGCCGCTCAGCTGGTTGTACGCCGTGATGAAATGGTTCCACGGGCCGTCCTCGGCGATCATGGTGGCGACCCAGACGATCGAGGATGACCTGATCGCCCGGGGGTTCCGCCCGCCCGTGCGCCGTTGGTCGCGCGGCGTGTGGACGGATCTGTTCAAGCCCCGCGACAAGGCGTTCCTGGACGCCCCCCGGCCGATCAGCCTGTTCACCGGTCGGGTGGCGGTGGAAAAGAATATCGAAGCTTTCCTGAAGCTCGATCTGCCCGGCACCAAATACGTAGTCGGCGACGGCCCGCAGTTGGACGATCTGAAACGCAAATATCCCGCCGTCCGCTTCGCCGGCGTGAAGGAGGGGGAGGAATTGGCGAAATATTTCGCTGCCGCCGACGTCTTCGTGTTTCCCTCCCGGACCGACACCTTCGGCCTGGTCCTGCTCGAGGCCATGGCGTCGGGCGTGCCCGTGGCGGCTTATCCCGTGCCGGGGCCGCTCGACGTGGTCAATCAGTCGGGGGCCGGGGTGCTGTCCGACGATCTGGCGGCGGCGGTCACGGCGGCCCTCGCCATTCCCGCCGAGGCCTGCCGTAATCACGCGCTGAAGTATTCCTGGGACGCCAGTTTCGATCAGTTCGAGGGCAATCTGCACGTGTTTCGCTGAGGCCTTTAGAACTCGCTTATAAATCCCTGAAATCACGCGGGATTCTTGGCCTTTCCAAGGCTACGTGGTAAAAGGTCCGACCCTGTCCCAGGAACCGTCGGAAGGACCCGAGGCCCGTGGCGTCCGCCATCGATACCCATACGCCCGTTCACGCTTCCACGGCGAGCCTTCTCGGCCGGCTGTTCCGCGAAAGCATGCGCGGTTACGCGCGCTGGTTCTTCGCGGCGCTTGCCTGTATGGCGCTGATGGCCGCGGCCACGGCGGCCAGCGCCTGGTTGATGGAGCCGGTAGTCAACGACATCTTCGTCAATCGGGATGAATCCATGCTGATGCCCGTGGGCCTGGCCGTGTTCGCCGTGTTCATCGTCAAGGGCCTGGCCAATTACGGACAGGCGACGTTGATGGCCTATGTGGGGCTGCGCATCGTCACCGACAATCAGAACCGCCTGTTCGACAAATTGTCGCGCATGGATGTGAAGTTCTTCCAGGACTCCAATACGGGCGGGCTGATTTCGCGCTTCCTGGTCGACATCAACCAGATGCGGGGGGCGGTATCCAACGCCTGGGTCTCGCTCGGCAAGGACGCCATGACCCTGATCGGCCTGATCGGCGTCACCTTCTACCAGGACTGGCGGTTGGCGCTCATCGCCTTCATCATCTTCCCCGCCGCCTTGTTGCCGATCGTCAAGCTGGGCCGCCGCATGCGCAAGGTGACCGCCAATACGCAGCGCGAAATGGGCCTGTTCACAACCCTGCTGGAACAGACCATCCAGGGCATCCGCGTGGTCAAGGCCTACTCCATGGAAGCGTACGAGCGCGGCCGTGTCAGCGAAATCGTCGAGCGCGTGTTCAATCTGACCATGAAGGCCGAGCGTACCCGGGCGCTGTCCAGCCCGATCATGGAAACCCTGGGCGGTGTCGCCGTCGGCATCGTCATTTTCTACGGCGGCTATCGGGTGATTCACGGTAACACGGATGCGGGGTCGTTCTTTTCCTTCATTACGGCGCTGTTGCTGGCTTATGAGCCCATGAAGCGGCTGGCCAATCTGAACGCCGCTTTGCAGCAGGGCCTGGCCGGCGCCGACCGCCTGTTTCAGATGCTCGACATGGAACCGGCGATCCAGGAAACGCCCGATGCCCGTGACCTGCCGACACCGGTCAAGGGTGCGGTCGAATTCCGCAATGTCGGGTTCGCCTATACCCAGGACCGGGTGACCCTCAACAATCTGTCCCTGACCGTGCCGGCGGGCAAGACCGTGGCCCTGGTCGGGCCGTCCGGGGCGGGCAAGTCGACGATTCTCAACCTGATCCCCCGGTTCTACGATGTCGCCGAGGGGGCGGTGCTGGTCGATGGCGAGGATGTGCGCGGTTTGACCTTCGCGTCTCTGCGCGGCGCCATGGCCCTGGTCAGCCAGGAAGTCACCCTGTTCGACGATACCGTGCGCGCCAATATCGCCTATGGCCGCGCCGGGGCGAGCGAGGACGAGATTATCGAAGCGGCCAGGAACGCCGCCGCCCACGACTTCATCGCGGAATTGCCCGACGGCTATGACACCCTGGTGGGTGAACAGGGGGTCAAGCTTTCGGGCGGCCAGCGCCAGCGCCTCGCCATCGCCCGGGCCATGCTGAAGAACGCGCCGATCCTGTTGCTGGACGAAGCGACGTCGGCCCTTGATACGGAATCGGAACGCCAGGTGCAGGCCGCGCTCGACGCGCTGATGACCGACCGTACGACCCTGGTCATCGCCCACCGCCTGTCGACCGTCGTCCGCGCCGACCTGATTTGCGTCGTCGTCGGCGGTCGCGTCGTCGAACACGGCAGTCATTCGGAACTCCTGGCGCGCGGCGGCCATTACAAGCATCTCTATGAATTGCAGTTTGCCGGCGACGCGCCCGGGAAAGGTCCTGACACCGCCCGCCAGGCGGCGGGTCGGTAACCGGCCCGGCCCGGTGATCCCGCCATGGTGAAACGGATACTGAAAAGCGATGGGCTGCGCCGGGCGTTGTGCTGGCTGGGCTCGCTCTATATCCGTCTGGTCCATGCCACGGGCCATTGGCAGGTCATCGGCGGCGATGCGGCCCGCGCCCACTGGGCGGCGGGAAAGCCGTTCATCCTGTGTTTCTGGCACGGCCGCCTTCTGATGATGCCCCATTGCTGGCCCGGCGATAAGGCGATCCACATGCTGATTTCCCAGCATCGGGACGGCCAGATCATCGCCCGCACGGTCGGCCATTTCGGCATCATGACCGTGGCCGGGTCGTCGTCGAAAGGTGGTGCTCAGGCGCTGCGTGCCATGGTCAAGGCGCTCAAGGCCGGCGACTGCGTCGGCATCACGCCCGACGGTCCGCGCGGTCCGCGCATGCGTGCCAGTGACGGCGCCGTGGCCTTGGCGCGGCTTGCCGGTGTGCCGATCATTCCCGCGACCTTCGGCGCGGCCCGCGGGCGGGTGCTGCAAAGCTGGGACCGCTTCCTGATCGCCTGGCCCTTCGGACGCGGCGTGATCCTATGGGGGGATCCCATCGAGGTTGCGCGCGACGCCGACGCGGCACAGATGGCGGCGGCGCGGACGGAGGTCGAGGACGCGCTCAATTCAATCACCGCCGAGGCCGATCGCCTGACCGGTCGTGTGCCGGTCGAGCCCGCCGAGGCCGGGGAGCCCCGATGATGCTTGGTCTTTACCGTGCAATGACGACCTTGGGTGCTCCCTTGATCCATGTCTATCTGGGCCGGCGGATCAAGGCCGGGAAGGAAGATCCTCACCGCTTCAATGAACGGCTGGGCCGGGCCGCGATGGCGCGCCCCGACGGTCCATTGATCTGGCTGCACGGCGCCAGCGTGGGCGAGGCCATGTCTTTGCTGACGCTGATCAACCGCTTGAAGACGGCAGCCCCCACCGCCAACATTCTGATCACCACGGGCACGGTGACATCGGCGCGCATGTTGGCCGACCGTCTGCCCAAGGGGGCGGTTCACCAATACGTGCCGGTCGATCGGATGGCTTACGTGCGCCGGTTCCTCGATCATTGGCGGCCGGACCTGACCCTTTGGGCGGAATCGGAATTCTGGCCCAACCTGCTTTCGGAAACGGCGGCGCGGGGCAAGCCCCTGATCCTCGTCAACGGGCGCATTTCGCCGCGCTCCTTCAAGGGATGGTCGCGAGTCCCTAAGTTCATCGCCGGGCTGCTCGGCGGGTTTGCCCTTTGCCTGGGGCAGACCGAAGGCGACGCCGAGCGCTTGCGCGCCCTGGGGGCGCCGGGTGCGCGCAGCGTGGGGAACCTGAAGTTCGCGGCCGATCCCCTGCCCGCCGATGCGGCGCGGCTGGCGGATCTGCGCGCCGCCACGACGGGTCGTCCGGTGTGGCTTGCGGCCAGCACCTGGGCCGGGGAAGAAGCCATCGCCTGGCGCGTCCATCAGGACCTGGCGCCGACCCATTCGGGGCTGTTGACGATCATCGTACCGCGCCATCCGAACCGGGGGGCGGAGATCGCGGCCCAACTCGCCGCGCAGGGGGGCCGGGTCAAGCGGCGGGCCGTAGGCGACCTGCCCGATGCCGGCACGGACGTCTACATTGCCGATACCATGGGCGAACTGGGTGTGTTCTTTACCTTGGCGCCGGTCGTGTTCATGGGTAAATCGCTGTCGGCGGACGGCGGACAGAACCTGTTGGAGCCGGCGCGCCTCGGCTGCGCCGTGCTGCACGGCCCGCGCATGACCAACTTCGCCGACATGGCCGCACGCATGGCGATCGCCGGAGCCTCCTTGCCCGTCGCCGATGGAACGGGGTTAAGCGCCGCCGTGGGCCGCCTTCTGCGTGACACAGCGGAGGCCGACACCTTCGCCGAGCATGCCCGTACCTTTGCCCAGGCGGAAGCCGGGGTCATCGACCGCCTGATGGCGGAACTCTCCCCCTATCTGCAACGCCTGGGCGACGGCAAGGGGGGCGCATGAAAACCCCCGGTTTCTGGTATGCGGCGGCGCCGTCCGCCTTGGGGATATTGCTGTCACCGCTCGGTCTGATCTACGGCACCGCGACCGTGTTGCGCCAGCGTCAGAAAGCAGTTGATGTCGGCGCGCCCGTGATCTGCGTCGGCAACCTGACGGCCGGCGGGGCGGGCAAGACGCCGGTGGTGATCGACATCGTGCGCCGCTTGGGCGCCGCCGGACGGCTGCCCCATGTGATCAGCCGCGGTTACGGCGGCGCGGCCGGCACGGTTCCCCGGCCCGTAGACCCGGATATGGATAGGGCGGACGAGGTCGGGGACGAGCCTCTGATGATCGCCAAGGTCGCACCGGTCTGGGTCGGCGGCGACCGGACCCACGCGGCCCGCGCCGCCGTGGACGCCGGGGCCGGGGCGCTGGTGCTGGATGACGGCTTTCAGGACCCGTCGCTCGCCAAGGATTTGTCCATCGTCGTCGTCGACGGCCGTTTTGGTTTCGGCAACGGCTTTCTGATTCCGGCCGGGCCGCTGCGCGAAAGCCTGCGGGCGGGGCTCGCGCGGGCGGATGCGCTTGTCGTGATCGGCGATGATGTCTGGGGCGTGGCCGATGCGGCGCGCCGCTTCGGTCCGAAAGACCTGCCGGTGCTGACGGCTCGGGTTGTTCCCGGCCCCGAAATCGAGCAAATTTCAAAAGTCCTGGGTGTTGCCTTCGCCGGGATCGGGCATCCGGAAAAGTTTTTCCAGACCCTGCGTGATCACGGTTGCCGCCTTGCCGGAACGAAAGCCTTTCCCGACCATCATCTCTTTAGCTCTGCTGATCTGGCCGCCTTGAAACGTTGTGCAGAGGCCCTGAAAGGGGTTTTGATAACCACGGAAAAGGACGCCCAGCGCATCTCCGCCGGCGACCGCGCGGGCATTGAAGTCTTGACAATCACCCTGCAATGGGACGACGAAACGGCCCTCGACCGATTGTTACAAACCGTCAAACCCTAACCAGGCAGCCGATTCCATGGCCCATGCGCCGGCCCCGCTGAACAAATACGTGATTCACCCCGTCCAGGCGGCGGCAGCGTTCACGGTCTACATGTTCTTCCGCATGCTGCCGCTTGATTGGGCGTCGGGATTGGGTGGGGCGTTGGCGCGCACGATCGGCCCGCGCCTGCGCCTGTCGGACCGGGCGCGCCGGAACCTGCGTGCCGTGTTCCCCGATAAGCCGGATGCCGAGGTCGAGCGCATCGTTCGCGGCATGTGGGACAATCTGGGCCGGCTTGCCGCCGAATTTCCCCATCTGCAGGAAATCGACGTTTACGCCGATGGCGGCCGGGTCGAGGTCGAAGGCGGCGAATACGTGGACCAGCTGCGTGACGACAATGAGGCGGGCATTTTCTATTCCGCCCATATCGGCAACTGGGAAATCCTGGCCTTGGGTGCCACACAGCGGGGCCTGCCGCTCGACCGGGTCTACCGCGAAGCCAACAATCGCCTGGTCGAATGGCTGTACCGCCATGGCCGCGCGGCCGTCGAAGGGGCCTTGATCCCGAAGGGGCCACAGGGTGTGCGCCAGCTTCTCAACGCTTTCCGGTCGGGCAGTCACCTGGCCATGCTGGTCGATCAGAAAATGAACGACGGCATCGCCGTGCCGTTCTTCGGCCGCCCGGCCATGACCGCCCCGGCGCTGGCCGAACTGGCCCTGCGCCACGACTGCCCGGTGGTCGCGGCACGGGTGACACGTCTTAAAGGAGCCCGCTTCAAGATGACGGCCCTGCCGCCCGTCCGCTTCAAGAAGACCGGCGATCACAAGGCCGATGTCCTGGCGGCGATGACGCGGATCAACAACCAGGTCGAACAATGGGTCCGCGACACGCCGGAACAATGGCTGTGGCTGCACAATCGTTGGCCTAGCGAGGATGGGTAGAGGCAATTATTGACATTTGTCGCTATTTTTATATTATGGAGACAAATGTCTAATTTTGATTTGCATAGGGTTCATTCCGATGCCCCATCTTCGTCTCATTGAACCGCAACCGGCACCGCCTGGGGTGGTGTTCTCCACCGAGGAGATTCACGCCATGCAACGGGCGGTGATTAACCTGTTTGATCGTTGGGGGCTCACGGATACACAGGCGGCAACATTGCTCGGTGAAATTGCGCCGCGCACGTTCCAGCGCTGGAAGGCTGGAGAATATGGTCGGGTCGGCCCCGATCTTTCGGCGCGCTTGTCGAACCTGCTGGGGATTCACAAGGCACTGCGTCTGCTGTTCAAGGATACGGAACGCGGCTACGGCTGGATCAAGCGGCCAAACGCGGCTTTCGGCGACCAGTCTGCCTTGGCGGTGATGCTGGGTGGCCAGCTCACGGACTTGATGCGGGTGCGTCGGTATTTGGATGCGGTCCGAGGGCCATGGTAAGTGCCCCGGCGTCCCATGTGGCCTGGTCCTACCACCGTTTCATCAATTCCGCCTATCCCCCGATCGACGTGTTCGAGGATATCGCTGCCCCCGAGGACTGGGCGCTATTGGCGGCGGCGGAAGGAAAGACCAACGCACGCCTCGCCGAAACGATCGGAAACCTAGACCTCGTCCCGCCGGAACGACGCGTTGGCGGCGCCGGTGCTTCCTATGTCATGGCGCCGTTCACCCATGTCAGTCCGGATCGTCCGGGGCGGTTTCACGACGGTTCCTTCGGCGCCTTCTATGCGGCCAACGGATATGAAACGGCCTTGTTTGAAACGGTTCACCATCAAACGCGGTTTTGTAGGGCGACGGCGGAGACGCCGGGGTGGATTGCCAACCTACGTGAGCTTGTGGGGCGTATTGAGGCCACTTTGGTCGATCTGCGGGCTGGCGACTTTGCGGACCTGCTTGATCCCGAAGACTATGGCGCGTCTCAGGCCTATGCGCGGGAGGTCCGTACCGCCGGTGGCGACGGCATCGTCTACCCCAGCGTCCGCCACGACGGCGGGGAATGTTTCGCCGCCTTCCATCCGGACGTGATGGACGTTCCCGTTCAGGGGCGTCACGTCAGCTACCATTGGGACGGTGGTCGGATCGACCGCATCAAGGACCTAAGCGACGGTCATAAGGTCTATCAGATCGACCCGTGACGATCAGACAAGAATAGCCGACCGTTATTCCTTGGGTTTCTGCGGCCCCACCAACAGCGCCGGGTCCAGATGGATGTTGAACCAGCTGACCCCCCAATGCAGATGCGGGCCCGTGGCCCGGCCGGTGGCGCCCACGGTGCCGATCTGCATGCCCTTGGTCACGAAATCCCCTTCGTTCACGGTGATCTTGTCCATATGGATATAGACAGACGTCAGGCCCAAGCCGTGGTCGATCATCACCGTTTTTCCCGTGAAGAACATGTCCTGATTGACTAGCGCCACCACGCCGTCGCCCATGGTTTTTACCGGCGTGCCGCGGGGGGCCGCGACATCGACGCCGTTATGCGGGCTGCGGGGCTTGCCGTTGAGGATGCGCTGGCTGCCGAACACACCGGAAATGCGGCCTGTGACCGGCCACATGAAGCCGGTGTCGAAGAAGGTCTTGAGCGTCGTCCGCTTGCGGACCTCGACGATCTGCCGGCGGTCGCTCTTGATGCGGGCGAGATCTGCCGGGCTGGTCGGGCTGACCTTGCGCGTCGGCAGGCCGTCGATGCGCTGGATCTTGTACTTGCGCGCCTTGATCTGGAGCTCCCGCGTCTCGGACGGGCCTTCCGGCGGCACCGCCCGCAGCACCATTTTGCCCTTGGCCTTGCGCCCGAAGCCGATGATGAAGCTGCCGTCCGGCGCCACGGCCACGGGGTTTCCGTCGAGGGTCAGCGCGGTCCCCGGCTCGACCTTACCCGTGGCCAGGCCGCCTTGGACGAAGGTGCCGGAAATCTCCAGCGCGCGGGCCGGATCGGCGCCCGCCGCGACGAGGGCCGTCGCGACCAGAAAAATGCGAAGAAGGAATGTCACAGAAGCCGCCCCTGCCGGCCGTCGCCGGGCTTGTCCGTTTTTGGTTTGTCCGGCGCTTTTGGTTTGGCCGGGGTCGTGTTGCCTGAAACCGTGACCGGCCGCGTCCCGTCGCTAAGCCGAATATCCAGCCGGTCCCCGGTCTTGAGCCCCTTGGCCGAGGTCACGGGGGCGCCCGCCGGGTCGGTGACCAGAGCGAACCCGCGATCCAGAACGCGCTGATAGGAATAGCTTTCCAACAAGGCCGACGCCTGGGCCAGGCGGCCCCGCGCCCGGTCCACGGCGGCCCGGCCGGCGGTCTTCAGGGCGCGTACTTCCGAGGCAAGGCGGCCAGCCTCCATCTGGATGATCTTGTCGGGCCGGGTCAACCCGACGGCGGCATTGGCGAGGCGTGCGCGGCGGCGCTCCAGCCCGCCGCCCAGCGACTGCCCCAGGCGGTCGGTCCAGTCATCAAGCCGCTGCGTCTGTTCCTGCAGCATGCGGGCCGGGTTGGGCAGCGCTCGGGCGGTGGACTCCAGGTGGCGGCGGTGGTCGGCCAGCAGCCGGGACACGGCACTGGCGATGCGCCGACCGTCCTCCATGACCTGGGCCAACAGGTCCAGACGCACAGGCACGGCCATTTCCGCTGCCGCCGTCGGGGTGGGCGCGCGCCGGTCGGCTGCGAAATCGGCCAGGGTGGTGTCCGTTTCGTGGCCGACGGCTGAAATTACCGGAATCGGGGAATCGGCGATGGCGCGCACGACCTCTTCCTCGTTGAAGGCCCACAGGTCCTCCAGGCTGCCGCCGCCGCGGGCGACGATGACCACATCCGGGCGCGGCACCTGTCCGTCCACTGGGCCGCCGGCGTCAATCCCACCGAATCCGCGCACGGCGGCGGCGACCTGGGCGGCGGCATTGTCGCCTTGGACCAGTACGGGCCAAATCAGGACATGGACCGGAAAACGGTCGGCCAGGCGGTGCAGGATGTCGCGGATCACCGCGCCCGTGGGCGAGGTCACGACCCCGATCACGTCCGGCAGGAAGGGAAGATCGCGCTTGCGGTCCGGGGCGAACAGGCCTTCGGCCTCCAGCTTGCGGCGGCGGTCCTCCAGCAGCTTCAGCAGGGCCCCTTCGCCGGCCAGTTCCATATGGTCGACCACGACCTGGTACTTGGAACGCCCGGGATAGGTCGTCAGCCGCCCGGTGGCGACGATCTCCATCCCGTCTTCGGGTTTTATGGATAGGCGCCCGGCCGTGCCGCGCCAGCACACGCCGTCGATCGCCGCATCCGCGTCCTTCAGGGTGAAATACAGATGCCCCGAAGCGGCGCGTTTGAAACCCGAGATTTCGCCCCGGATTCGCACCCATTGAAAGGTGTCCTCGACCGTATGTTTCACGGCCTGGGAAATCTCGGAAACGGTAAAGACCGGCAGGTTGTGGCTGGTCTCGGTGTCGCCGGGTTGACTCTGCGCGGTGCCGCTGGAATTGTCGCTCATGGGCGCAGTATGCAAGGCCCGGTGAACGGACACAATACGGCGGACCGTGGCAAACGCCGCACGCCGAACAAACCGCCGGACTCAGGAGGGATTGGGACAGGATGAAGGTACTCGTGGTCGGCTCGGGCGGGCGGGAACATTCTCTTTGCTGGGCCATCGCCAAATCCCCCAAATGCAGCGAATTGTTCTGCGCCCCGGGCAACGCCGGCACGGCCGCTCTTGCGCGCAACCTTGATATCGAGGCCGAGGACCTGAGCGGCATCATCGGATTCGTCAAGGACAACGCCATCGACTTCGTCGTGGTCGGGCCGGAAGCGCCCCTGGTGGCGGGCCTGGTCGATAAACTGGATGCGCTGGGGGTCAAATCCTTCGGGCCGACGGCGGCGGGGGCGGAGCTGGAAGGCTCCAAGGCCTTCACCAAGGACCTCTGCGCCAAATACGGCATCCCGACCGCCGATTACGACCGCTTTGACGAGCCGGACGCGGCCAAGGAATACATCCGCACCCATGGCGCCCCCATCGTCGTCAAGGCCGACGGCCTGGCCGCCGGCAAGGGGGTCATCATCTGCCGCAATGTGAACGAGGCCTATGCGGCGGTCGACCAGATCATGATCGAGGAAGCCTTCGGCAACGCGGGCACGGAAATTGTCGTCGAGGAATTCCTGGAAGGTGAGGAAGCCAGCTTCTTCGCCCTGGTCGACGGCGAATCGGCGCTGCCTTTGGTCGGCGCCCAGGACCACAAGCGCGCCCACGACGGCGACGAAGGCCCCAACACGGGCGGCATGGGCGCCTATTCCCCGGCCCCCATCGTGGATCAGGCCATGGCCGACCGGGTCATGGCGGAAATCATCGAGCCGACAATTAAAGGCATGGCGGCCGAAGGCCGCCCCTTCAAGGGCGTGCTCTACGCCGGGCTGATGATCGACGACGCCGGCCCCAAGCTGATCGAATACAACACCCGGTTCGGCGACCCGGAATGCCAGGTCATGATGATGCGCCTCAAGTCCGACGTGCTGGAGGTCCTCCTGGCCTGTGCTGAAGGGCGGCTGGCCAAGACCAAGCTGAAATGGCGGGACGATGTCGCCATGACCGTGGTCATGGCCGCCAAAGGCTATCCGGGAAAGTATAAAAAAGGCACTGAAATCAAAGGTCTGGGTGCTGCCGATGCGGTCGATGGCGTGGTCGTGTTCCACGCCGGGACGGCGGCAGGGCCGGACGGAACGGTCATCGCCAACGGCGGGCGCGTGCTGGGCGTTACCGCCATCGGCAAGGACGTGCCCGAAGCCCGGGCCCGGGCCTATGAGGCGGTCGATCTGATCGACTGGCCCGAAGGGTTCTGCCGCCGCGACATCGGTTGGCGGGCGATCAAGCGCTAGGCCGTGACGGGCCGCCCTTTTGTCGGCGCCCCCCGGTCCCTATATAGAACCGCAGAAACGATCCCGCGCGGCATCCCATTGCCCGCGCGGCGCAAGACGGAGGAAACGACGACATGGACGACAAGACCCGCACGGAAGTGGAAGCCGCCGCCTTTCGCGGCCTGATCAAGCACCTGCAGAAGCGCACGGACGTGCAGAACATCGACCTGATGAATTTGGCCGGGTTCTGCCGAAACTGTCTGGCCAAATGGTATGCCGCCGAGGCCCAGGCCAAGGGAGAGGACGTCGATTATGACGCCGCCCGCGAGGTGATCTACGGCATGACCTATGACGCGTGGAAGGACAAGTATCAGAAGCCCGCCGACGCGGCGCAGAAGAAGGCCTTCGAGGACAGCAAGCCCCTGCACGCCGAAATCAGCGGCCATAACTAGCTCATGAACGGCCCGGCACCCGACTTCTGGCCCAATTCCGGCTATCACCTGCTGACGCGGGACGGGGCCGGGCATCTGGCCGTGACGGATGCCTTCCTACGGGCCTATCTGCAACGTCCGGAAATCGCCCCCATCGCCGAGTCCTGCGATGCGGAGCGCGTCCTCCACGGCGCCTTGATGGCCAATCCCCGCGAAGCCGTGGGCGAGGACCGCATCACGGCCCTGGCCGATGAGGACGCGCGGGACAACTACCGGGTGATGCTCGCCTTTCGTGACCGGCTGGTCGCTGCCGGCACGGTCGAAGCCTGTTATCTGGAGATTTTCCGGTCCACCGGCGTCACCATCCCGCCCCTGTTCATCGACCAGATGGCCAACGTCGTCGTGCGTCGGGTCATCGACGGCACGGACGATCCGTTCCGCGCCCGCGCGGCGGAACTTCTGTTCCGCGAACAGACGGTGACGTTGAAGGACGGCGCGATCTTGCTGGGTGACGCGGAAACGGTCGAGATGCTGGCGACCACGGGCGGCATGGGCAGCCTGGGCAAGCTGGTGGTCGACAGCGGATCGGCGTCCCGCCAGGTCGACATGGACGTGCTGCAACCGGACACGGCGCAGATCTATTGGGATCGCAATGAGCGCTACGACACCGTGCTCGACATTTCCTTCGCCCGGCCAGGGCTGGATGCGTTGTGCCGCGTGCTTGAAGCCTGGGTCCGCCATTTCCTCGAGGCCGAGATTTCGATCCAGCCGGTGCAGGAAATCAATGATGAAAAATGGGTCTGGCATCTGGGCCTGGATGCCGAGGCCTCGGCCCTGCTGAACGATCTTTACGAAGGCAACGAGGTCGACGATGCCCGCATGGACCGGCTGCTCTCGCTGTTCCGTCTCGAGTTCAAGGACCCCAATCAGATGGCCGCCGAGGTCCGGGGCAAGCCGGTCTACCTCGCCCTCTGCATGACCGCCGGGCAGCGCCTTCGTTTGAAGCCGCAGAACCTTCTGGTCAATCTGCCGCTCGCCGCGGAATCGTGAACCCGGAAACTTCAGCCGCTTAGCGGCGTTCCTTGAAAAAATCCTTGAGCAAGGCGGCGGCGGCCGTTTCGTCCAGACCGCCGATGACCTCGGGCGCGTGGTGGCAGGTCGGCTGGGCGAAGAACCGGGGACCGTGTTCGACCCCGCCGCCCTTGGGATCGTAGGCCCCGAAATAGAGCCGGCGGATGCGGGCATGGCTGATCGCGGCGGCGCACATGGCGCAGGGCTCCAGCGTCACGTAAAGATCACAGTCCGGCAGGCGCGGCGCGCCCTGTTCGGCGGCGGCCCGGCGCAGGGCCAGAATTTCCGCATGGGCGGTCGGATCGTTGGCCGTCTCGGTCTCGTTGCCGGCGCGGGCCAGCACCCGGCCGGTCGCGGCTTCGACCACCACGGCGCCCACGGGGACCTCGCCCCGCGCTGCCGCGGCGCGGGCCTCGTCCAGGGCCTGGGCCATGAAGCTGTCGGTTGCCGGTCTGTCCATGGCGCCAACCATACTCGCGGGCCCCTCGTCGTCAATGCTTGCCGCCGCCGCCGTCCGCCCCTAATGTCCCCGCCATGGCAGAAAAACCCAAGACCGCGAAGACCGAAAACGCCCCCGAACGCATCGCCAAGGTGATCGCCCGTGCCGGCCTGTGCTCGCGCCGCGAGGCCGAACGCTGGATCGAAGAAGGGCGCGTCATCGTCGATGGCAAGAAGCTGACGACCCCGGCCCATACGGTAACCGAGGCCAATCTCATCCTGGTCGACGGCAAACCCCTGCCGGGCAAGGCGCCGCCCAAGCTGTGGCGCTATCACAAGCCGGTCGGGCTGGTCACCACCCATAAGGATCCGGAAGGCCGGCCGACGGTGTTCGACCGCCTGCCCAAGGACCTGCCCCGGGTGGTGTCCGTGGGGCGGCTCGACCTCAATTCCGAAGGGTTGCTGCTGCTGACCAACGATGGCGGCCTCGCGCGGCGCCTGGAACTGCCGTCCAACGGCTGGAATCGGCGCTACCGGGTGCGCGTGCACGGTGCCGTCCGGGCCGAGGATCTGGCCAAGCTGGCTCGCGGCGTGACCGTGTCCGGCGTGCGCTACGGCCCGATCAAGGCCGAGATCGATCAGATGGAGCCCGGCGACAAGGTGCGCAAGGGCTTCGCCAACCACTGGCTGACCGTCAGCCTGTCCGAAGGCAAGAACCGCGAGGTCCGCAAGGTGATGGAACATCTGGGGCTTTCCGTGAACCGCCTGATCCGCACGGCCTACGGCCCGTTCCAACTGGGCAATCTGGCGCGCGGCGATGTGTACGAGATCAAGGGCAAGACCCTGAAGGAACAGCTGGGCAAGGTCCTGTCCTGATGCGGGGGGCGGCCTGATGCGGATCGTCGCGGGAAAATTCCGGGGCAAGAAGCTGCTCGCCCCCGAAGGCCGGGACCTGCGCCCGACCTCGGACCGGGCCCGGGAATCCATCTTCAACATTCTGGCCCACGGCAAGGCCGCTGTGGACCTGGACGGCATCACCGTCGCCGACATGTTCTGCGGCACCGGGGCCCTGGGGCTCGAGGCCATGTCGCGGGGAGCGGCCTTCGGCATCTTCGCCGACCGTAATCCGGCGCATCTCAAGATCGCCAAGGACAATGCGGCGTCCATGGGCCTGTGGCGGGAATGCCTGATGCTGGGACTCGACTGCACCCATCTGGCCGTGCCGCCGCGTGCGGCCAAGACGCCGGCCGCGCTTGTGTTTCTCGACCCGCCCTACGGCCAGGGCCTGGCCGACCCGGCCCTGCGCGGCCTTTTGAACAAGAACTGGCTGACTCCCGACGCCACCGTGGTGGTCGAGGTCGGGGCCGAGGAAAGCCTGGTCGGAACGCGCGGGTTCGAGGTGCGGGACGAGCGCACTTACGGGGCGGCCAAGGTCTATTTCCTGAAAAGATTGGAATAGGCGGCGATCCGCAGGCGCAGGTCGCGG
Organism: Rhodospirillaceae bacterium; assembly: GCA_002706405.1. Classification (GTDB taxonomy): domain Bacteria; phylum Pseudomonadota; class Alphaproteobacteria; order Rhodospirillales; family Casp-alpha2; genus UBA1479. Next base: position 17,169 of record PALN01000063.1, on the reverse strand, counting down.
GCGCGCTCAACTTCCGGTGCCGGCGCCAAATTCCAGATCCAGCGTTCATCGGGCTCCGGCAGCTTGATATCGGCGAGGACCGGCTCCGTCTCATCCACGTCGCCGTCCTCGACGAATTCCCGCACCGTTTCCGTGATCAGGCAGACCCGGCCAGGCAGCGCCTGCAGGGCGCGCAGATGCTGGCGCTGGATTTCGGCGGCGAAGGCCTTGGCCTGTTTCTCGGGTACGTGCCGGGCTGGAATCAGCGGCAACTGGCTCAGAAGGTTGAGGGATACGACCAGGTCCGCATCGGCCTCGGGGAGGTCCGGCAACGGCGGGTCTGACGGCATCTTGCCGTCGGCCAGATCATCGACCAAGTCGGTCAGGTCGGCCTCAAGCAGATAGATGTTGGGGTATTGCGCCGCCCAGGCCCGTACGGCGGGAGGGTGGAAGATGTCGATCAGCACGACTTCGGCGAAGTCGTCGGCGAGATCGCCGAGTGGTACATCCAGAAGCCCGCCCGAGCCGAGGATCACCACCTTGTTCTGCACGGGGCAATTGGCCGCGGACCACAGCACGAAGCGGCGCGAGCGCTCCAGATGCGTCTTCCATGCGGGATAAAGCCGCCGGTGACGGGCGGCGATGGCGATCTGTTCCTTCAGATAACCGAGCCGCTTGATCGGTTCCGGGGCCGGGGTCGTCCGATGGATGAGCCATTCACGCAGCATGGGCCTGACCGTCCGGTTGCGGAAAACAGGGCGATCTTAGCGCCGGCCGAACAGTTTTTCGATATCCGCCAGCTTCAGTTCGACATAGGTCGGCCGGCCGTGGCTGCACTGTCCGGAATGGGGGGTCGCCTCCATTTCCCGCAACAGGCGGTTCATCTCATCCGCATTCAGGCGCCGCCCGGCGCGGATCGAGCCGTGACAGGCCATGGTCGCGCAGACATCGCCGATGCGTTCGGCCAGGGCGATGGTCTCGCCGTATTCCGCCAGATCATCGGCCAGGTCGCGGATCACGCCCTGGATGTCCATGTCGCCGAGCAGTGCCGGCGTTTCGCGCACCACCACGGCGCCGGGGCCGAAGCCCTCGATCACCAGGCCCATCTCCGCCAGTTCATCGGCGCGGGCGAGCAAACGGTCGACGGCGGGCTCTTCCATCTCGACAACCTCGGGGATCAGCAGCATCTGGCGGTCGACGCCGCCGGCGGCCAAGGCGGCCTTGATCTTTTCCTGGGTCAGGCGCTCATGGGCCGCGTGCTGATCGACGATCACCAGCCCGTCCGCCGTCTGGGCGATGACATAGGTGGCATGGACCTGCGCCCGCGCCACGCCCAGGGGGTATTCCGCGGTCGGCTGGTCCGCCGCCGGGTCGCCCTGCGGGGGCATCGCCATCGGCGCGCTGGGGGCGCGGTCCAGATCGGGCAGGGGGGTGTACAGGTCCGACAGGCCGCCCGGCCGCGGGGTGGGGGCATAGGCGCCGCCATAACCGCCGCCGCTTCGGCCCAAGGGCAGGGCACCGCCAGGGTTTTCACTGGGCCGGAAAGCGCCAAGTGCGGCCCCCGCCACGGTGGTCGAGGCCCGATGTCCGGCATCGGCGAGCGCGTATTTGAGGGCGCTGACGATCAGCCCGCGCACCACACCGGCGTCGCGGAACCGGACTTCGGTCTTGGCGGGATGGACGTTGACGTCGACGTCCGCCGGCGGCACCTCCAGAAACAACGCCAGCAGCGGATGGCGGTCGGAGGCCAGGAATTCCCGGTAGGCGCCGCGCACCGCGCCCAGCAACAGGCGGTCGCGCACGGGCCGGCCGTTGACGAACAGGAACTGCATGGCCGCGTTGCCGCGGTTCAGGGTCGGCACCCCGGCGTGGCCGGAAAGCCGGATGCCCTCGCGCACGGCGTCGATGGTCATGGCGTTGTCGGCGAAAGACCGGCCCATGATGCCGGCCAGGCGTTCCAGCCGCGCGTCGGCCCCGTCGTCGCCCAGGCGCGGCGTGACGGCGTTCAGCTTGATCAGGTCGCGCGTGCCGTCGGATAGGGTGAAGGCGATTTCCGGATGGGCCATGGCCAGGCGGTTCAAAATCTCGACCACATGATTCTGTTCCGTGCGTGCGGTCTTCAGGAACTTAAGCCGCGCCGGCGTGGCATAGAACAGGTCGCGCACGTCGACCCGCGTGCCCGGCGGATGGGCGGCGGGCTGGGCCCCGGTGCGGCGCCCGCCCTCGACCGTGACGGCCCAGGCCTGCTGGGCCCCCTGTGGGCGCGAGGTGATGGTCATGCGCGCCACGGCGGCCATGGAGGGCAGGGCCTCGCCCCGAAATCCCAGGGTGGACACGGCCATCAGGTCGTCGTCGGGCAGCTTCGACGTGGCGTGGCGTTCCAGCGCCAGGTCGATTTCCTCCGGCGTCATGCCGCAGCCGTCGTCGGTCACGGTGATCGCCGTCTGCCCGCCGTCGCGGATCACGACATCGATGCGCCGGGCGCCGGCGTCGATGGCGTTCTCGACCAGTTCCTTCACCGCCGAGGCCGGGCGTTCCACCACCTCGCCGGCGGCGATGCGGTTGACCATGGTTTCCGGCAGGCGGCGAATGACCGGGGCAAGGGTCATGGGCGGCCCCCGCCGTCCCGGACCCGGCGGATGCGGTCGAGAAGGCTGCGGGTCGAGGCGTCCAGACCCGCGGGCTCCGTGCCCTGGGTCAGAGCGCCGGTCAGCGGCCCGGCCAGTTCCTTGCCCAGTTCGACCCCAAATTGGTCAAAGGAATTGACGTTCCAGATGACGCCCTGGACGAATACCTTGTGTTCATAAAGTGCCAGCAGCATGCCCAAACCATGCGGGTCGAGCCGGTCAAGCAGGATCGACGTCGTCGGCCGGTTACCGGCAAAGACCTTGTGGGGCGGCACCCCCGGCCCGGCCTTGCGGCCGCGCGCCAAGGCGGCGGGCTGGGCCAGGAAATTGGCCAGCAGCTTGTCGTGATGGTCGCCCGCCGGATGGGCGGGCTCGACGGCGGCGATGAAATCGGCGGAGACCAGGTCCGTGCCCTGATGCAGCAATTGGTAGAACGCATGTTGGCCGTTGGTGCCGGCCTGGCCGAACACGACGGGGGCGGTGGGCTGGGTCACGGCGGCGCCGTCACGATCGACCGCCTTGCCGTTGCTTTCCATTTCGAGCTGCTGCAGGTAGTCGGGCAGGCCGTCCAGAAGCTGGTCATAAGGCAGCACCGCATGGGCGGCGGCCCCTTCGAAATTGCGGTTCCAGATGCCGGCCAGCGCCAGCAGCACGGGCAGGTTCTCCGCCAGGGGGGCTTCCAGGAAATGGCGGTCCATGTCCCGGGCCCCAGCCAGGAAATCGCGGAACACCTCCATGCCCGCCGTCAGGGCGAGGGGCAGGCCGATCGCTGACCAGACGGAATACCGTCCGCCGACCCAATCCCAGAAATCGAACAGGGCGTCGTCGGTGATGCCGAAATCGCGGGCGGCGGCGTCGTTGCTGGTGACGGCGCAAAAATGCTTGGCGACCGCATCCGAATCCAAGGCCTCGGTCAGCCAGCGCCGCGCCGTCATGGCGTTGGTCATGGTCTCGGAGGTCGTGAAGGTCTTGGACGATACGATGATGAGGGCGGTTTCGGGATCGCAGGCGTGAAGGGCTTCCGTCAGATCCGTGGCATCCACGTTGGAGACGAAGCGCGGCGTCAGCCCGCGCCGACGGTAAGGAGCGAGGGCGCGGCAGGCGAGCCGTGGTCCCTGGTCCGAGCCGCCGATACCGATGGTGATGACGTCCCTGAAGGCTTTGCCGGTCGCCCCCGTGCGGGTGCCGTTCTCCACGCCGGCGACGAAATCGGCCATATGGTCGAGCACGGCCTGAATTTCGCCATGGACGGGCCGGCCGCCGACGGCGAAGCCGTCCTCGGCGCGGGCGCGCAGCGCCATGTGCAGGGCGGCGCGGTTCTCTGTTTCGTTCACGGCCTCGCCGGCGGCCATGGCGTCGCGCCGGGCCGGGAGGCCGCGCGCGACGGCAAGGTCGAGCAGCAAGGCGAGCGTCGTGTCGGTCAGACGGTTCTTGGACAGGTCCAGGCACAGGCCGCCGAGGGCGAAGGTCAGATTGCGGGTCCGATCGTCGTCCGCGAGCAGGTCGCGCAGATGGATGTCCGCTGCCGCCCGGTGATGGTCGGCGAGCGCCTGCCAGGCCGGCATTGAGGCGGGGGACGGCATGCGGGTCTCTGATCCTCCGGGGGACGTTGCGCGGGCGAGAGTACCATCCGTCCCCGGCGCCGCCAACGGCAGGGGTCAGGGCGTCGGTTTGACGCCCTTGGGCTCACCCACGACGACCACGGTCAGGTCCTCGGGACGCAAGAGTTTCCGGGCGACGCGGCGGATATCGTCGAGGCTTACCGCCTCGATATAGCTGTTACGCTTGTCCAGGTAATCGATGCCCAGGTCCTCCGTCTGCATGCCGACCAGGATGGACGCGATTCGCTCCGTCGCGGTGAAGCGCAGCGGAAACGATCCGGTCAGGTACTGCTTGGCGGCGGTCAGTTCGGCCTCGGTCACGCCGTCCTTGGCCAGCTTGGCCCATTCGTCGCGGACCACCTTGAGGGTTTCCGAGACCCGCGCGTTGGCCGTGCCGGCGCCGCCCGCGTAGATCGCCGAGCGGTCCATGGGGTGCAGGTAGGTATAGACGGAGTAGGCCAGGCCCCGCTTTTCCCGGACCTCCGTATACAGCCGCGAGGTAAAACCGCCGCCGCCCAGGATGTGGTTCATCACATAGGCCGCGTAGAAATCCGGATCCTTGCGCATGAGGCCCCGGTCGGCGAACAGGATGTTGCTCTGCTTCAGGGGCTTTTCGATGACGATGATACGGCCCGAGGCCTTGGGGGCGACTTCCGGAACCTGCCAGGGGGCGGCTTTGGCGGGCAGGGCGCCGAAGGTCTTATCCAGCAGGGGGGCAAGCTCCTCGGCCGTGATGTCGCCGACCACGCCAATCGCCAGGGTGTCGCGGGCCAGCCGTTCCTTGACGAAGGTGCGCAGGTCGTCGGCGGTGATGGCGGCAACGCTTTCCGGCGTGCCACCGGTCGGGCGGCCGTAGGGATGATCCGGATAAAGGGTCTTCATCAGCGTTTTGCCGGCGATGGCGTCGGCGTCTTCCGATTCATGACGCAGATTGGCCAGCAGCTGGGCACGCAGGCGCGACACCGGTTCCGCATCGAAACGCGGCTTCGTCATGGCTTGGCGCAGCAGGTCGAAGGCCAGGTCGCGGTTTTCGGTCAATGTCTGGACGCGCGCACCTAAGCTGTCGCGGGCGGCGCTGAAGCGCAGCGTGATGGAATTGTCCTCAAGCGTCTGCTGGAACGCCTTGCTGTCCAGGTCGCCGGCCCCTTCGTCAAGCAGGGTCGAGACCATGTTGGCCAGCCCTTCCTTGCCCTCGGGGTCGAGCGCACTGCCGCCGCGGAACGCCAGATGCAGGGAAATGATGGGATTGAGGTGATCCTCGACCAGCCAGGCTTCGATCCCGCCGGGGCTGACCACGCGTTCGATCTGTGTCGCCTTGGCCGGGGCCGCGGACAGGATGAAGACCGCCGCGACCAGGGAAAGCGCGGCGCGGGACAGAAAGCCGCTCATTCCGGCTTCTCCTTATCTTCCAAAAGAAAGGCCGTGACCGACCGTTTCTTGACGAACACGTATTTGGCGGCGGCCTGAATTTGCGCGGCGGTGACCGCCGCGATGCGGTCGGGCCAGGCCTCGACATCGGCGACCTTGCGCCCGACGGCAAGGGCCGCCCCCAGGGTGCGGGCGCCGGCGGAAAAGGAATCGCGGGCGAACACGGCGCTGGCGATCAGCCGTTTCTTGGCGCGGGCGACCTCGTCCTTGGTGACACCGTCCTTGACGATCCGGTCCAGCTCGACATCGACCGCCTGTTCGATCTCCGGCAGGGTGACGCCGGGCCGCGGGCTGCCGTAGAGGGTGAAACTGCTGGGGCCCAGGGAATCGGCATCATAATAAGAACCCGCCGAGACCGCCTTGCGGTCGTCGATGACCAGCTTGCGGTAAATCCGCGAGGTGCCGCCGCCACCCAGAATTTCCGTCAGGACCTGCAGGGCATAGGCATGCTGCGTTTCGCCATACAGATAGCTGGGGGCCAGGTAGGACCGGCGCCACGACGGCTGGCGCACCTGGGTATGCTGCATGGCGACGATGCGCGCCGCCTCCTGCGGCGGTTCGCCCGGCCGGGCGCGTTTGATTTCCGGGGCCGCCGGAATGACGCCATAGTACTTTTCCGCCAAGGGCTTTAGTTCCTTGGCCGTGATGTCGCCGGCGACCACCAGGATCGCGTTGTTGGGCGCGTACCAGCGTTTGTAGAAATCGATGATGTTGTGGCGGGTCATGGCGACGATTTCATGGTCGTAGCCGATGATCGGCCGCCGGTAGGGATAGTTGCGATACAGCGCCTCGGACACGTGCTCGCCCAGGATCGCCGCCGGGTTGTTGTCCGTGCGCGACCGGCGTTCCTCGCGCACCACCTGGCGTTCCGGTTCGATGATTTCGTCCGTCAGGGTCAGGTTGGTCATGCGGTCGGCTTCCATCTCCATGACCATCTCCAGGTGTTCGCGGGCGATGGTCTGGTGATAGGCCGTGTAGTCGAAGGAGGTGAAGGCGTTTTCCTGGCCGCCGTAGCGCGCGATCAGCTTGGAAAACTCGCCCGGTTTACGCGTCTTGGTGCCCTTGAACATGAGGTGTTCCAGGAAATGCGCGATCCCCGAATAGCCGGAGCTTTCGTCGGCGGAGCCGACTTTGTACCAAACCATATGGGTAACCACGGGCGCCCGGTGGTTGGAGACGACAACCACCTGCATGCCGTTCTTCAGGGTGAAGGTTTCCGGGCTGAATACCTTGGCGCGGGCGGGGCCGGCGCCAAGCGTCAGGGCGATGGCCAGCAGGGTCAGGGCGGCGATCAGCGGGCGGAGACGCGGGCCGGATCGGCGGCGGAAGACGGAGGGCATGGACATGTCGGGATCAGGACCTGTTGCGGGTTGCGGTCAGCGGGCGAGATAGGGGGGCGCGAAAGACGGGAATTGTCGGCGCTTGCGGCAACGACCGGACGCCCCCTGGAATTTCCGTTGAGACGATTGTCGTCGAGATCGCGGCCATTTCAAGGCAGACACGTCGCCTTTAACGCCTTCCCGGCTAGAAACCGAGAATACCCTTCTTGCGGGTTTCGCGCTTGATCTCGGGGGTCTTGCCCTCGTTGACCGGCTTGCCCAGCGCCTGGGTCTCGAGCAGGCGGCGCTGTTCGGCGGCCGGGTCGACCACCGTGCCGGAAAACTTGGGATCGTCGACCCAGAAGATCAGCTTGTCGATCAAGCGGCGGTCTTCTTCGGACAGCGCCAGGGTTTCCTGGTCGACGAGCTTGCGGATGGCGGGATCGGCCTTGTCGGCGCCCATCTTGTCCATCAGGACCGTCAGCCCCGGTGTGCTTTCGGCGAGCGGCTGGGCCTGCACCGGCCGGCGCAGCATGGCGGCGCGGGCCTGGTCGCGCGGGCTGTATGATTCAAGCTGTTCGCGTCCCGGTTCGGGCGGGCGGAGCGCATAATCGGGCGGCAGCGACAACGGCGGCCGCTTATAGACGGCGAATTCGTCGGGGGCCTTCTTGCCGCCGGAGATCGCGCGCTTCACGGAATCGCACGCCCCCAGGCTGAGCGCCATCATCAGCACCAGAAAAATGCCCGTCGTTCGTGCCGTAAGTCGTTTCATGCCCGCCGTTTCATGGTCAACAGGTTGCGCCCTAGGGGAAATCCCGCGGGACGGGGCGCCCTTCCGGCCCCCCGCCGACGCGTGCCAATCTACGATGATTTATCCCGATGAAACAAGGAATCAAGGATCAGCAGCCCCGCGCCGATGGTGATGGCGCTGTCGGCGACGTTGAAAGCGGGCCAATGGGCGCCTGCCACATGCAAATCGACGAAATCGACCACCGCCCCATGGACCAGGCGGTCGATGACATTTCCCAGCGCGCCGCCCAGGATCAGCCCGATTCCCCAGCCGACCATGCGGTTCGGTCCGCGGAACAGCCAAACAGCCAGAACGGCGGATACGCCGATCGCCAGGGCCGACAGAATCCAAGGGCCGTAGACCGATGCCGTGTTGAACAGGCCGAAGCTGACGCCCCGGTTCCATACCAGGACCAGATTGGCGAAAGGCAGAACCTCGATCATCCGGGGCGGGTTCATCAGATCGGTCAGGACCCACCATTTGGTGATCTGATCGAGAACGATGACCAGGAAGGCGAGGCCCAGGCCCTGACGGCGCAATGTGATGCGGGGATCAGCCAACGGGACCTCGGGCCGGTTATTCGGCGGCCGGCGGCAAATGGCGCACGGCTTCGGCGCAGCGCCCGCAGACCGTCGGGTGGTCCGCATCCGTGCCCACATCATCCAGCACCTTCCAGCAGCGGTCGCACTTTTCGCCCGTGGCCAGCACCGGCACGACGGCGACGCCGGGCGCTTCCGGCGTGGTGTAGGCGCCTTCGGGCGCGGGGTCGGTCGTGATCTCGCCCGATGAGGTGATGAAGATTTGCGGCAGATCGAGGCCTTCAAGGTCGGCGGCCTGGTCGGCGTTGACATAGACCGTCACATGGGCTTCCAGCGACTTGCCGATGCGCTTTTCCGCACGCTCCAGCTCCAGGGCACCGGTCACGGCGCGACGCACCTGGCGCACGGTGCGCCATTTGGCCTCCAGGGCTTCGTCGTTCCAGCTGTCGGGAATCTCCGGGAACTGGCGGCGGTGGACGCTGTTGGCGGCGTCGGGCTGCTCGAGGCGCGCCTGCCAGGCTTCTTCCGCCGTGAAGCACAGGAACGGCGCCAGCCAGGCGGTCAGGCAATTGAACAGTTCGTCCAGCACCGTGCGCACGGCGCGCCGCTCGATGGAATCGGCGCGGTCGCAGTACAGCGTGTCCTTGCGGATGTCGAAATAGAAGGCGGACAGGTCGACGGCGCAGAAGTTGTGCAGTTCCGTGAACACGCCATGGAATTCGAAACTGTCGCAGGCGCCGCGCAGCATCTTGTCGAGCCGCCACAGGCGGGTCAGCACCCAGCGGTCCAATTCCGGCATGTCGGCCGGGTCCAGGCGCTCGGCGGCGTCGAAGCCGTCCAAATTGCCGAGAAGATAGCGCAGGGTGTTGCGCAGGCGGCGGTAGATGTCGGCGTGGAACTTGACGATTTCCGGGCCGATGCGGAGATCCTCGGAATAGTTCGACCCCACCACCCACAGGCGCAGGATGTCGGCGCCGTGCTGATTACACACGTCCTGGGGCGCCGTGATGTTGCCCAGGGACTTCGACATCTTCTGACCGTCCTCGGCCATGACGAAGCCGTGGGTCAGCACCGCGTCATAGGGGGCGCGTCCCCGGGTGCCGCAGGATTCCAGCAGGCTTGAGTGGAACCAGCCACGATGCTGGTCCGTGCCTTCCAGATAAAGGGACGCGGGCCAGGTCAGATCGTCGCGCTGTTCCAGGACGAAGGAATGGGTCGATCCGGAATCGAACCATACGTCGAGGATGTCCATGACCTGGTCGTAGTCGTCGGTGCTGTAATCGTCGCCCAGGAAGCGCGCCGGCTCGGACGCGAACCAGGCGTCGGCCCCTTCGGCCTCCACCGCCTCGACGATGCGGGCGTTGACCGCCGGATCGTTGAGCAGCGCGCCCGTGTCCTTGTGCACGAACACGGTGATCGGCACCCCCCAGGCGCGCTGGCGGGAAATCACCCAGTCCGGGCGGTTCTGGATCATGGCGTGCAGGCGGGCCTGTCCGCCGCCGGGCACGAACTGCGTTTGACCGATGGCGCCGAGCGCGATGTCGCGCAGGCTGGCCTGGCCGCTGCCGTTCGGCACGGCGAAATCCCGGTCCATGGCGATGAACCATTGCGGCGTGTTGCGGAAGATCACCGGTTTCTTGGAGCGCCAAGAATGGGGGTACTGGTGCTTCAGGCGCCCGCGGGCAAGCAGCTTGTTGCCCGCGACCAGGGCCTTGATGACGCGGTCGTTGGCGTCGCCCTTCTTGCCGTGCTCAGTGATGACCTGGCCGCCCTCGAACCCGGGGGCCTCGGCCGTGAAGCGGCCGTCGGCATCGACCGTATAGGGAATGTGCGGATCAATGCCGCGTTCGGCGAGAAGCTTGCCGGACCCGGTCCAGGCCTCGAAATCCTCGCGCCCGTGGCCGGGGGCCGTATGGACGAAGCCGGTGCCGGTTTCTTCCGTGACATGGTCGCCGTCCAGCAGCGGCACGTCGAAATCGTAGCCCATGCCCCGGAAGGGATGGGCGCAGGTCAGGCCGGCCAGGGTGTCGGCGGCAACGTCGCCGCGGCGCTCAAAGCCCTCGACCCGGGCGGACTTCATGACGTCGGCGGCCAGGGCGTCGGCCAGCACCAGCTTGTCGCCGGGCTTGGCCCAATTGTCTTCCGCCGCCGCCGTGACCTCGTACAGGCCATAGCTGATGCGCTTGGAAAAACAGATCGCCCGGTTGCCGGGGATCGTCCAGGGGGTCGTTGTCCAGATCACGACCGCGGCGTCGGACAACCCGGCGTCGCCGGACACCACCGGGAATTTCACCCAGATCGTGTCCGATTCATGGTCGTGGTATTCGACCTCGGCCTCGGCCAGGGCGGTCTTTTCGACCACCGACCACATGACCGGCTTGGAGCCGCGATAAAGCAGCCCGTTGTCCAGGAACTTCAGAAGCTCGCGCACGATCTGGGCTTCGGCCGGGAAGCTCATGGTGGTGTAGGGATTGGCCCAGTCGCCGATCACGCCCAAGCGCTTGAATTCGTCGCGCTGCACGCCGATCCAATGCTGGGCGAAATCGCGGCATTCCTGACGGAATTCGACGACCGGCACCTGGTCCTTGTCCTTGCCCTGGGCGCGGTACTGTTCCTCGATCTTCCATTCGATGGGCAGGCCGTGGCAATCCCAGCCGGGCACGTAATTGGCGTTCTTGCCCAGCATCTGCTGGGCCCGCACGATCACGTCCTTGAGAATCTTGTTGAGCGCATGGCCGATGTGCAGGTTGCCGTTGGCGTAGGGCGGGCCATCGTGCAGCACGAAGGGCGGGCGGTCCTTGGCATCCTCGCGCAGAAGCTGGTAGAGGCCGACCTCTTCCCACTTCTTGATGATGTCCGGTTCCTTCGCAGCCAGGCCGGCTTTCATGGGAAAGTCGGTGCGGGGCAGGAACACGGTGGATTTGTAATCGACGGTCATGGCTCTGTTTTCGATAAAATTTGGCGCGCGCGGTCGCTGTCCGCGGCGATTTGTGCCTTCAATTGGTCGATGCCGTCAAACTTCTTTTCCGGCCGCAGGAATTCGACGAGCTGCACGCCGAGCCGCCGACCATAGAGATCACCGGTGAAATCGAACAGGAAGACCTCCAACAAATCGGCCTCGCCGGCGAAGGTCGGGCGGCGGCCGATGTTGGCGACACCGGCGTATTCCTCGCCCTCGCCGATGCGTACGCGCACGGCGTAAACGCCCCGGGCCGGCCGCAGATAGGTGCCGAGGGCGAGGTTCGCCGTGGGGAAGCCGATGGTGCGTCCGCGCTGATGGCCTTCGATGACCCGGCCTTCGATCTCGAACGGCCGGCCGAGAATGCGGGCGGCGGCCTGGGGGTTGCCGGTCCGCAGGGCGTCGCGGATGCCGGTCGAGGAATAGGCCGTCCGGGCCGCGTCGTCGCCGGCGAAGGTCTGGGCGCGCACGGCCGTGAAATCGAACCCGAGGCGCTTGCCGAAGCCCAGCAGCATTTCGGCGCTGCCGCCCCGGCCCTTGCCGAACACGAAGTCATAGCCGCAGACCACATGGCGGGCGCCGATGCCGTCGACCAGGACCGTTTCGATGAACTCCTCGGCCGTCAGCGACGAAAACGCCTTGTTGAACTGCTGCACGAAGATGGTGTCGACGCCGAGCCCGAAGATCAGCCGCGCCTTGGCGTGAAAGGGGGTCAGGCGGAACGGCGGGCTGTCGGGGGCGAAGAAGGCGCGGGGGTGCGGCTCGAACGTCAGCACGCCCCAGGGCCGGGCCGTGGCATGGGCGATGGCACCGGCCTCGCCGATTACGGCGCGGTGGCCCAGGTGCACGCCGTCGAAATTGCCGATGGCGACCACGGCGCCCCGGGCGTCGTCGGGGATGTTCTGGTAATGGCGAAAAATACGCATGATGCCGGTGAAGGTGCCCGCAGGTGCCGACCCGGTCAACCCCGGCCTGATCCGCCGTTCAGGGACCGGATCAGGATTGGGTTATTTGCTGCGCGACGGCACCATGATGGTGGCTTCGCCGTCCAGCACGACCTTGTCGCCGACCAGGCACTGGGTCTGGATCTTGACGAACTTCTTGGCCTCGATCTTTTCCATGATCGTGGCCCGTGCGATGACTGTGTCGCCGGCCTTGACCGGGCCCTTGAACTTCAGGGTCTGGCCGACGTAGATGCAGCCCGGCCCCGGCATCTTGGTGCCGATCACGGTGGAAATGTAGCTGGCGGTCAACAGCCCGTGGGCGATGCAGCCTTCGAACATGGTTTCCGAGGCGAACTCGTGGTTCAGGTGCACCGGGTTGGTGTCGCCGGACACGCCTGCGAACACCAGAATGTCGGATTCGGAAATGGTCCGGGAGTATTCGTCGCTCTGCCCGACCTCCAGATCTTCAAAATAAAATCCGTGGAGTTTGTCGAGGGTGCTGACGGCGTGGGTATCCATGATTTTAAGCGCTCCAATACACCGTCGGGTGGGGATTCTTTGAATATTTGGCGGAATGTCGCGGTGCAGCGCCGAATATTGCATCGCAATATGGGGGCTCGCAAGGAATGTTTTGCGGGGCGTATAGGCCCGTGTAGCATGCCCGGGAAAGGGATGGTGGTTTGCGGTTCATTGAAATTTCCCGGTTTTCCAAGATCTTGGCGGCGGTTCTGCTGGCGGCGACGGTCCTTGCGCCGCCTTCAACCGTGCGGGCCGAGGGACAGCCGTCCCTGGGCCTGCCGCTGACCTGCAATCCGGGGCGGACCTGCTGGCTGGTCAATCTGCCGGACCATGACCCCGGCCCCGGCGTGCGCGACTATGCCTGCGGCGCCCACAGCTACAACGGTCACACGGGTGTCGATATCGCCATCCGCGATTATTCCAAAATGGAAGACGGCGTGCCCGTGGTCGCCGCGGCGGCGGGCACGGTGCTGCGCCTGCGCGACGGCATGCTGGACGGCGACGTATCCCTGGTCGGGCGCGACGCGGTCATGTCCCAGGGCTGCGGCAATTCCGTCGCCGTCGGCCATGGCGGCGGCTGGGAGACCTTTTATTGTCATCTCCGGCGCGGCTCGCTCACCGTGCGGCCGGGCCAACGGGTGGAAAAGGGCGACCGGCTGGGCTCCGTCGGGTCATCGGGGCTGGCCGAATTCCCGCATATCCACCTCGGCGTGCGCCTGAACGGCAAGATCGTGGACCCCTTCGTCGGGGTCCGGCGGTCGGCGGACTGCGGGCCCGGGCCGTCGCCGCTGTGGGATGCGCGCAGCCTGAGCATGCTCAAAGACACGCCGACGGCGCTTTACGATGCCGGTTTCGCGCCGGTCGAGGTCAACCCCATCGCGCTGCGCCGCGGCTTTTACCGTGATGGAAGATTGTCCGCCAAGGCGCCGGTGCTGGTGTTCTGGGTCGATGCCTTCTGGGTTGCAAAGGGCGACCGCCTGACCCTGACCTTCACGGGCCCCAATGACCGCAAGATCGCGGCCAAGTCCTTTACCCTGGACAAGACCCAGGCGCGGCATATGCGTTTCGTCGGCAAGCGCAAGACCGTGGACTGGCATACGGGCAGTTATCTCGGCGTCGCCGTGCTGGAACGGGCGACCAAGGACGGCGGCAAGGAAACCTTCCGCATCGAACGCCGGCTTATCGTCGAATAAAGGCTTGGGGTTGATCGCCGCGCCGGTCAATTGCCGGGCGCGTCGCCCTGGTTTTCGGGCGCGGCGGCGATGAACGCCGGCAGGGCGCGGCAGGTCTCGTAGATCGCCCGGACACGGGGCAGGGGTGCCAAATCGACACCGACATTCTGGGCGACGAAGACCTGACTGACCAAGGCGATGTCGGCCATGGTCGGGCTGTCGCCGTGGCAATAGGTGGCGGTGCCGCCGTCATCCAGCATGCGTTCCAGGACCGACAGCCCTCGGGCGTTCCAGAATTTCAGCCAGGCGGTCTGGCGGTCCTTTTCCAGGCGCAGGTTGCCGTCCAGATAATCGACCACGCGAGAGGCGGTGAGGGGATGAGTGTCGGCGAAGATTACCTGGGCCATGGCGCGCACGCGGGCCCGCCCGCCGGGATCGGCCGGCAGCAGCGGGCGCTCCGGATAGGCGTCGTCCAGATATTCCAGGATCGCCATGGATTGGTGCAGCGCCAGATCACCGTCGATCAGGGTGGGGATCAGGCCCGATGGGTTGAGCGCCAGATAGTCGGGTTTCATAAGGTCCGTCGACCCCCGGCCGCCGGCCACGTAGATCGGCTCGTATTCAAGGTCCTTGAGCGCCAGGGCGATCCGAACCCGATAGGCCGAGCCCGACTGGTGAAAGGTAAACAGCCGGATCATGTTGAAATCCTACGATTATGAAAGGGACGGACGACGCGACACCAGCTTGGGCGTCGCCCGCAGCGCCCGGCGCAGGCCCTGGGCCGCGTCCTGGGTGCGGGTCTGAACCTTGCGCTGAACGCGCTGGGCGGTGCTTTCGGCATCTGCGGTGGACACCAAATCCTCTTCCGGGAACAGGGCGGCGGCCTGGACCTTGTCTTCTTCGCGTTCTTCCTCGCGCTTGGCGATCAGGTTGAGGGTGCGGGTCACCAGGGGGTGGCGGTCGGGGCGCTTGCGCGACTTGCGCATGTGCTCCTTGGCGATCGCCTTCACCATATTGACGATGGTCTGATAGTGGTGATTGGTTTCACACCAGCGCGCATAGGCGGCCACCGTCCAGGGGTTGGCCGGCAGGGGGCGGAGCCCCCGGTTCTGGCACCATTCGACAAAAATGGCCCAGGCTGTGTGCTGATTCAATCGAGGCATCTGTGCAGGTTCGCCGCCTAAATTTCCAATATCTATGCCGGGGAATTTTACCGTTTCCGCCCAGGCACGGCTTGACCACAGCGGAAATTCCACTATTCAAGCCCATAAAGATGAAACATCCGATTAAATTATGGAGAAAATTAGACCATGGGTGAATACCGAATTGCCGCCATCGGCGGAGACGGGATCGGGCCCGAAGTCGTCGAGGCCGGCGTTGAGGTCCTGAACGCGGTCGCGGAAAAGGACGGCGGGTTCTCGCTCAAGGTCGAAACCTTCCCCTGGGGGGGCGACTATTACCGCAAGCACGGCGTGATGATGCCGGAAGACGGGGTCGAGACGCTGAAGCCCTTCGACGCCATTTATTTCGGTTCCGCCGGCGATCCCAACATTCCCGATCACATCACCCTCTGGGGCCTGCGTCTCAAGATATGCCAGACCCTCGATCAATATGCCAACGTCCGCCCGTCGCGGCTGCTGCCGGGCATTGACGGCCCGCTGAAGAACGTCGGTCCCGACGACCTGGACTGGGTCATCGTGCGGGAGAACTCCGAAGGCGAATACGCCGGTGTCGGCGGCCGGGTCCATACGGGACTGGCGGAAGAAGTCGGCATGGACGTCGCCGTGTTCACCCGCGCGGGGGTCGAGCGGATTCAGCGCTTCGCCCTGGAATTGGCGCGCTCGCGCCCCCGCAAGAAGCTGACCCTGGTCACCAAATCCAACGCCCAGCGTCACGGCATGGTGTTCTGGGACGACGTGTTCGAGGTCGTGCGCAAGGACTTCCCCGACGTCGAAACCGACAAGATGCTGGTCGACGCCATGACCACGCGCATGGTGCTGAAGCCGCAGTCGCTCGATACCATCGTCGCCACCAACCTGCATGCGGACGTGCTGTCGGACCTGGCGGCGGCGCTGACGGGATCGCTCGGCATCGCGCCCACGGCCAACCTACGGCCCGAGCGGGACTTCCCGTCCATGTTCGAGCCGATCCACGGCTCCGCCTTCGACATCATCGGCAAAGGGGTCGCCAATCCCATCGGCTGCTTCTGGTCCGGCGTCATGTTGTTGGAACATCTGGGCGAACCCGCCGCCGCCAAGCGATTGATGGCGGCGGTCGAGCGGGTCACCGGCGCGCGCGAGGCCGTGTCGCCGGATCTTGGCGGCAACGCCACCACCCGTCAGGTCACGGACGCGGTATTGGCCGCGGTCAGGGGCGCAAATGACTGAGAAATTGACCGTCGAATTCCGCCGCTCCGGTGTGACCGGGACCTGGGACGGATCCCACGACAACATCCTGGAACTGGCGGAAAGCCTGGACCTGGTGCTGCCCTATAGCTGCCGCTCGGGCATCTGCACGACCTGCCAGTGCCGCAAGATCGAGGGCGACATCGAATACGGCGACGACGGCGTCTATCAGCCGGATGCGCCGGACGAGATTTTGATCTGCTGTTCCGTGCCGAAAACGGCGCTGGTGCTGGATATTTGAAAAGTCGGCTATGATCGTGCATTCATGCACGCCGCATCCGACGTAACCGCCATAAAGACAGGGAAGACCCCAACGCCATGAAATTATCGGAAATCGCCCGCCTGCAGCAGTATCTGCGTACCGCCTTCGACAACAACCGCTTCACCGTCAAGCCGCCGAAGAAGGAAGGCCATCCGGTTGAGGTCTATGTGGGTGAACAGTTCGTCGGCGTTCTGCACCGCGACGAGGACGAGGGCGAAGTCTCCTACTCCCTGCAGGTCGCCATCCTGGAAGAAGACCTGCCGCTGGATTGACCGGCGCCCGACGGCCCAATTCAGGGACTTGATTTCACGCATTGGCGGCGGGCCCGCTTCGGCGTAACGTCGGGGCAAGGATCTAACCTTTTCGGGAGCCCATCCAATGCCAAGTGACGAACGGGATATCGGCCGCGCGCGCATGGAAATGCACGGCATTCTGCGCGACATCAACCGCGAGACGATTCACGAACTGGTGCCCAACGTATCCGTGGCCGAGCTGACCCCCTATTTCAAGCTGGTGGCCAAGGCGCGGGGCTTATACATCAAAAGCCTCATCGATCTGGCCCACGGCGCGGACAATCTGCCGTCGGAAGCACAGGTGCGCGAACTGAACCTGCTGCGCCGCTCCT
>PALN01000062.1 GCA_002706405.1 Rhodospirillaceae bacterium | reverse complement strand
TACCTGATCGGCAAGGAAGACGTCGCGGTCTACGACGGCTCCTGGTCCGAATGGGGTGCCCGGCAGGACACGCCCATCGTTACCTGATCCCGTCCCTCCAGCCCATCCGGACACGGCGATATCCGGCGGACACCCACACCATGACGCTGCCGGATTTCACCACCACCGCCCTGCTGGTCATCATCCTGGGCCTGTTCTCGGGCTCCCTGGTCAAGGGCGTGCTGGGGGCGGGCATTCCCGCCGTCGGTCTGCCGATCATGGTCATGGTGATCGACCCGGCCCAGGCGGTGACGCTGTTCATCGTGCCCGTGGCGATTTCCAACGTCTGGCAGATTATGGAATCCGGGGAGTACAGGGAGGCCCTGCGCCGCTTCTGGCCCTTCATGGTCATGCTGATCGTCGGTGTCTGGTTCGGCGCCGGCGCGCTGACCACACTGGATCCACAGGTCATCGCCCTGGCGCTCGGCTGCGTCGTCATCGCCACGACATGCGCGCAAATCTTCACGCCCAACGCCACCTTCCTGCAGCGCCACGCCCGCCTCGCCAATCCCGTGGCCGGCGGGCTGATCGGTCTGTGCTCCGGGGCGACCGGGGCCTTCACGCCGGTGATCGTCTATTTCGCGGCCCTGCGCCTGCCGAAGAACCTGTTCGTCACCCTACTCGCCTTTGCCGCCATGCTGGGGTCCGTGCCGCTGTATCTGCGGCTCATCACCGAAGGCCATATGTCCTGGCCGCAGTTCTGGGCCTCCGCCCTGGCCATGGTGCCGGTCGGTATCGGCATCGCCACGGGGTTCTGGATCAGAAAGCGCATCTCGGAGGCGGTGTTCCGACGACTGGTGCAGATCGGCCTGATCCTGCTGATGATCGGCGTGTGGATCGGCGCAGGCGCCCTGACCAACCTGGATCCGCAGGTCATCGCCCTGGCGCTCGGCTGCGTCGTCATCGCCACGACCTTGGCGCAGATCTTCACACCCAACGCCACCTTCCTGCAACGCCACGCCCGCGTCGCCAATCCCGTGGCCGGCGGGCTGATCGGCCTGTGTTCCGGCGCCACGGGGGCTTTCACGCCGGTGATCGTCTATTTCGCGGCCCTGCGCCTGCCCAAGAACCTGTTCGTGGCCCAGATGGCCATGGCGGCGATGGCCGGCTCAACGCCGCTCTACCTGCGCCTGATCACCGAAGGCCATATGTCCTGGCCGCAGTTCACGGCCTCGGCCCTCGCCATGATCCCGGTCGGCATCGACATCGCCACCGGGTTCTGGATCCGCAAGCGCATCTCGGAAGCCTTCTTCCGCCGCCTGGTGCAGATCGGCCTGATCCTGTTGGGATTGATGCTGATCTGGCGGGGGCTTTCCTAGCGTCGGGCAGCAGCCCTTCCGTTCAGACCGCCGCCGGCTGACGGACCGTGGCCGACAGCCCGCCATCGACCACCAGCGACGTGCCCGTGATATAGCCGGCCCGGTCCGAAGCCAGAAACAACGCCGCCTCGGCAATGTCCCAGGCGCTTCCCATCCGTCCCATGGGACAGCTTGCATCGCGCGCGGCACGCATCTGCGCCTCGTCGCGATCGCCGTAGCTTTTGGCCAGTGTCACCCCGATCCGGGGCGTGTCGATCAGCCCGGCAACGATGGAATTCACGCGAATGTTGTCGGGCGCCAATTCCACCGCCAGGGCCGTCGCGAAGTGGCTCGCCGCCGCCTTGGTCGCGCTATAGGCAAGATGCGGGAACCCGGGATAGCGAATCCCCGCGATCGAGGATGTAATCGTAATCACCCCGGCCCCCTGGGCGCGCATGGTGGGGATCGCCGCCTGTGACGCGACATGGAGCGACGTCAGGTTGGCGTCACTGATGCGCCGCCAGTCGGCGGCCGAAGTTACCTCCGACGGGCCGCTTTTGCCGAGCCCCACGTTGCAATGCAGGATGTCGAGCCGGCCGTGACGGTCGATCACACGCGCTACCAGCGCCTCGACCGAGGCATCGTCCAGCACGTCCACTTCGGATGTTTCCGCGCTGCCCCCCGCCTCGGCAACCATGTCGCAGGTCACCTGGGCGGCCGCCAGATCGTTATCGGCGGCCACCACATGCGCCCCTTCCCGGGCCAGGGTGAGGCAGATCGCCCGCCCGATGCCGATCCCGGGTGCGATCGACCCGGCGCCGATGACCAGGGCCACGCGTCCGCTCAGTTCCGGGGTTGCCATGCCGCTCATTTCTCAGCCTCCCACGGCCAAGAGGCGGCCCTGCAAATGCAAGGGACCGGGATGGCCGTGAGTACCCGGAAGAACGGGGCGAGACTGATGGTCATGATGGTTTTCCCAATGGTCGAAAGAGAAGGTCGCTGCCCCGCAGATTACCAAGTCTAGGCGCCATGGACACCACCGGGTCACCCCCGGCCATGCCACGTCAGGTTTCATGCGTAACGCCCCACTCGTTCCCACGCCGGAGACCTGCCGATCCGGTCCACAAGAAAGTCGATGAAAACCCGGACTTTCGCGGTCAGGACGTTGGCGCTTGGGTACACCAGCCATAGGGCGGCTTGATTGTCGATTTCATACCCGGGAAGCACCTGAACCAAGGAGCCGTCCGAAATCTCCTGGTGCACGCTCCAAAGCGAGTTCATGGAAATGCCGGCGCCGGCAAGCGTCGCGATCTTCTGGCTGAGACCATCATCGACCGTCACTCGGCAATTTGCCTGCTTCGGATCGAAGTTCCCCGTGCGCTCGCCCGGCCCGACTAGCTTCCTAGCGGTCTGATCCCTGAACGCGATTAATTGATGGACGCGCAGATCTTCCGGAGACGACGGCACCCCATGTTTCTCGAGATAGCCGGGAGACGCGCAGAGGATGCGGCGATCATCGGCGAGCTTCCGCGCCTTCAGGCTGCTATCGGCCAGTGCCGAGTTCCGCAAGGCAAGATCGAAGCTGCCTTCGATCAGATCGAACTGCGCGTCGGAAAGGCGCAGATCAAGGTCAATGCCCGGATGGTGTTCAAGAAAATCAGGAAGAAGCGGCGCGATATAGATCTGGGCGAATGAACTCGGCGCGGCAAACCGCAACCGTCCCGTGACCGTCGCCTTGCCATGGCCGAGCGCCGCTTTCGCGGCGTCTTCCTGGGCGATGATTTCACGGGCGAAGGGAAGAAACTCCGCCCCTTCCAACGACAACGCCACCTTTCGCGTCGAGCGGTGCAGCAGCTCGGCCCCCACCGTGCTTTCCAGCTTGGCGAGCTTTCCACTGGCCACGGCCGGCGCCATGCCAAGCGCCCGCCCGGCGGCGCTGATATTCAGCTTTTCCGCCGCCAGGACGAACAGGCGCAGGCTGGTGGTGTCCATCTCATTATCCTCAAAAACCGAATTCTGAAGCATAATTTAGCGTGTTTATATATCGATAAAAATAAATATATTTCGCATATGAGCTGTGGCGGTCAACCGCCGCCGCTCTCCGTCACTCGCCCAAATCTACCCGGATTCATCGCACCACACTGGGGGCGAGCGCCCCGGCTGCCGCCCCATATGGTTAGGACGAACACAATGCTCAACACCATGTTCCGATTCCCTGTTCTCAGGCAGAATACGCTTCCGTCGCTCGCCCTTGCCGGCGCGATGACCGCCGCTTTCACCTTCGCGCAGATCCCGTTGGGTGCCGCCGCCGAGCCGCCGCCCCAGGTCGTCTTGGCGTCCGACGTCGATTGGACGCCCCTCAACCCCGCGCGCGGCGACGCTAGCCCAAAAGCCGGCACCCTTTGGGGGGACCGAGGGTCCTCCGGACCGTCGGGCTTTCTCGTGCAGTTTAAAGAAGGGTTTTCCTCACCACCGCATATCCACAACGTCACCTACCGGGGCGTCGTGATCCGCGGCCTCATGCACAACGACGATCCCAAGGCGGCGGATATGTGGATGCCGGCGGGCTCGTTCTGGACACAACCGGCCGGGGAACCCCATATCACCGCCGCCAAGGGCCGCATCAACCTGGCCTATATCGAAATTCAGGAAGGCCCTTATCTGGTCCACCCGACCGAGCAGGCCTTCGACAACGGAGAACGGCCGGTCAACGTCGACAAATCGAACATCGTCTGGCTGGACGCATCGGACCTTACCTGGGTCAATCAATCCGGCGCCGCCGCCACCGCCAAAGGTCCAAAGGTCGCTTTCCTTTGGGGCAACCGCCAGGACGGTCATCTGAACGGGTCCCTTATCAAGTTGCCGACCGGATTCACCGGCACGCTACGCAGCCGCGGCAAAACCTTCCGAGCCGTCGTCATCCAGGGGTCAACCAAGTACCTGGGAGCCGACGTGAAGACCCTGGAGCCGGGCAGCTATTTCGGCTCGGACGGCGCCTCGGCGCACCGGGTCACCTGCGAAGCCGCCGCGGAATGCATCATCTACGCCCGCACCCAGGGCAAGTTCGAGATCGTTTCGGCTTCGCCCAAGAACTAACCCCCCGCCATTTGGAGAAACCCCATGAAAGCAATGGCTCTCAACGAATACGGCGACAAGGCTGAATTCCAGCCTACCGACATTCCAAAACCTTTCCCCACCCCCGGGCATGTGCTTGTCCGAATCGCAGCGGTCAGCGTGAACACAGTCGACACCATGATCCGCCAGATGGGAAAGGATCTGCCGATTTCACCCGACCTGCCCGCCGTGCTGGGCATGGATTTCGCCGGCACTGTCGAAGCCGTGGGAGAAGGCGTCACCGCCTTTGCCCCGGGCGACGAGGTCTATGGCTGCGCCGGTGGCTTGGCCAACTTGCAGGGTGCGCTTGCCGAATACATGTTGGCCGACGCCAGGTTGATCGCCCGCAAGCCGAAGACCGTCTCCATGCGGGCTGCGGCGGCACTACCCCTGGTCGGCATCACCGCCTATGAAGGATTACAGAGAGCAAACGTCCATGCCGGACAGAAGGTTCTGGTACACGGCGGCGCCGGCGGCGTCGGCCATGTCGCCGTACAGATCGCCAAGCACCTGGGCGCCGACGTTTACGCGACGGGTACGGGCGACGCGCAGATCGCGGTCATAGAAGGATACGGCGCCACCGCCATCGATTTTCGCGCCGAGACCGTTGCTGAGTATGTGGAGAAACACACCGGCGGCGAGGGCTTCGACGTCATCTTCGATTCCGTCGGCGGCGCCAACCTGCCGAATTCCTTTGAAGCTGCGGCATTGAACGGGCACATCGCCACCACGGTGTTCCTTGTGGAACTGGATTTGACCCCGGCCCACTTCAAGGGCCTGTCGCTGCACGTCGTCTTCATGCTGATCCCCATGTTGCATGACCATAAACGCGAACAGCACGGCGAGATCCTGACGAAACTCAGCGAGATCGTGGATGCAGGCGCCCTGCACCCTCTGCTGGACGACACTCGGTTCGCCCTCGCCGACGTCGGCAAAGCCTATGATCGCCTGACCAGCGGTCAGGCCATCGGCAAGGTCGTCGTCACCATCTAGTTCGCGCCAGCGTTCCGCCGTTTGACCTGCCAACAAAAAAGGCGCCCCGAAGGGCGCCTTTTCCATATTCGAAGACCGGCTGTTCTAGTGCGCCAGGATCTGGCTCAGGAACAGTTGGGTGCGTTCGTGCTGCGGATTGTCGAAGAACGAATGGGGTTCGTTCTGTTCGATGATCTCGCCGCCGTCCATGAAGATTACCCGGTCGGCCACGGTCTTGGCGAAGCCCATTTCGTGGGTCACGCAGAGCATGGTCATGCCCGTGTCGGCGAGCTCGATCATGGTGTCGAGCACTTCCTTGATCATTTCCGGATCGAGGGCCGAAGTCGGCTCGTCAAACAGCATGATCTTCGGGCTCATGCAGAGCGACCGCGCGATGGCGACGCGCTGCTGCTGACCGCCCGACAACTGGCCCGGGAACTTGAGCGCCTGTTCGGGAATCTTGACCCGCTCCAGATACTGCATGGCGATCGCCTCGGCCTCTTTCTTCGGCGTCTGGCGGACCCAGATGGGGCCCAGCGTACAGTTCTCCAGCACCGTCAGATGGGGGAACAGGTTGAAGTGCTGGAACACCATGCCGACCTCGCGGCGGATCAGGTCGATGTTCTTGAGGTCGTTGGTCAACTCGATCCCGTTGACGTAGATGTCGCCCTTCTGGTGTTCCTCAAGCCGGTTGATGCAGCGGATCAGGGTCGACTTGCCCGACCCGGACGGCCCGCAGATGACGATGCGTTCCTTTGCCTTCACGGACAGGTTGATGTCCTTGAGCACATGGAAATCGCCATACCACTTGTGCATGCCTTGGATTTGGATGATGTCGTCGGACCCCTTGGAGGATCCGATCGCGCCGGCCGTTGCGGCGGTTTGTGTTTCAGCCATGATTGCTGGCTCCTCTTAATGACCCGTGTGCAGCTTCTTCTCGAGGTACAGGGAGTACCGCGACATGAGGAAGCAGCTGATGAAGAAGAAGATGGCGACGAAGACATAGACCTCGGTCGAGAGGCCCTGCCATTTGCTGTCCGCCAACGATGACCGTCCGATTCCCAGGATGTCGAGCCGGCCGATGACGATGACCAGGGTCGTATCCTTGTAGAGAGCGATGAAGGTATTGACGATGCCGGGGATGGCGATCTTCAAGGCCTGCGGCAGGATGATCAGGCGCATGGACTGCCAGTACTTGAGGCCCATGGAGTCGGCCGCTTCGTACTGTCCCTTGGGGATCGCCTGCAGGCCGCCGCGGATGACCTCGGCCATGTAGCCCGAGGCGAACAGCGTGACCATGATCAGCATGCGGACCAGCAGATCAAAGTTGGTGCCCGGCGGCACGAAGTAGCTGAGCATCACGGCGGCCACGAACAGCAAGGTGATCAGCGGCACGCCGCGGATGAACTCGATGAACGCCACGCAGACGATGCGCAGCACCGGCAGGTGGGATTGTCGCCCGAGGGCCAGACAGATGCCGATGGGCAGCGAAAAGGCGATGCCCGTGACGCCGATGATGACGTTCAGCATAAGGCCGCCGAACTGATCCGTCGGCACGAACTCCAGGCCGAAGATCCCGCCGACCAGCAACACACCGGCAATCACCGGATAAAGCGCCGTGAAGATAAGCGCCTTGCCCCGGTGCGGCACGTTGTCATAAAGCACCGGCGCCAAGGCGGCGACCAGAAGGACCGCCGTCAGGTTGACCCGCCAGCGTTCGGCGTCCGGATAGAAGCCGTAGATGAACAGCTGCAGGCGGGTGCCGATGAAGGCCCAGCAGGCGCCGCTGGCCTGGGCTTCGCAATCCTTGCGCGAGGTCCCGGTGTAGGCGGCATCGAGGAACATCCAATCCACCATGGACGGGATGATCTTGTACAGCAGGTAGATGGTCAGCAGGGTCAGCAGGGTATTGGTGACCGAACCGAACAGGTTGGTTTTGATCCAATGGACCGGCCCCTTGACCGACGACGGTGCCGGCCAATCCGGATGCTCGCCTGGCTCATAGGCGTTCGTGAGGCCGGGTGTCATATCAGGATTTTGCGTGTTTGCCATGATCCCCTCCCCTTACCTTTCGACCAGCGCGATGCGCTTGTTGTACCAATTCATGAAGGCCGAGATGACCAGCGAGAAGCTGAGATAGAGCAGCAGCACGATGATCATCGTCTCCATTTCTTTGCCCGTCTGCATGAGCGTGATGCCGCCGATGGTGGCAACTATGTCCATGTAGCCGATGGCGATGGCGAGCGACGAATTCTTGGTCAGGTTCAGGTACTGGCTGGCCAGGGGCGGAATGATGACCCGAAGCGCCTGGGGGATGATGACCAACTGCAGCACGCGGTTTCGGCGAATGCCGAGCGCACCCGCGGCTTCCCATTGTCCCTTGTTGATCGCCATGATGCCGGAGCGCACGATCTCGGCGATGAAGGCCGAGGTATAGAACGACAGCGCCAGCCAAAGGGCCAGAAACTCCGGCAGCAACATGACGCCGCCCTGCAGGTTGAAGCGGCCCATCTTGGGCATTTCCCACGTCAAGGGAGAGCCGGAGATCAGGAACACGATCAGCGGCAGACCGATGATGACGCCGGTGCAGATCAGAAACACGGGATAGATCTTGCCCGTATCCTCCTGCACCTTCTTGGCCCAGCGGCGGAAGATCAGGGCGGCGATGACCGCGACCCCGAAGGCCGCCACGGTAAAGCCGAAGCCGTCGAGGAATTCGGGGCGCGGCGCATAGACGCCGCGGTTGGACAGGAACAAGGCATCGCCGACGCTGATCGCCTGCTTCGGCAATGGCAGGAAGTGCACCATGATGCCGTGGATCAGCAGGATATGCAGCAGCACCGGCACGTTGCGCGTGAATTCGATGAATACGTAGACGATCCGCGATGCCAGCCAGTTATTCGACAGGCGGATGACGCCGAGAATGAACCCGAGGACCGTCGCCAGGATGACGCCGCAGATGGCGACCAAGCCCGTGTTCAGGATGCCGACCAGCATGGCCCGCGCATGCGACGAGCGCGAGGTGTACTCGATCAGCGTCTGGTTGATGTCGTAGGATGCGGGTTCCTGCAGGAAATCGAAGCTGAAGGTCTTGCCCAGCGCCTGCAGGTTCAATACCGCGTTGTTAATGATGTAGGCGAAGAAGGCGAACAGCAGGGCCATCGTCACAATCTGGATAATGACCGAGCGGGTTTCCTTGTTTCGCCAGAGCTTCAACAGCACGTTCGGTTGACCCGATGCCGTCACGCTTCTTTGATCCACGGATGTGGTCACGTCAGCCCCCTGTCGTTGTTGGGCGGTTTGATTCAAACCTTACCGGTGTTCCGCCGCCTCGTTCCTTCCCATGAGCGCGGGAAGATATTTTCTTATTATCGACCTTCGAAACGAAGACGCGCCGGGGGGAGACCCCACCCGGCGCGTATCGTTCAGGTCGTTTGCACGATTAAGTCCCGGCTTACCGGAACGGCGGTGCGTATTGCAGTCCGCCGGCGGTATAGAGGCCGTTCAGACCGCGCTCCAAACCGATCGGGGTGCTGGTCCCGAGGTTTTTCTCAAAGATTTCGCCATAGTTGCCGCGAGCCTTGATGGCGCGCAGAGCCCATGCCTTATCAAGGCCCAGCATGGCCCCCAGGTCACCTTCGGCGCCCAACAGGCGGGCGACGTCCGGGTTCGGCGGGTTCTTGGCCAACTCATCGGCGTTGCCGGCGGTGACGCCGGATTCCTCGGCCTGGATCAGGGCGAACACGGCCCAGCGGACGATGTCTTCCCACTGGTTGTCACCGTGACGAACGACCGGACCCAGCGGTTCCTTGGAAATGATTTCCGGCAGGATCACGTGGTCCGAGGGCTTTTCGAAGGTCGCGCGCGTGGCGGCCAGGCCCGAAGCATCCGTGGTGTACGCATCGCAACGGTCGGCCAGATAGTTCTTACGCGCTTCCGAGCTGTCTTCGATCGGCACCGGCGTGTACTTGATCTTGTTGGCGCGGAAGAAGTCGGCAAGGTTCAGTTCGGTCGTCGTGCCGGTCTGAATGCACACGGTGGCGCCGTCCAGTTCCTTGGCGCTCTTGACGCCCTTCGACTTGCGAATGATGAAGCCCTGGCCATCGTAATAGGTCGGGTGGATGAAGGTCAGCTTCACGTCCACGTCGCGCACGAAGGTCCAGGTGGTGTTCCGGAAGATCACGTCGCCTTCCTTGGAGTTCAGCAGCGTGAACCGGGTCTTGCCCGTGGCCGGAATGAACTTCACCTTGTCTCCGTCACCCAGGACGGCGGCGGCGACGGACCGGCACATGTCGGCGTCGAAGCCGGCCCAATTACCGTTGGCGTCGGTGTACGAGAACCCCGGAAGACCGGTGTTCACGATGCAATGCAGGACTCCGCGTGCCTTGACGTCATCAAGCGTTGCCGCTTGTGCCCCCGAGGCAATGCCGACAACCGCAGCTGCGGCGGCGACAATACTTGCTCGTTTGAACATTTGTAGATTGCTCCCTGGCTATCTGAAATCGGTTTATTACTTTGTTTTCCGCGGGCGAATGTTCATACCGCACCCGCGAAGGCTTACAGGCGTAACATAACCTACAAAAATCGCTCAAGCGAGAATCATTGTCTTTTTTTTCCCCGGGAAGCCGCTCGTTTTGACGCGGTGCACATGCGTAACGCCTTGCGAAAACATGGTTTCCCGCTATCTTGCCGAAACGCCCAACCAACCGAGGAATCCCCCCACATGACGAAGAAATCACGGCGCAAGGACACGGTCATCGCCCATACGGCGATGAAGCCCTGGGACAACGTGGGCATTCCCAATCCGCCCATCTATTACGCCTCGACCGTGCTGTTCCCGACCGTCGAGGAATTCGAAACCCGCGACCGCCCGCCGTTCAAGGGCGTGCAATACGGACGCTCCGGCACGCCGACCCAGTTCGCGGTCGAAGAAGCCGTCACGGACCTGTACGAAGGCGCCCACCGCACCGTGACCTTCCCATCCGGTCTGGGCGCCATCGCCGCGGCGACCATCACGTTCCTCAAGCACGGCGATCATGTGCTGATTTCCGATTCCGTCTATGGCCCGACGCGCAAACGGGTCGGCGCCAATCTGCTGGAACGCGCCGGGATCGAGATCACCTTCTACGATCCCCTGATCGGCGCCGGGATCGAGGATCTGATCCAGCCCAACACGCGGATGATCTACATGGAATCCCCGGGCTCCCACACCTTCGAGGTGCAGGACGTGCCGGCCATCACCAAGGTCGCCCGCGCCCGCGAGATCATCACCGTAATCGACAACACCTGGTCATCGGCTTTCTTCTGCAACCCGTTCAAGCTGGGCGCCGATATCGTTCTGGAAGCCGGGACCAAATACCTGTGCGGCCATTCCGACGCCATGCTGGGCACGGTGACGGTTGCGACCGAGGAACAGTTCCAGGCCCTGAAGGGCATGCAGAACACCCTGGGCTCGCGTGCCGGCGCCGACGAATGCTATCTGGCGCTGCGCGGCATCCGCACCCTGTCCGTGCGCATGGAACGCCACCAGAAGAACGCCATGGAAGTCGCGACCTGGCTCGCCGCCCGGCCCGAGGTCGAGCGCGTGCTCTACCCCGCCCTGCCCACCGACCCCGGCCATGCCTTGTGGAAGCGTGACCATACGGGGGCGTCCGGTCTGTTCGGCGTGATGTTCGGCGATTATCCCAAGGCTGCGGTCTCGGCCATGGTCGACGGCCTGGACCTGTTCGGCATCGGCGCCAGCTGGGGCGGCTTCGAAAGCCTGGCCATCCCGATTAATCCCAAGGGATCGCGCACGGCCGTGGCTTGGCCCCATGACAATCCCATGGTGCGTCTCCATATCGGGCTGGAAGACCCCCAGGACCTGATCGAGGACCTGGAAGAAGGCCTCGGGCGGCTGAACGCCGCCCGCTGAACCCAAATTCAGCGGCTCACCGCCGCCAAGTAAGTACGGATAACTGACATGAGCAACGACGTGGCGGACCGGGTCATCGGCCGCCTGAAATTCAACGAAGCCGGCCTGATTCCCGCCGTGGCGCAGCAGCACGACACGGGCGAAATGCTCATGCTCGCCTGGATGAACGCCGACGCCATCCGTGAAACCCTGGAAACGGGCCGGGTCTGTTATTTCTCCCGCTCCAAGGGCCGGCTGTGGCGCAAGGGCGAGAGCTCGGGCCAGGTTCAGATGTTGAAGGAATTCCGCTTCGACTGCGACGAGGATGCGGTGCTGCTGCTGGTCGATCAGACGGGCGTCGCCTGCCACACGGGCCGTCACAACTGCTTCTTCCATGCCGTGCGCGACGGCGACATCCGCGTGATCGCCGAACCCGAGGTCACGCCGGAGGCCCTTTATGGCGGAAAGGACTGAGGCCGGCGACGAGGTGCCTGCCGACGCACCGCAGGACGTCAACGCGCGGCTGATCGCCAAAACCATTCCCGTCACCGTGCTGACCGGCTTCCTCGGGGCCGGTAAGACGACGCTGCTGAACAAGCTGCTCGGCCATCCCGACATGGGCGAAGTCGCCGTGCTGATCAACGAATTCGGCGAGATCGGAATCGACCACCTGCTGGTGAAGGAAACCCGCGAAGACACGGTGCTGCTCAATTCCGGCTGTCTGTGCTGCACCGTGCGCGGCGATCTGGTCAATGCGATGCGCGAGCTGTTCTGGCAGCGCTTCGATAAGAAGATTCCCTGGTTCAAGCGCGTGGTGATCGAGACCACGGGCCTGGCCGACCCCGCCCCCATCATCCACACCCTGATGACCGATCCGACCGTGGGGCCGCGTTACCGGCTGGACGGCATCGTCACCGTGGTCGACGCCGTGAACGGCCCCCAGACCCTGGATGCCCAGCCGGAAAGCGTGAAGCAGGCCGCCGTCGCCGACCGCATCGTCCTGACCAAGGCCGATCTGGCGACGCCTGAACAACTGGCGACGATCCAGGACCGCCTTCGCACTCTCAACCCGTCGGCCCCCGTGTTCGACGCCGCCGCCGACTTCGGCCCCAAGGACCTGTTCGACGCCGGGCTGTTTTCCAGCGAACGCAAGATTGCCGACGTCGCCGGCTGGCTGCGCGAGGAAGCCTTTTCCCAAGACCACGAAGAACACGATCACGATCATGGCCACAACCACGATCATGGACATGACCACGGGCACGATCACCACCATGATCCCAACCGCCACGACGCGCGCATTTCCTCCTTCTGCATGACCGTGGACGACCCGATTCCCTGGGAGAGGTTCGTCACCTGGATGGAGATGCTGATCACGACCCAGGGCGAGAACCTGCTGCGTATCAAGGGCATCCTGAACGTGGTCGGCGAGCCCAATCCGGTCGCCGTGCATGGGGTCCAGCACCTGTTCCACCCGCCCGTGGGCCTGCCTGGCTGGCCCGATGACGATCATCGCTCCAAGATCGTGTTCATCACCCGCGACATCGGCCGCAAGGTCATCGAGGACACGTTCAAGGCCTTTGTCGGCGAGGACACGACCGGCCCCTGACGCGACTTCGCAAAAACAGATGGAAAGCGCGCGCCCATGGCACTCGACAGCGAAATCGACGATCTTGTCCGGCGCCTGGTCCGCCTGGAAAAAGAGATCGAAGCGAAGATGGAAGCGCAGCAGGCACGCTTTCAGTTCTCCATGGCGGAAGGCCGCGCCGTGTTCGAGGACGAGGTTCTGCGCCGTCACAAGCTGCTCAAAACCGGGATTCTGACGTTCCTGCGCCGGTCGCCGATCGCGAACATTCTGGTCAGCCCCTTCATCTACGGCCTTGTTGTACCGTTCGTCATTCTCGACCTGGGGGTGTCCGTCTACCAAGCGGTCTGCTTCACGGTCTGGCGCATGCAGCGTGTCCGACGCGCGGATTACGTGGTCATCGACCGTCACCGGCTGCCCTATCTGAACGTCATCGAAAAGCTGAATTGCCTGTATTGCGGCTATGCCAACGGCGTTATCACCTACACCCGGGAGGTCGCGAGCCGCACAGAACAATACTGGTGCCCCATCAAACACGCCTTGCGGGTCCGCTCACCGCATCCGCGATACCCCGGCTTTCTCGCTTATGGGGATACGCGGGACTTCCGAAACCGTCTTCAGGCCCTGCGCAAGGCGGTCATGCCCCCCACTGATCCCGAGTAGCCTTCGCCACAACCTGTGCCCCCGTATCCCACACGTTCCGAATGTCCTAGTATCCCGCCATGCTTGAACCGGCCCTCATCGCCTTCGCGACCTTCTTCGCCACCGTCGGGCCGCCCGACGTGGCCATCGCCTTCGCCGCCCTGACCCCCAAGGCCTCGGCGGCGGCACGGCGCCGCACGGCCGTGCGCGCGGTCGTCATCGCTGGCGGCATTCTGCTGTTTTTTGCCGTGCTCGGGAAACCCGTGCTGACCTACATGGGGATCTCCCTGCCCGCCCTCCGCACGGCCGGCGGGATTCTCCTGCTGCTGATTTCCATCGACATGGTGTTCGCCAGGTCCTCCGGCGGAACGTCGACCACCGACGAGGAAGACGCCGAATCGATTACCCGCAAGGATGTCTCGGTGTTTCCCCTGGCGACGCCGCTGATCGCCGGACCGGGGACGATCGGGGCGGTCCTGCTGTTGGTCGCCGACGCTCACGGCGATGCGTTGCGCCTGGCCGCCGTGGCGGCCGCCATGGCGGCGGTCCTGGTCATTGCCCTGGCCCTGATGCTTGTGGCGGCGCAGGTTCAGAAACGCCTGGGCGTGACCGGCGTGCATGTGCTGTCGCGGGTGTTCGGAATTTTGTTGGCGGCGCTCGCCGTCCAGTTCCTGTTCGACGGCATCCGGGCCAGCGGCCTATTGACCGGGCTGACCGGCGGCACCTAGGCGGTTTTGACCAATTCCTCGATCAGGGCCAGCAGCTTGTCCGCATTGATCGGCTTCTCGACATAACCGTCGGCCCCCAGCTCCGCCGCACGATCTTTCCAGGTTTCGGCGGAATGGGCGGATACGATGATGATCTTGGTCCGGCGCAGGCGAGAACTCTGGCGAAGTTCGCGACACAGGTCGAACCCATCGACGGAGGCCATCTGGAGGTCCGTCAACACGACATCCGGCACATGCTGCTTGATGGACGAGATCGCCGTGGCCCCCATGAGATCGCTCGTCACCTCATGGCCGGCGCCCTCGAGAATGGACCTCAGAATTTCAAGCGTGATCTGGTCGTCATCGACGATGAAGATTTTCAAGGATGTCTGTCCGTTTTGTCTGATCAACTGACGAATAGGTAAGGCCTGCGGGTGCGTTCGTCTAGGCCGCCCGCTCTTTTTCCCAGGGGGGCACGGGGCCGAACTTTTCGGCGAAGTAGTCGATGAAGGCCCGCACGTTGGGCGACAGGTTCCGCTTATTGGAATAGATCGCCAGAATGTCCGAGGTCTCGTCGGCATAATCCGGCAGCACGCGAACCAGCCGCCCCTGTGCCAGGGCGTCGTTAACCAGATATGTGGAAAGCCGGGCGATTCCGACGCCCGCCAACACCGCATAATAGATGGCATCGGCGCTGTTGGCCTCGAAATTCCCTTTGATCGGCAGGCGAACGGGGCCGGTCCCGTCGTCGAATGTCCAGGTATTCCAGGCCTCCACCGTCGAAATGCGCAGGCAGTTGTGGCCCGCCACTTCGTCCGGCGTGCGCGGCAGGCCATGTTCGGCGACGTAGGACGGCGCCGCCACATAGACCCGCCGGTTGGTCGCCAGCTTGCGCGACACGACGGACGAATCATCGATCTGTTCGGAAAACCGGATCGCCACGTCGACCTGTTCCTCGACCAGATCGATGACCCGGTCCGTGGCATCGAGGGAAATCTTCAGGTCCGGATTCCTGGCCAGGAACACGGGCAGCAAGGGCAGCAGCTGCGCCTTTGCAAAGGCCACGGTTGCCGCCACCTTGAGGGTTCCCTGCGGGTGGTCGACCATGTTGAGGACCAGGGACTCCGCCTCCTGCACGCTCTGCGATACATCGGCGCAGCGTGCGTAGAAGGCGCGCCCGACTTCGGTCAGGGAGATTCGCCGGGTCGACCGGTTCAACAGGCGCGTGCCCAGGCGATCCTCCAGTTGCCCGATCTGGCGGCTGACCGCCGACGGGGTCAGGCCCAAATCCCGCGCAGCCGCGGAAAACCCGCCGTTTTCAACGACGGTGGCGAACATGATCATCTGTGTCGCAATATCCATTAACTTATTCCTGATTAATTTTAAGCCGTTTGTGCGTAGAAGTCACAAGCCTTGTGCATTTCGAGGGGATTATCGCTGAGCAACCTTACCATTATATTGCACTGCAACACGATTGTTGCATTGCAGCAGCCGCAGATTCAGTGACCAACCGCACACCAACCTTGAAAGGAGTCCTCAGATGAAAGACATCATTGGACACACCAACTACAAAGAAATCTCTCCGGAAGAACTGACGCGGCTTCTCCACGAAGCAGAAATGCTTCGCGCCGAAGCGGTCCGCGATCACCTGTTCGCTCTCGGCCGCGGCATTGCCCGCGTTGCCGGCTCGATCCGCCACGGCTTGGACGGTCTGATCCATCCGAACACCGCAGGTGCGCGCTAATTTAAACCCGTACCCCCACGGGTTTCGGCGGAGCAAGGGTACAGGACGGGCGTTCAAGCGGACCTCCCACCGCGCGTGGTCCCGTCCTTGCTCTCCGCCGGCCGGATCGGTGGCGCCCCCTTGGCCCAGTCAGCCATAGGAAGGTGGCGCCCCGGTCCGGCCCAATTTCTTTTCGGCCCGCATGGGCCCGGCCCGTCAGGGGCCAATTTCCATCCCGCAACGGCGCGGGCATTCCATCCAAACATCGACATCGAATCCCCTACCGGCCGTGATGGTTAGGTAGCGCCGAATTCATATGGAAATCAGGCACTTGCCTGACCGGATTCGAATTTCAGAGAAGGACCGATCCGCCCGGCAACGGCGTCTGGCGTTCACTCCGATCATTCGTTTGGCACGCATCACCATAACCGGTGCCGTCAATAACCAATCAGACAGGGAAAAGTGAGAACGTCATGAAACGCCGAGACCTACTAAAAGCCTCCGTCACCGCCGGGGCCGCCGCCGGCGGCCTGTTGGCCGCCCCTGCCATCGCCCGCGCCAAGGACACCTTCAACTGGAAGATGACCAACATGTATCCGGCCGGCGCGCCCTTCTATACGGTCGGCCCGGGCAGCCCCACGGACTTCTGCGCGCGCGTGAAGGAAATGTCGGACGGTCGCCTGAACATCCAGCATTTCGCCGCCGGCGAGTTGATCCCGCCCAAGGAAGGCTTCGACGCCGTGCGCTCGGGCACCATCGAAATGAACGCCGGCAACGCCTATTACTGGGCCGGCAAGATCTTCGCCGCACAGTACTTCACCACCGTGCCCTTCGGCCTCAACTTCCAGGGGGTTAACGCCTGGATGTACCATGCGGGCGGCCTGGAGCTGTGGAACGAGGTCTATGCCGATTACGGCCTGACCGCCCTGCCCATGGGCAACACCGGCGTGCAGATGACCGGCTGGTTCAAGAAACCCATTGAATCCGTTAAGGATTTCGACGGCCTGAAGATGCGGATTCCGGGCCTGGCCGGCAAGGTCTACGAGAAACTCGGCGTCGCCGTAAAGCTGCTGCCCGGCGGGGAAATCTTCCCGGCCCTGGAACGCGGCGTGATCGACGCGGCCGAATTCGTCGGCCCCTTCCAGGACCGCCGCATGGGCCTGCACAAGGCCGCCAAGTACTACTACACCACCGGCTGGCACGAGCCGTCCAACGTGACGGAACTGCTGATGAACAAGAAGGCCTGGGACAGCCTGCCCAAGGACCTGCAGGCCATCGTCAAATCCTGCGCGCAGGCCTGCAACCTGGACAGCCATGCCTGGAGCGAGGCCAACAACGCCGATGCCCTGACCGATCTGGTGACCAATCACGGCGTCATCGCCCAAACCCTGCCCGACGCCGTCGTCGCCGAACTGAAGACGCTGACCGAACAGGTTTTGGCGGAAAAGTCCGCCGCCGATCCGCTGACCAAGAAGGTCCACGACCATTTCATGGCCTTCCGTGACAAGCATCGGTCTTGGGCGGCGATTTCGGAAAAGCCCTATCAGGGCATGATCTCGTCTTAACACGGGCGAGGTAATCGCACATGAATCCACGCAGCCCCTCGGGCCTGCGGCGTCTCGAAGCGGCCCTGCTCATTCCGGTGGAATGGGCGGGCCGTCTCGCGGCCGTCTGCGGCCTGTTCATGGTCTTCGTCGTCGCGGGCAACGTTCTTACCCGCTACGGCCTCAACATCAGCTCCGTCGCCCTGCAGGAACTGGAATGGCACCTGGTCTCGCCCATCGCGCTGATCGGCATGTCCTATGCCATGCAAAAGGGCGAGCATGTGCGCGTGGATTTCCTCTATGCCCGCCTGCCCGTTCATTGGCAGGCGGTGATCGACCTGGTCACGGACTTTCTCGTGATCGGGGTGTCCGTCACCATCGTCGTGCTGTCCCTGCCCTACGTGCAGCAGTCCTACGGCATTCTTGAAGGCTCGCCCGATCCGGGCGGCCTGCCCTACCGCTGGGTGCTGAAAGCCTTCATCCCCCTGGGCTTCGGGCTTCTCGGCCTGCAGGCGATCAGTCAGGCTCTGGGCGCCCTCACCACCTTCGCCGCCGCGCGCGCCGAGCGGACCGCCTCGCAATGACGGAAATGGAACTGCTCGCCATCGGCATGATCGGTGGCTTCTTCGGGCTTCTGGTGATCGGCATTCCCGTCGCCATATCCCTGGCCGTCTCCGGACTGCTGTTCGGCTATCTTGGGTTCGGGACTTCCCTGTTCGGCCTGTTGCCGGGGCGCATCCACGGTGTCGTCACCAATTACACCCTGCTGGCCCTGCCGCTGTTCATCTTCATGGGTGTGATGCTGGAAAAATCCCGCATGGCCGAGGACCTGATCGACGTCATCGGCCATGCCATGGGGCGCCTGCGCGGCGGCATGGGGCTTGCCATCATCATCGTCGGCGTCCTGATGGGGGCGTCGTCGGGCATCGTCGGGGCCACGGTCGTCACCGTCGGCCTGTTGGCGCTGGGGCCCCTGGTGCGGCGCGGCTACGACAAGGGCTTGGCCTGCGGAACCATCTGCGCTTCGGGCACGCTGGGCCAGATCATTCCGCCCAGCCTGGTGCTGATCCTGCTGGCCGATATCCTGGGCCTGTCCGTGGGCACGTTGTTCGCCGCCGCCATGGTGCCGGGCCTGATGCTGGCCGGGATTCTCGCCCTCTACCTGTTGCTGCTGGGCTACTTCCGCCCCGACATGGCCCCCGCCATCCCCGAGGCCGAACGGGACGCCCTGGGCCGGCGCGAGCTGCTGATCAAGCTGGTGCAGGTCGTGCTGCCGCCCCTGGTGCTGATCTTCGCCGTGCTGGGCTCCATCGTCGGCGGCGTCGCGGCCCCGACGGAGGCCGCCTCCATGGGTGCGCTCGGCTCCCTCATCCTGGCCCTCATGGGCGGACGGCTGACCCTGCGCGTCCT
The DNA here is from genome assembly GCA_002706405.1 of Rhodospirillaceae bacterium. GTDB lineage: Bacteria > Pseudomonadota > Alphaproteobacteria > Rhodospirillales > Casp-alpha2 > UBA1479. Next base: position 4,258 of record PALN01000062.1, on the reverse strand, counting down.
GGCCGACGTCTGCAAAAGCACGCTTCTGACGTCGGCCATGGTGTTCTTCATCCTGATCTGCGCCCAGCCCTTCGGCCTGGCGTTCCGGGGTCTCGGCGGCGAACACCTGGTCGGCTACATGTTCGACTTCATCCCGGGCGGCGTGACCGCCGACCTTCTGTTCATGATGGCGGTGATCTTCGTTCTCGGCTTCTTCCTGGAATGGATCGAGATTTCCTACATCGCCCTGCCCCTGTTCCTGCCCGTGTTCGTCAACTCGGGCGTCGACATGGTATGGCTCTCGATCCTGGTCGCCATGAACCTGCAGACCTCGTTCCTGACGCCGCCCTTCGGCTGGGCCCTGTTCTTCCTCAAGGGCGTGGCGCCGCCGGAAATCACCACCGGCGACATCTACCTGGGCGTGATTCCGTTCATTCTGCTGCAGGTGGTGGCCTTGGGCCTGTTGTTCACCTTCCCGGAAATTGCCACCTGGCTGCCCAAGGCGATCGGCTGGTGACGGACATCAAGGAAGGTTATTGCGTCGGCACGTAGTGGTCCTGCCACTTGAGCACGATGTTGAAACTGACCGAGACCCGGGTGTCCTTGGACAGGTTCGGGTGGATGAAGTGGCTGAGGAAGGCCGGCCACATCATCAACAGGCCCGGCTCCGGCAGCACCGTGTATTCCGGATCGACATAGGGGTCCTTGGCGATGGCCGTCATGTTCACGCCCGGGCGCGGGTCATAGAACGTGATATGCGAGGGGCGCAGGTCGGCGCGGTTGCGCATGGGCTCCTTCACCCCCGGCATCTTCAGGTAATAGGTTCCGGACAGGTATGATCCCGGGTGATTGTGGGCGTCGTGGTAATCGCCCAGGCGGTTGATGTTGGGCCAGCCCTGGATGGTCCATTTCACATCATAATCAATGCCGATGGCGCGCAGGTAATCAACCACCGTGGCGTTGATCTGTTCGCGCAGCCAGGCCACGGCGGGCTCGTCCAGGTTGAAGAAATCGGGGGCGAGGTAATCCGTGGTCAGGTTCTTGTTCACCCGCTCCATGTCGCGGATCAGCTTGACCAGGGCCTGGGTCGGCTCCTCGAAGCCCGGCAGATGCCGGCGCACCAGCTTGGTCGGCCACAGGTCGAGAATACCGTCTTGGGAAGTGTCGGACATGTCAGGCGCAGGCCGCTCTGCGGCGGATTAGAAGCATCCCAGGCCGTACAGGCTGTTCTGCACCACCTTGATCGCGTTGGCGTCCAGGCTTTTCGACAGCACGAAGGCCCCCGCGTCCCTCAGTTCGGGCGCGAAGATCAAAGCGGCCATGCCGACCAGGGCGGCGAGTGCGATCTGCCTGTGCATAGCCGCCATAATATGGTCGATCTTCGCGTGATCCAAGAAAAATGGCGTGACGGCACCATTCGCGCATGGTCACAGTTTCGCGAGACCGCATGGATATCCGGGCCCGGAATCCTATATGCTGAACCACACCCGACTTTCGAGGATCATTGCCATGTTCTCCCTGTTCAAGATGCCGAACAAATCCGAAATGCCGACCGCCGACCAGGCCCTGCCCGGCCGCGATGCGCCGATCCCCACATCCGAATACCATTTCGTCACCGGCAACCGCATCAAGCCGCCGTTTCCCGACGGTATGGAAACCGCCGTGTTCGGCATGGGATGTTTCTGGGGGGCGGAGCGCATGTTCTGGAACACCCCGGGCGTCTGGGCGACGGCCGTCGGCTACGGCGCCGGGTTCACGCCCAATCCGACCTATCAGGAAGTCTGCACGGGCCAGACCGGCCATAACGAGATCCTGCTGGCCGTCTACGACACGGCCAAGGCGTCCTATGAGGACATGCTGAAGGTGTTCTGGGAAAACCACGACCCGACCCAGGGTATGGGCCAGGGCAACGACCGGGGCACCCAATACCGGTCCGGCATCTACGTGCATTCCGAGGATCAGCGCCGCGCCGCCGAAGCGTCGCTCAAGGCCTATCAGAAGAAACTCACCGCGGCCGGCTATGGCACGATCACGACCGAGATCAAGGACGCCGGGCCGTTCTATTACGCCGAAGAAGCCCATCAGCAGTATCTGGCCAAGAACCCCGGCGGGTACTGCGGTCTCGGCGGCACGGGGGTCGCCTGTCCCATCGGCCTGACGGCATGATACACTGACGATATCTGACGGCTCATGATCGAGCCTGTCGATTAATTAAAAAAATATAATCAATTATACTGAATACACGCCTCTCGGTAACGTCACCAAACGCCTGACGTTGCCGGTTGAACATGCCGGCATGCTGATGGCGGCGGCCCGATGCGGCCGCATCTACGGGAGAAGACGGCGGACTTGGGTAATTTTTTACAACTCTTAGACGCAAATTAAACTCGTCTCGGCTTTTCCCTCCGAACGCGCGTTTTTCAACAACCGACGATGTAACTGGAGGACCCCAATGGCCGAATCGAAATGCCCCGTCATGCACGGCGGAAACACGTCTCATGGCGCATCCATGGAATGGTGGCCCGAATCACTCAACCTGGAAATTCTGGCGCAGCACGATCGCAAGACAAACCCGCTGGGCGCGGACTTCAACTACCGCGACGCGGTCAAGACGCTCGACTTCGCGGCGTTGAAAAAAGACATGCAGGCCCTGATGACGGACAGCCAGGAATGGTGGCCGGCCGACTGGGGCCACTACGGCGGCCTGATGATCCGCATGTCCTGGCATGCCGCGGGATCGTACCGCACGGCCGACGGGCGCGGCGGCGGCGGCACCGGCAACCAGCGTTTCGCGCCGCTCAACTCCTGGCCGGACAACGTCAGCCTGGATAAGGCGCGGCGCCTGTTGTGGCCGATCAAGAAGAAATACGGCAACAAGATCAGCTGGGCCGACCTGATCATTCTGGCCGGCACGGTCGCCTACGAAACCATGGGACTCAAGACCTTCGGGTTCGGCTTCGGGCGCGAGGACATCTGGCACCCGGAACTGGATATCTACTGGGGTGCGGAGAAAGAGTGGCTCGGCAAGGACCGTTACGAAGACGCCGGCGACGAAACCTCCCTCGAAAATCCGCTCGCCGCGGTGCAGATGGGCCTGATCTACGTCAACCCGGAAGGCGTCGACGGCAAGCCGGACCCGATGAAAACGGCGGAAGCCGTCCGCGTGACCTTTGACCGCATGGCCATGAACGACGAGGAAACCGCTGCGCTGACCGCCGGCGGCCACACCGTCGGCAAAACCCACGGCAACGGCGATGCCGGTGCGTTGGGACCGGACCCGGAAGCCGCCGACGTCGACCAGCAGGGGTTCGGCTGGGCCAACCCGAACATGGACGGCAAGGCCGCCAATGCGGTGACCTCCGGACTCGAGGGCGCCTGGACGACCGAGCCGACCAAGTTCGACATGGGCTTCTTTGACCTGCTGTTCGGGTACGAGTGGGAATTGAAGAAAAGCCCGGCCGGCGCCTATCAGTGGGAGCCCATCGACATCAAGGAAGAAGACAAGCCGGTCGACGCGACCGACCCTTCGATCCGCCACAACCCGATCATGACCGATGCCGACATGGCCATGAAGGTGGACCCGATCTACAACGCGATCTGCAAGAAGTTCATCGCCGATCCGGCGTACTTCAAGGAAACCTTCGCCCGGGCCTGGTTCAAGTTGACGCACCGCGACATGGGACCGAAGGCCCGTTACATCGGCCCCGACGTGCCGAACGAGGACCTGCTCTGGCAGGACCCGGTTCCCGCCGGTTCCGCAAGCTATGACGTCGATGCGGCCAAGTCGAAGATCGCCGCCAGCGGTCTGACCGTCGCCGAGATGGTCGCCACCGCCTGGGACAGTGCCCGCACCTATCGTGGCTCCGACATGCGGGGCGGGGCCAATGGTGCCCGCATCCGCCTGGCCCCCATGAAGGATTGGGACGGCAACGAGCCGGCACGCCTGGCCAAGGTTCTGGGCGTGTTGGAATCCATCGCCGCGGAGGTCGGCGCCAGTGTCGCCGATATGATCGTCCTGGCCGGCAATGTCGGGGTCGAACAGGCCGCCAAGGCCGCGGGCGTCGAGGTGACGGTGCCCTTCGCGCCGGGCCGCGGCGATGCGTCGGCGGCGGATACCGACGGCGACTCCTTCGACGTCATGGAGACGATCCACGACGGCTACCGCAACTATCTGCAGAAGGACTACATCGTGAAACCGGAAGAGCTGATGCTCGACCGCACCCAGCTGATGGGCCTGACGGCACCGGAGATGGTCGCCCTGGTCGGCGGCATGCGGGTG
>PALN01000061.1 GCA_002706405.1 Rhodospirillaceae bacterium | reverse complement strand
GTCTCTTTGTTGGTCACCGTTGGCTCTTGAGACACTGGCCTTACCTTCCACACGGCGACGTCAATCACCATATTTACGCGATCTGCGCATCGCAAACCCTGCCACGCAGCCGCACCGAATCCCTTATTTCCCGAATATTATGTTATGAGATTTCAGGCAGCAATCTGGGCTAATGGCCATAGACCTATGGTGAAAAATCCATCTGGCGCGACTTTTTCCTTTCTGGTTTCGCCGCCACGAATGGTGGCGTTCCACTTCGGCGCAGCCGGAAACGTTCCCTAACAATGCGGCCGTTGACCGTCCTTTCGGGACGTTCGATTGTTCAGGCGTCATGCAGTATCGGAGGTTCTCATGAAGCGCCGCTTCGTCACCGTCGATGTCTTCACCGACCGCCCCTTCGGCGGCAATCCGCTGGCCGTGGTGCTGGACGCCGAAGGTCTTTCCGGCGATGCCATGCAGACCATCGCCCGCGAATTCAACCTGTCGGAAACGACCTTCGTCCTGCCGCCCGCCGACCCGGCCAATACGGCCCGGGTGCGGATCTTCACGCCGGGCCGTGAATTGCCCTTCGCCGGGCACCCCAACGTCGGCACGGCCTTCGTGCTGGCCCGCGAGGGCAGGCTGTTCGGCAAATCCCTGAAATCCACCTTGCGGTTCGAGGAAGGGGCCGGCCTGGTCTTTGTCGACATCCGCCCAGGGCCCGACGGGCCGCTGGGTGCCCGCCTGACCGCCCCCCAGGGGTTCACCCGCGGCGACACCTTCACCCCGGACGAATTCGCGCCCTGCGTCGGATTGGCGCCGGACGACATCGACACGTCGGCCCATCCGCCGCTCTTGGGCTCCGCCGGCATGGTCTTTCCCATCGCACGTCTTAAAGGCGTCGAGGCCCTTGCCCGCGCCCGCGGCAACGGGGACGCCATCTCCCGACACCCCGCCATGGGGGGCCATATCTACATCTACGCCCCGGACCCGGCCGCCCCCGGCACCTTCCGCGCGCGCATGTTCGCACCGGGCCTGGGCATCGCCGAAGACCCCGCGACCGGCGCGGCGGCGGCGGCTCTGACGGGCCTGTTGGGTGACTTGGCGTCCGACGACGGCAGTCACGTTTATCGCATCGTTCAGGGGGTCAAGATGGGCCGCCCATCGCTGATCGAAACATCGGCGGACGTCAGCGGCGGCACCGTCTCGGCGATCCGCGTCGGCGGCGCCTGCGCGCCGGTGATGCGGGGCGAGATTGAGATTTAGGTCATCCGTTTAAGGGATTGTAGGGGCAACCGGCGAGGGCTGCAGAGCTTCCTATCTGAATTCATCACCGCTGATATCGCGCCCACCGATGTTGCGCCCCACCAGCTCGGGCATTTCGGGAATCTGATACGTTTCGGTTTCGCGGTGCTTCAATTCACGAATGACCGCAGCACCGAACTCATTAGCGATACGCGAAGCGATCCGATAGTCCCCCCAATAGTCACCATGGCTGTTGGGATACAAAGACTCTCGACCTTCACCAAAACCTACCGGCTCTCCGTACAATCCCACGGCGTTTAGATAAGGTTGGTCTTCCAGTCTGATCTGGTGTGAGAGTATCTGTCCCGCAGGAAATGCGAAACGCAGAACCTGGTCCATCGATGAATGGAACACGAGGCGCTTCCCCGCGATGCGGGAAGGCTCCTCCAGACGCCCCCCTTCTTCGACCAGCACAACGGGAACCGCGGCGGCCATCAGCCCTACGATGCGAATGAAGATTGTATTCACGGGGACCCTGGGACCATCCTCATCTCCATCCCGCTGCCGGTCTTTGTCCTGTCCAACAAGATTCGCCAACGCTTCCAGTATCAGTCGACATCCGAGAGAATGTCCAAGAAGACTGATCTCCACCGGCCGCCCTTCTGGACCCGTCAAAGTCGCCAGGTGATACGCGAGGCGACGGGCAGACATACGTGCATCCCGCACTTCGACGGGATAGCTGAGAAAACCAGCGAAAGAGACCGGACCGAAATTCGCATCCCCCGGCCATGTAAAACCACGAATGCTAAGTTCGCCAGGAATCCCACCTGCGTATTTCAAGACCTGATCCAAAAACTCCTCATAGCGGTCCCAGGCATCGCGCCTGGAATTCTTGAAGCCGTGGACCAGAACCAGAACCTGTCCAGACACGCTGTTTGAACTTTCGTCGATCAGGTACGGTGCCACATCGCCGCCGACAGAATCGACGCGAACGGTCCAATCGCCATAATCGATGCTCAAGTGCCGCGCCCTCTAATCTTCTGTAGGCTAGCGACAAGATCACGTGCCACCGGCGCGACGAATCCGCCAATGGTGGCGATCAATATCCAGGTGATTTTTTCCGAGGTATTGTCGATCGCGGTAGGCAAGAACGTGGCGACCAGGAGAAATATGACCAAGATGCTAAATGCAATAGACAGGCTCTTCATCAACCATTCCCAGCGCAGTGTCACCCGAATCTGAAAGACGTCGAGCGATCGCTGGATATGTGCAGCGACCCTCCGCTTCGCATCGATATAGGCTTGGTCCACCTCCGACGGTCTTATCGCTTTCTCCTCAACACCATCATCTCGTCGCGACGCATCTTCGCTGCCGCTCAGCCCGAGAAGGGTCAGCAAATCATTCGTGTCCGCACCACCCGCTAGGACGATGAGACAAGCCCGGTAGCGATCCGGGTATTCGATGACAGCTTGACTTCCTACATTGATTTGCCCGGCCAGCTTCTCGATGGGCAGACTAAGAAGTGCTGTGCGGTCGCCATCCATCGCGAGCCCGATCAGCATCTGTTCTGCCATCTCAGCCAATGGCTCCTCAGAAGGCTCAAGTTTAAGTTCATGGCGAACGGCCTTTGACACACGACCCCGCAGCCAGCGGCGCAGCATCATGCACTGAAACCACATTCTGACAGGAAACAGGTCTTTGATGAGTTGCAAGAGGGCCATCGACAGGATGCCGACGCCGGCAAGCGCCGCCGACAATCCTATAAAATGATCGCTGAACCCCGTAAGCGCCGTCCCCAGTTGGACACCTGCATCCCTGAGGCTATCCATAGCAACACGAACCTCTTCCAACTTCCCGATCCCCCCTTCGGTCGAAACACAGTTGCTCAATCAGGCGGCAAATAAAATTATACATGATATATATCTAATACAAAGGTGTAACTGCTGTGATATACGCCCCATTTTCGACCGTCGACAAACGCAGATACTAGGCCTTTAAGTGCAGATACCAGGCCTTTAAGTATCGTCCATCTCTAGCAGCATCTGCTCGCCCGCATCGCACGGCGGGCGGGCCTCCAAACGCGCCTGATGAAGCAATGACGGTCTATGCCGCAGCCCGCCCAGCCCGGCGATTTCACGAATCAGCTTGCGCTTGATGGCACGGCCGAAATCGGCGAAGCCGTCGGCGACGACGATGAAGGCCCCCGGACCGCCGATCACGCAATCCTCGAAATACCAGTCCAGATTGGGCAGTTGCGGCATGCCGTAGGGGCTTGGCCGGCCGTTGACGATGGGCAGCCCGTTGATGGTCACGCCCTGGCGCACGGCGCGGTCGCGGGCCGGCAGGACCGCCTCGCCGTGATTGTTGGCACCGTCGCCGGAAATGTCGATGACCCGGCGCTTGGACCGGTGCGGGCTGGCCCGAAGGCGTTCCATGCCGAAATCGATGGCGCCGGAAATGGACGTCCAGAGTGCCGAGGCGAAAGGCAGGCCGGACAGTTCGTCGGCAAAGCCGTGGGCCGCCTTGACGCCGTCGATGATCCGCCAGTCGATGCCCATGCGCTGATGGCCGGTGCCGGCCCATTCGACATAGGTGACGGCGATGCGTTTGTGTTCACCGCTTGTGACGGCGCGGATCACGGCCTCGTTGCGGAACGCCTGGACGAAGCCCTCGCGCTGCAACTCGGCTTCGTCCTTTTCGATGCTGCCGGACACGTCGACGGCCAGGACCAGTTCCAGATCGACATCAAGGGCACGGGCCGGGCCGGACAGGACCATCAGCACAACCGCCGTCATCACCGGGAATAGGTGCAAAAACCGCATGGCCGCCATCCTACCTCAATGCGCCTTCGGGAGCGCGCCCCGGTAGCGCTCTTTCTGAATGTCGTTCAGTTCCTGCAGCTCGCGGCGCATGCGCTTTTCACCGGTCAGGCAATCGACCTTCGGCCGAACCGCCGCCCGCACGCGCCGGGGGCCGGGCTGCCAGCCGGACAGTTCCAGGAACAGCTTGCGCCGGATGGCGCGGGCAAAGTCGGAAAACCCGCGGGCGACGACCAGAAACGCGCCCGGCCCGCCGATTAGGCAATCCCGATAGTAGCCGTCCAGGTCCACCGGCGGCGCCATGCCGTTGGGGCCGATGCGCCCGTTGATGATAGGCAGACCGTTGATGGTCACCCCGGCGGCGACGGCCCGGTCACGCGCCCCCATGATGGGATCGCCGTTGTTGTTTTCGCCGTCGCCGGAAATATCGATGACGCGGCGGGTCCCCCGGTATTCGTTTTCCTCCAGGTAGGTCATGCTTTGGTCGATGATGCTGGAGATCGAGGTCCATTGGCCCCGGAACGGCGCCGCGTCGGAAATGGTTTCCGCGAAATCGCGGGCGTCGCTTTCATCGGCGATCAAGGTCCAGCCGGCGACGATACGGTGACGGTCCAGGCCCGACCATTCCACATACATCACGGCGACCCGGCCGAAGGGGCCCGAACGGATGGCGCGCAGGATATGCGGGTTGGTGATGGCCGTGACGAAGCCCTCGCGCTGCAGGCGCGCTTCTTCATCATCGATGCTGCCGGAAACATCCACGGCGAGCACCAGTTCCAGGTCGACGTCCCTGGCCTCCTTGGCCTCGGCCGGCACTGCCATCGTCAGCAATGCCGCCATGCACGCCGCCCATCCACGTGTACCCATGCCGGTATGAAACACCGCCCTCGACCCGTCGTAAAGCAGTTCCCGCAGGGTGCGGACGATCCGAGGCCCTGGCATCCTGTCCCGGAACCGGCTATGTGACTTGCCGGGGCGGGCATACGAATACGGAGGACGCGGAATGACAAAGCAGGAAAACTTCAAGAACGTGAAGGCCGTCGTGTTCGACACCTTCGGGACGATCAGCGACTGGCGTGGATCGATCACCCGCATGGGTGAGGCCCTGGCCAAGAAGAAAGGCATCGAAGGCGTCGACTGGGAAGCTTTCGCCCGGGCCTGGCGGGCCGGCTACCGGCCGGGCCTGCATCGGGTGATTTCTGGCCAGCGGGCCTGGACGCCGTTGGACGTCATTCATCGCGAACGCCTGGACGAAATTCTGGTCGAGTTCGGGATCGCCGACCGCTTCACGGAGGACGAAAAGGCCGATCTCAACATGTTCTGGCACCGGCTGTCGCCGTGGCCGGACAGCATCCCCGGCCTGTTGCGCCTGAAGACCAAGTTCCTGATCGCGCCGCTGTCCAACGGCTCGCTGATGCTGCTGGCCAACATGGCCAAGCACGCGGGCCTGCCCTGGGACTTCATTTATTCGTCGGACATGCACATGGCCTACAAGCGCGACCCCGAGGTCTATCGCAATGCCGTGCGCCTGCTCGGCGTCAAGCCCGAGGAAGTCATGATGGGCGCCGCCCATAACGACGACCTGGAGGCCGCCCGCAAGGAAGGCCTGCGCACGGCCTATATCAACCGGCCCACGGAATACGGCGTCGATCAGGTCAAGGACTTCGAGGCAACCAGCGATTACGACGTGATCGTCGACAGCGTCGAAGACCTGGCCATCGCCCTGGGGTGCTGACAAGGGAGTAGCCGGCGTGGCCGATGATGACCTTCCCGAATTGGACGACGTCGGCCTGAAACGCTTGGTCGGCTATGACGACACGGCGGAGTACGAACTCGATCTGTGCGGGCTCGACCTCGCCCACGCCACGGAATCCGTCAAGCGCATGGTCGAGCGGTCGCGATTCCGCGCCTCGCGCTCGGTCATCGTGCGCCTGGACCCGGCCGGGCCGGATACGGGCGAAACCCTGTTCCAGCCCATCGGCCGCCTGTTGCTTGATCTCCGGCGCAAAAGCCTGCTGGCCAAGCTCAGCCCCCTGCCGCATTTCGCGGGCAGCGGCTTTTATCTCGTAACCCAGGGGAAGAAGCCGGATGCCTGAACGGGCGCCCGGCCCCCGCCATTAGGGCAGCTTCTTCCATTTCTGCGCGGCCGAGCGATTGCATTCCCAGGTCTGCAACCCGTTGCCCGGCACCAGGCGACCGCCGGGCACGTCGGCACATTGCCCGGCCAGGCCCGAGACCAGTTCGTCCCGCGACGAAAACTGCCATTTCTGGTTGGCCTTGCCGTGGCAGGTCCACAGGATGATCTGGGCGCCCGCCCGGGTGCTTTCTCCGGCGATGTCCATACATTTTCCACCGGGCGCCTGCAGCACGTCGCCATTTTGGTTCCACGTCACGGCGGCCCGGTCGGCGCATCCTACAAGCTTCAACGATTTACCGTCTGACGACCCCAGACACAGGCTCGGCTTCGCAGTCAACGCCAACTTGAACGTTCCGTGCTGGATGGTCACGCTGCTGCTGCCCGGCTTCGGGATCGTTACCCGGTTGGTCGTGATATTGATCTGTCCGGGACTGGACACCTGGCTCGGGCCGGCACTGCCCTTCACCGCCGCGAAGAACGCCGGAGACGGCTTGGACGGCGCCGAGGTGATAATACCCCAATGGTGCATGACCTGTTCGAAGCCGTCTTTCTGCTGGATGAATTCTTCCAGACGCACCTGCTGGGCCGCCAGACGCAGGTTGTCGGTGATGGTGATGCGCATCTTCTCGCTTTCAGCGATTTCCTCGATCCCCATCTGAATGGTGATCATGGTCGCGGTCAGGATCGCCATCGGCCCCGCCGCCGCCGCCGCAATGTTGGCGGCGCTGCTGCCGGCCGTGGTGACCCCTTTCTTGATCACCACTTTTGCCACCTTCTCGCCCGTATACAGGACTTGCTTGATCAGCTTGCCGCCATGCGGCGCAAACACCTTGAAGGTGGGGATATGCCGCGTTGCATTGCTCATGGCGACGATGCCGATCCCCAGATTGGCGAGCGGCGCGGCGGCACCGCGTACGGTTTTGGAGATCATCGTATGGAAGTCCGGCGGTGAGCCGATACGTGCGGCCACGGAACTCATGCCGCCACGTTTGGCGTTGGCCGCCAGGGTCAGTTGCCGCATGTGAATCCAGTTCTCGTACATCTGCCGCGCCTGATCAGCCAGGAAGATGCGGTTCTCGCGAATGCCCGTCTCGATCTCCTGGATCAGGTCGCGTTCGGCCGATGACCGCTTCGCCACCGGTTTTTCCAACGCATTGAGCGCCTTCATTAGAACCGCCGTGGACAGGAACCCGCTTTGCGCCGGGTCCTTGGCGATGGTCTCCCAGGCCTCCTTGACCCAGGCATCCGGGTTCTTGCTCGCATCCTTGGCGCCTTGGGCGATCATCAGGTTCAGTTGATCACGATCTCGGATGACCTCGATGGCAAGCGCCTCCGCCCCCTTCAGACGGAACAGGCCGGGCAGGTTGCGATTGGGCACGTCCCACTGAAGGCTCAGGTTCTCGCAGGCTTCACGGGTCTTCACGCCCATCACCGTCCGCACGTAGTTCGTGGGGCAGCGCCAGCAGGTGCCGCCGTCGATCAGATCGAAATGGTCGCCGGCCTCGCAGGTCAGCGCGGCGGTGCGCTTGGCGGGCTGCAGGTCGACCTCGCGCAGGCAGGCGTTGTGCTGATCGACCGCCGCCGCCGTGCGAATGAAGCCCCGCGGGCAGGACCAGCATTCGCCGCCCTTGCGCGGATCATACCATCCGTTCTTGCAGGCCTTGCCGCGGAAGGTTGCCGCCTTGGCGTCCTTCAACACGGCACCGCAGGCGTCCCAGGCATCAACCGCCGCCAGGGTGCGGCCGTAACCCGATGGACAAGACCAGCATTCGCCGCCGTTGCGCGGATCGACGAAGGCGCCCGGCGGGCAGGAGGCACGGCTTTCGTACTTGGCCCGCGCGGTCTGATCGGGCACGTCCTTTGAACAGGCATCCCATTCAGTCACGCTGTTGGCCGTGCGCTGGTATCCCGGCGGGCATTGGAAGCACGCCCAGGTGCCGAGATCGAAGAACGAGCCCCGGGGGCAATCACGGCGGGCCTTGCTGATGAACTTCGCCGGTTGGCGATCGCAGGCGGGCTGGATCTGGTTACCGACGGCGCCCCCGCAGATGGGCCGGCCCGGCAGGGTTTCCGCCGACACCTCGACGGCGGTCAAAGACACCCATGCCGCAAGCAGCATGCCCATGAATACCAAGGCAAATCCGCGCCCGGAATGGCGAGCGCACGCTCCAAAAGAAACCATGATTGACACCTTTTATAAGACTTTCTTGTGCAAGACCTGAACCGTGAGCGCCTGTCCATCCGCATGGACGGCGCACCATGAGCACAATGTTTTATTTTTTTATGGGGATAAGACCGTCCCCCTCATTCACGAGCCTTCGCGGACTCTTCCGAGGGACGATAAAAGAGGGCGATCCGCCGCCGGAAGTCCGAACACGCGTGCCGTGGGTTTTTCGCGCGTTATTCGGATATCAACCGCGTTAAACGGCTACTTCCCGCGACGCAGGGTCTCCGACGGCAGTTCCCCGAACTGGCGGCGGTAGGCCTCGGCGAATCTGCCCATATGCGCGAAGCCCCATGTGGACGCGATTCGCGCAACGGTTCCTTGTCCGTCTTGGGACAGCAGCGCGGCACGAACCCGATGCAGGCGCACGTTGCGCAGATAGGTCATGGGCGACAATCCGTAGGCGTCTTGAAAGGATTCTTGTAGGGTCCGGTAGCTGCATCCGGCGACGGCGGCCAGGTCCGCTAGGCTGATCGGCGCGTCGGCGTGAGCCTGGATATGATCACGTGCCCGTTTGACATGCAGGGATACGACATGCGCGCGCGGACGCCCGAGCAACTCATCCTGAAGGGTGTTGGGCAGCAACGTCAGAGCCTGTGTCAGAAGCAGGTCTTCCAACTGCCTTACCAACAGCGGATTGTCCAATTCCAGCAATGGACCGTCCATCATGTCCGCCACATATCGGATCGTCTGCGCGAACATGCTGCCCTTCGCCGTGGTCAAGTCGACCGATCGCCGAAAGTCCAAGTCGCACACGCCCAACCCATCGCCGACCAGCGCCCGGGCCTGAGCCTGCAACCGTTCCTTCGGCAGGACCAGACCGAACGACGCGAAGTCTTTCTCCCATCCGCTGATCGCCCTGCTCAAATCCCGGATAACCGCACGGTCCACGGTCGCGTCGATTTCCGTCTTACCTTCGCGCGCGCGCGCGCCACGCCGCGGGTCAACAGGCAGACGGCGAAGGCGTCGGCATCGTTCTCCTCGGACGAGACTTCGATCTCGACATCACCAAAGCTGAGATGAAAAAGACTCAGGTCGCCGACAGTGGTGGCCGACATGTCGGCCCGCAGCGCCTGATGCGCCCCCTTGACCTCAAACGAGTGCGGACCGGCCAACCGATTGACCGTATCACGCAGATCGTCCAGGTCCGCGGTGGTCATCACTTTGTGATTTTCCAGATGGGCCATTCCCACCTCGACACTCAAATCCAGACTGATGCGGCCACTTCAAAGATACCGCCACCGGCCGCCCCAACCGGTATATTGTTACAGAATCGAATTGTCGTCACCGTCTTCGGGAATATCGATGGCCGTGCCGCCCGCCTGTTCGTCCTCGGGCAGGGCCATCTCGCCGAACAGGCTTTCCATCAGGTCCATTTCCTTACGGCGTCCACGGCGGGTGTTCAACTTGCGCTGCGCACCGCCCGGCAGTTCGTTGAACATGAACACGCCCTTGTCGATCAGAACCTCGACCAAATCTTCCACGACGCGGACGAGTTCCAAATCCGACTGAACCCATTCGTCGAGGACCATGCCGGTCTGGGCGTTCTGGTTGATGAACACCGCAAGATCGGGATCGTCGGGCGCGACTTCTTCCGCGCCGTCGACCGGTGAATCGAAGACCGCGCGGACATTGCCCTCACCGTCACGCACCACATAGGGCATGCATCCCTCCATTTCGCCGGTTATTGTTGGCCGTAGTGTAATGGACAGATCACGGCAAGTTAAAGCATTTCAATCCCTTGGCGGCCCCTGGAAGACGGGGGCCCGGGCCTTGGCGGCGATCTGCGCGCTGGCGTTGGCGGCCTGCGTCGGGCAGCCGGCAACGGTCGAGACCGATCCCGTCACGGCGCTCGGACCGACGGCGGAAATCGCCTTCGTCGTCGCCGATGCCGAAACGGGCGCCGTGGTTACGGCCCAGGCGGCGGACCGGCCGATGATCCCCGCTTCCACCGCCAAGATCGCGACCATGGTCAGCGCCCTGGAACTGCTGGGCCCCGATTTCCGGTTTCAGACCCGCGTGCTGGCGACCGGCGCGCCGGACGCGGCGGGCGTGCTGTCCGGCGATCTGATACTGGCCGGCGGCGGCGACCCGCTGTTGACGCCGCAGGATCTTTACGGCCTGGCGGTGCGGCTCCGGGACCTGGGGCTGAAACGTGTCGCGGGCCGCTTTCTCTACGACGAAAGCCTGCTGCCCGCCGTTCCCGCCATCAATCCGGACCAACCGGCCGAGGCCCGCTACAATCCGGGCGTCAGCGCCTTGTCCGTCGATTTCAACCGCTGGCGCCTCATGTGGCGGCGGGAGGGGGCGGGCGCCCCGGACCTGACCCGCCTGCCGCCGGTCGATGCCCATCGCGCCACCTTCGGCAACCGTGCCCAGGGACCGGGCCGGGCGGTCTTGTGGGACGGCGGCGCCTGGACCATCGGCGCCGACGCCGATGACGAAGGGGACCGCTTTCTGCCCGTCAAGGCGCCGGGATTGGCAACGGCGGAACTGTTCCGCCGGTTGGCGGCTCAGGCGGGAATTACCTTGCCTTCCCCGGAAGCGGGCACGGCCCCGAAAGAGGCCCGCGTCGCCACGGCCATCGCCGGCCTGCCGCTGGCCGAGGTCGCGCGTCTGGGCTTGGAGCATTCCAACAACCTGGTGTCCGAGTTGACGGGCCTGACCGCGGCCCGCCTGTTGGACGGGCGGCCGGATACCCTGGACGCCTCGGCCGCCGCACTATCCGGCTGGCTGGGGAAGGCCGTCGACAGCACCATCACGAACGTCGATTGGCGGGGCTGGGACCTGCCCAATCATTCCGGCCTGTCGCGTCACGCCCGCGTCACGGCCAGTCAGATGGCGGCGGTTCTGCGCTTTGCCCATGGGCGGCGGTACGGCGGCTGGCCCTTCGCCAGCCTGCTGCCCACGGCCGGGTTCCGCAAGGCATTCCGCGACCGCTTCCTGACCGAAGCCGCCGCCGGACGTATCTGGGCCAAAACCGGCACGCTCCATTACGCCAAGGGGTTGGTGGGTTATCTCATGGGGGCGGACGGGCGGACCCGGGTCTTCGCGCTGTTTATCGCCGACCCGGCGGCGCGCCGCGCCTATGACGCGCTGAGTCCCGACGTTCGCAGCGCCCCGGATGCACAGCGCCGTGCCCTGGCCTGGATCAATACGGCGGAACAGGCCGAACAGGCCATCGTGCTGGAATGGCTGGCCCGCTTCTGACGGGCCGCGGATTTTTGGGATCAATGCGCCGTCAGCCGGCGCTTGCCCGCCTTACCGAAGTGGTTTGACGAAAGGGGCGGTCGCGGCCAAAGGTCTCATAAAAATCGCGCATTTCCGGACTGTTCCGCAGGTCGCTCAGGGACATGATCCATTGCACTCCTTCGCCATCGGCCGACAGCGGCACGCGCAAGGTATGCTGCGTCGGATTGTTCCCCTTATCCGGCACGGGCGACGTCACAATGCGCCGGAACGCCAGCGGCTTGCGGGCTTCCAGAGTGCGTCGGTACTGCTCAAGAACAATCGGCGTGTTTTCGTTGGGCAGCGCTTCCATGATCGAGCGCCCTGTCAGGTCCCGCGCCTTCAGCGCCATATGACCCGTGCCGTAAAAGGAATAGACGAAATCCAGAGGGGCGTGGCGGACCTCCACCACCGTCAGGTAGGGCAGCAGCTTGGCCGGCATATCGATCAGTTCGACCTCGGTCCAGGACGGCGCAAATCGATCACCACGCAGACTTTGCCAATAAGAAAGTAACTCGCGCAGTTCGGGTGCTGCCAAATCCTCAACAGGTATACAGGCATTTTTAATTTCAAACACGCCCGTTTCTTCCACCCAATATTGATCAGGGCGAATTTAATATTTGCCCATTATAAATAAAAATGACGATCCTTTTCGGAAACGACCATCGAATGCTCGCGCGGACGCTCTCAAGTGTCAATATAGCCGGAGGTCATAGCGACGGTTGTCTAGACAATACGCCCCATTCGCGCGGTGGTCTTATGTCGGGAACCATCGCCGCCAGGCATCCCATTCGGCAATCCGTTCGGCGATAAGGCGATAGCCGTCATCCGGCGGATGGACGCCATCTCCCATCGCGGCCTGCCAGGCGCTGTCGCCGGCTAAGGGCGTGAACAGATCCAGATAGGGCACGCCCAGATCGGCGGCGATCACGGCAAAGGCATTCGACAATGCCGCGATGCGCGCGTTGGTGAAGGTTCGCACAGGCGATCCGGGCCCTGCCTGAAACGGCTGCTGGTTCTCGTCGATGGGGGGCGGGCCGATCCACAGGGTCGGCTTCCAATCCATGGCCTCGACGATCATCGCCCGCGCGTTTTCCAGTGATCGGTCGACGGCGACGCGGGTCTGACCCGCTTCTTCCGCCGTGTCGTTGGTGCCGAAGGAAAACACCAAGGCCCCCGGAAACGAGTCGAGCAGGCGCGGCGTGCACTCGGCATGCCAGCGCGGGCGGATCATCTCGGTCGTCTCGGCGCGGATGCCCAGGTTGTAGCAGGTGATGGCATGGCCAGCCGCGACTTCGGCCTGGCACAGGCGTCCGGGCCAGCCCAGGAAGGACCGGTCGCCGGTGCCGTTGGTCAGACTGTCGCCGACAAAGCAGATGCGCAACTGGGTCATTTATCCTCCCCGATCAGATCACGGGCCTTGGCCAGACAGGCTTCCCGGTCGGCCACGAAGCCGCCGTCCTCCCACCAGACCTCGACCCGGCCGAGAACGTCACCGACCCGGGGCCCCGGGGCAAGCCCCATGTCCACAAGATCGCGGCCTTTCACGGGGAGGTTCCGCCCCTGCCAGTCCATTGCCGTGGTCAGAAGGTCACGCCACGCCGCCGAGCGTTGGGCGGGAAGACGCGTCGCCGCTTCGATCTCGGCGGCCCAGCCGAGAATTGCCAGGTCACGGAAAATTTCCGGTCCGATCCGGCGCAGCAGTTTTTCATGGTCAAGAGTGTCCTGGTCCGGCGTCGGGGTTGCCGCCGGCGCCACCAGGGAGACCAGACGATCCGTTTGGACATTGGACAGACGCAGGCGCCCCGCCACGGCCGAAGCCCCAACGGCGTCCGTGTCCAGCAGGGCCGCCAGGTTGCGCAGGGGGTCGGCGGCCAAGCCCTCCATCAAGACGCCCCGCGTGGTCAGCCAATTGACCAGGCGCAGGCGCGTGACCTCCCCGGCCTCGGGCAGGATCTGCTCGAGCACGCCATAGGCTTGCATCAGCCGCACGGCCTCGGCCGGCTGCGCCACCATGAGGATTTTCAAAAGTTCATCGCGCACCCGTTCGCCCGACAGACTCTTCAGCTTGGCCGCGTTGGTCCGGCAGGCGGTCAGCGCGGCGCGATCGGCGGGCGGGCGCCCGTAGCCGCCCCAAAACCGGAAGAAGCGGAGGATGCGCAGATAGTCCTCGGCCACCCGGTCACCGGCCCGGCCGACGAACCGGACCACGCCGTGGGCCAGGTCGGGCATGCCTTCGAACGGATCGTACACGTCGCCGTCGGGCGAACAGGACATGGCGTTGATGGTGAAGTCCCGGCGCTTGGCATCCTCGATCCAGTCGTCGGTGAATTCGACCCGCGCGTGGCGCCCGTCCGTTTCCGCGTCCCGGCGCAGGGTCGTGATCTCGAACTTGCGCGCACCGATCACGGCGGTCACCGTGCCGTGGGCCAAGCCCGTGGCGATGACCTTGATCCCGGCCGCCTCCAGCCGCGCCATGACCTCCTCGGGCGCAAGCGGCGTCGCCGCGTCAACATCGGTGACCGGGCGACGGGCGATGGCGTCCCGCACACAGCCGCCGACAAAGCGCAACTGACCGGGGCCCATGACATCGGCGAGACGGCGGGTTTCCGGCCAAGCGAGCCAGCCCTCGACCGCCAGCTTGCCCAGCGGTTCACGGCTGATTCCCCGGATTTCGACGTAATCGCCTTCGGCCGCGTTCATTCCATCCCACTCCGCCGCCGGGACGACCGCCCGGCAATGCTCAATTGAACTTGGGGGGAATAATACGGCCGTCCTCGAAGCGTGGCGACTGATACTCGCCCTGGCCGGGGTCAGCCCCGGTCAATGCCGCCAGCGCCAGAAGCGAGACGATCATCAGGCTCAGGCCCGT
The DNA here is from genome assembly GCA_002706405.1 of Rhodospirillaceae bacterium. Classification (GTDB taxonomy): domain Bacteria; phylum Pseudomonadota; class Alphaproteobacteria; order Rhodospirillales; family Casp-alpha2; genus UBA1479. Next base: position 6,368 of record PALN01000061.1, on the reverse strand, counting down.
CACCAGGCACCAGAACAGCCCGCCCCGGGTCACCTCCGGCGGCGCGCCGCCCAAGGCTTCCGCGCGCTTGCGGTAATACCAGACCCAGGCAAGATAGGCCGCCGTCGGCAGAATCAGCGGAAAAATGTAATTGATCAGCAAGCGGATCATGGCGCCGACCTCGCGCCCTGAAAGTCGCGGCGGAAATTGGCGTCGGGGCCGTCGCCGACCAGCACGTCGTAGAGGTTCTTGACCATGCCCGCCGTGGCACCCCAAATGAAGCGGTCCTCATAGGGCATGGCGTAGAAATCGCGGCGCGTGCCGTTGACCTCGCGCTTGTGGCGCTGATGGTTGGTCGGATCCATAAGAAAGTTGAGCGGCACCTCGAACACGTCGTCGACCTCGTTCGGGTCGGGTTCGATGTCGAACGGCGGCTTGACCAGGCCGACCACGGGGGTCACGGAAAACCCGGTCCGCGTGATGTAGGGGGCAAGCCGCCCGATGACGCGGATGCGGCTGCGGTGCAGGCCGACCTCTTCCTCCGTCTCGCGCAGCGCCGTGTCTTCGGGCGACGTGTCGTCCGGGTCCGCATGGCCGCCGGGAAAACTGATCTGCCCGGCGTGATGCTTCAAATGCGAGGTGCGCTGGGTGAACAGGGTGGTGAGATGGACCTCACGCTGAACCAGCGGGATCAGCACGGCGGCGGGGGTCAGGTCCGGTAGAATTCCCATGCCGGGGTTCAGATCATGGTCGCCGCGCGGCGAATCCGGGTCGCAGTCCAGCGTATCAAACCGGTCGATCAGCCAATCTGGGGTCATATGCCGCCGGTCCTCATCTCTGCCATCATTCTTCCAATTGGCCGATGGAGAAGAATCGGCCACCATTCCATATACCGTAGATGTGTGCGTCTTCGACCATTTCTTCAACGGCAAGGTCGACCAGTTGATAGTAAACCGACCGCGTCAGACGCGCTTCGAGCCCCCGAGCCAGGCCCACGTAGGGCCGGGGTTCCTGGGTTTGCGGGTCAACATTGACCCGCAGCGGATGCTCGGCGCCAAGCGCCACGGTTTCGTCAATATTTGTTCGGAAAGTGATGGTCTGGGTCTCGCCGCTGCCGCTGACCTCGGCCGCGACGGCAAGAAACGGCGCGTCCTCGACCTGGATGCGGCAGGCCTCGGCGGGGGTCAGCAGCCAATATTCGCCCGCGTCGTCGCGATGCAGCACCGTGGAGAACAGCTTGACCAGTTCCTTCCGCCCGATGGGAGACCCCAGATAATACCAGGTACCGTCCAGGCCGATGCGCATGTCGATATCGCCGCACAAGGCCTGGCGGGGGCCGAGAGTGATCCCGACCGGGCCCGCAATGTCCCCGGCGGGGGAAACGGCGCCGATGAAGGAGCGAAGATCCGGTGTATTTTCAGACATGGATTCGGTGATACGCTATCTGTTGCTACGCGATCTCTGGTGGACGGGATCGACCCCGTCCTGTTCTCTTATATCATTGAACGGAGGCGTCTTCCGTGACGACCAACACCAAGAATAAGGCAACCGGGGACGGCGGCAACACCGACGACCTGGTTGACGCCATCGACGGCCTGGTCGACGACATCACCAAAGTCCGCGACAGCGTGGGCCGGGTGATCTTCGGCCAGGAAACGGTTATCGAGGAATCCTTGATCACCCTGCTGGCCGGCGGCCATTGCCTGTTGGTCGGGGTGCCCGGCCTGGGCAAGACCCGACTGGTGGAAACGCTGGGCAAGGTCTTCGGGATGGATGAGAAGCGCGTGCAGTTCACGCCCGACCTGATGCCCGCCGACATCCTGGGCTCCGAGGTGCTGGAGGAAAGCGAGACCGGCAAGCGCGGCTTCCGCTTCGTCAAGGGCCCCGTATTCTGCCAGCTTCTGATGGCCGATGAAATCAACCGCGCCAGCCCGCGCACCCAGTCGGCCCTGCTGCAGGCCATGCAGGAACATCGGGTATCCGTGGCCGGGAAGTACCACGACTTGCCGCAGCCCTTCCATGTGCTGGCGACCCAGAACCCGCTCGAGCAGGAAGGCACTTATCCCCTGCCGGAAGCGCAGCTCGACCGTTTCTTCATGCAGGTCGACGTGACCCATCCGGACCTGGAAACGGAACGCGAAATCCTGATCAAGACCACGGGCGCCGACACCCAGGAAGCCAAGCGGGTCATGGACCCCAAGGCCCTGATGCGCGCCCAGTCCCTGGTCCGCCACGTGCCCGTGGGCGAAAGCGTGGCCGAGGCGATCCTGAAGCTGGTCCGCGCCGGCCGGCCCGATGCCTCGGACCTGCCGGAAATTCGCAATTACGTGTCCTGGGGCCCGGGACCGCGCGCCAGCCAGGCATTGATGCTGGGCGTGCGTGCCCGCGCCATGATCCAGGGCCGCCTGTCGCCCTCGATCGAGGACGTCTACGCCCTGGCCCATCCCATCCTGCGCCACCGCATGGCGCTGACCTTCGGCGCCCGTGCCGAGGGCGTCACCGTCGGCCAGATCATCGACCGCCTCTGCCAGACCATCGAATAGGAGGCGATCCGCGCAACGGCCCAAGGGCAAACAACGCATGGTGAACCCGCTGGACACACCCGACCTTCATCAACAGGCCGAACTCGCGGCCTCGGGCCTGCCGCCGCTTCTGGTGGCGGCCGAGCGCGTGGCGTCCACGGTCAGCCAGGGCGTGCACGGCCGGCGGCGCGTCGGCCAGGGCGAGACCTTCTGGCAGTTCCGGCGCTATGAATTCGGCGATTCGACACAACTGATCGACTGGCGGCAGTCGGCCAAGTCCGACCCGGTCTATGTCCGTGAAATGGAATGGGAAGCGGCGCAGAGCGTGTGGCTATGGGCCGACGGCTCGCCCTCCATGGAATATTCATCGGACGGCGGCCCTCTGTCCAAGGGCTGGCGGGCCAAGGTCCTGGCCGTGGCGCTGACCTCGCTTCTGGTGCGCGCGGGCGAGCGCATCGCTCTGATGGGCACGGGCATGATCCCGGCCACCGGCCGCAGCACCTTGCTGCGCATCGCGACAGCCCTGGAACGCGCCGAGACGGGGGCGACCGCCAGCCTGCCGGGCCCGGAATTCGTGCCGCGCCACGGGCGTGTCGTGTTGTTCGGCGATTTCCTGGCCCCCCTAAGCGAAACCCGTCAGGCCATCGCGCGCCTGTCGAATCACGGCGTCGAGGGCCATCTGGTGCAGATTCTGGACCCGGCCGAGGAATCCCTGCCCTTCGACGGGCGGGTCGAGTTCGAAGGCCCGGAAGGCGAGGGCCGCATCATGATCGGGCGCGTCGAAAGCGTGCGCCAAGCCTACCGCGAGGAACTGGCCCACCATCAGGCGGGCCTCGACGCCGTGGCGCGGTCCTTCGGATGGAGCCTGACCCGCCACATGACCCACCGCCCGCCCGAGACCGTGCTGATGACCCTGTATCAGCTCTTGTCTCAGGTCATCCGGCACTAGGCGGGGAGACGGCTGACCCCATGCTTGCCTTCGGCACCTTCGCATTCATGGCCCCCTGGGCGCTGCTCGGCCTGCTGGCCCTGCCCGTCATCTGGTGGCTGCTGCGCCTGACCCCGCCGGCGCCGACGCGGGTCACCTTCCCGCCGTTTCGTCTGTTGCTGGGACTGGTCACGCGGGAAGAAAGCTCGTCCAAGACGCCGCCCTGGCTGATTATCCTGCGCCTTGCCATCGCGGCCCTTCTGGTCCTGGCCGCCGCCGGTCCGCTGATCAATCAGGCCGCCCAATGGCAGGGCTCGGGTCCGCTCATCCTGGGCGTCGACAACGGCTGGTCCGCGGCCAAGGGTTGGCCGGCCCGTCAGCGCCTGCTGGTGGAATTGACCGATCAGGCGGCGCGCGACGGCCGTCCGGTCACCATCGTCACCACCGCTCCCCCGCCGGCCGGCGCCGGCACGGAGCGGGTCCATGTCTTTACCCCACGCCAGGCCCAGGAATTCGCCCAGACCCTGCAGCCGCGCCCCTGGCCGTCCGACCGGGTGGCGACGCTCGAGGCGATGGAACAAAGTCCCCTGGCCCAGGATCGCAGCGCGCAGGTCGTGTGGCTGTCGGACGGGCTCGACCATGGGGCAGCCGATGCCTTCGCCCAGGGGCTGGCCCGGTTCGGCCCCCTGACCGTCGTCACGGACGGGCCCGCCACGGTGATGCCCAAGGTGCTGCGCCCGCCGGTGCTGGACGGCGGCGTCCTGACGGTGCGCGTGGAGCGCGCCGACGCGCGCGCCGAAGAATCACAGTTCCTGCGGGCCTTTGCCCTGGACGGGCGGCTGATCGCCCGCGAGGAACTTGTGTTCAACCCCGGCGAGGACGCCGCCGAGGTGCGCCTCGACCTGCCGGCGGAAATGGCCAACAAGCTGGTCCGTCTGGACCTGGAAGATGCCGGATCGGCGGCGGCGGTGATCCTGCTCGACGAACGCTGGCGGCGGCGGCCGGTCGGCATCGTCACCGGCGACGGCGGGGCCGAACTGCCGCTGCTGTCGTCCGTGTTCTACCTCACCCGGGCGCTGGAGCCGTTCAGCGAAATCCGCCAGGGCACCATCGGCACCCTGCTGCGCCGCCAGCTTGCGCTGATGATCCTGCCCGACCCCGGCACCATCGCCGGCCCCGACCGCGCGGCCATCAAGACCTGGCTGGAAGACGGCGGCGTGGTCTTGCGTTTCGCCGGGCCGCTGCTGGCCCAGGCGACCAGCGGACAAGTGGTCCAGGGCGGCGACATGCCCTTGGTTCCGGTGCCGCTGCGCCGGGGCGACCGGGTGATCGGCGGCGCCATGTCCTGGACCCAGCCGGCCGGGTTGGCCCCCTTCGATGCGGAAAGCCCGTTCCACGGTCTGGCCGTTCCGCCGGACGTCACGGTGACCCGCCAGGTCCTGGCGCAGCCGTCCCTGGACCTGGAACGCAAGACCTGGGCGCGGCTCAGTGACGGCACGCCGCTGGTCACCGCCGAACGCCAAGGCAAGGGCTGGCTGGTGCTGGTCCACACCACGGCCAACACGCAATGGTCCAATCTGGCGTTGTCCGGGCTGCTGGTCGAAATGCTGCAACGCCTGGTCGCCCTCAGCCAGGGCGTGGTCGACACCGCCCATGGGCCGCCGCTGGAACCGATCCAGACGCTCGATGCCTATGGTGCCTTGGGCGACGCCCCGCCGGACACGGGCGCCATCGCCCAGGACGCCTTCGCCGGCACCCCGGTGTCGCCGCTTCATCCGCCGGGCCTGTACGGCCGCGGCAATGACCGCCGCGCCCTCAACCTAGGCCGTGACGCGGCGGTGCCCAGGCCGCTCGGCGAGCTATCCGTGGCGGCGCAACGGGCGACCTACGGCGGCAGTCCAGCCATCGACATCCGGCCCTGGCTGTTCATCCTGGCGGCCCTGCTGTCGCTGGCCGATTTCGCCGTCAGCCTGTGGCTGCGCGGCCTGTTGCGCGTCCCCCGCCTGGCCGCCCCCCTGCTCGCGCTGGCCGTCCTGGGGGCCGCCGGTACGGCAACGGCACAGGAAATCAACGTCCCCGCCCGCGCGCCGTCCGCGACCACCGTTCCCGGTTCCGACGCCTACGCCTTGGAGAACAGCACCAAGACCCGTCTGGCCTATGTCCTGACCGGAAACGCGGAAACGGACCGGGTCAGCCGCCTCGGCCTGTCGGGCCTCAGCCTCATCGTGCGGCGGCGCACGGCGGCGGAACTGTCGGACCCGCAGGGGGTCGATCCGGGCCGCGACGATCTGTCGTTCTTTCCGCTGCTGTATTGGCCCGTGGTTCCCGGCGCCGCCGACATGAGCGAGACCGCGCGGATCAAGGTCAACGCCTACATGCAGAACGGCGGCACCATCCTGTTCGACACCCGCGACCATACCGGCGGCACGGACCTGGGCGAACTGCGGGCCCTGGCGCGCAAGCTGGACATTCCGCCCCTGGTGGTCGCCCCGGCCAACCATGTGCTGACCCGGTCGTTCTATCTGTTGCAGGATTTTCCCGGACGCTGGACCGGAAGCGCCTTGTGGGTCGAACGGGCGGGTGCGCGCATCAATGACGGCGTGTCGCCGGTCCTGGCCGGCGGCAACGACTGGGCCGCCGCCTGGGCGCTCGACGAAAATACCCAGCAGGCCCTTTTCCCCGCCGTGCCGGGGGGCGAGCGTCAGCGTGAATTGGCCTACCGCTTCGGCATCAATCTGGTGATGTACGTGCTGACCGGCAACTACAAGGCCGACCAAGTCCATCTGCCGGCGATTATCCGGAGGCTCGGCCAATGATTTCCGCCGCCGCCGTGCAGTTCTCGCCCCTGGTGCCGTTGCCCGTGCTGGCCGTGCTCGGCGGGATTGGGCTGGCCTTGCTGGCCGTGGGCGCGTATCGGCGGGCGGCGGGATCGCTGTTCC
>PALN01000060.1 GCA_002706405.1 Rhodospirillaceae bacterium | reverse complement strand
GAGCGTGCCCGATCATGGCCCGGCCCCCCGCCATTCCCCGCGATGTTTTGATCGCCGAAGTCCGGAGTTTGCTTCTGGGCGGGCGCGCCGGCGTGCTGTCCACGACCTTTCGCGGGCGCGAGCGCTGGCCCTATGGCTCCCTCGTCACCTATGCGCCGGATACGGACGGCAGCCCGATCTTTCTGTTCTCGGGCCTGTCGGATCACACGGGCAATCTTGAAAAGGATGCCCGGGCTTCCTTGCTGGTGGAACGGGCCCTTCGACGCAAGAACCCACAGCAGGGGCCCCGCATCTCGGTCCTGGGCACGGTCGCGCCGACCCGGGACAAGCGCCACCGCGCGCGCTTCCTGGCGCGCCATCCCGGGGCGGCGCGCTATGCGGATTTCGGGGATTTCGGATTCTACCGCATGGCCGTGGACCGGGTGCATCTGGTCGGTGGGTTCGCCCGCGCGCAATGGCTGAAGGCGGCGGAGATTTCACCGCCTCCGGCCGCCGTCCGCGCCGTCGCCAAGGCGGAAGCGGGTGTCATCGACCATATGAACGCGGACCATGCTGCCGCCCTTGATCTGTATGCCAACAAGTTGTTGGGCCGCAAAGGCCAGGGCTGGCGGGCGGTTGCCTGCGATCCCTGGGGCCTGGACCTGATGCGCAACGACAGTCCGGCGCGCCTGGAATTCGATGCCATGGCGGCCGACGCGGCAGACCTGCGCAAGGCGCTGGTGGCCCTGGCCGGGAAGGCGCGGGCCAAGGCCTGAGCCCCGGCGGGTTTCATGCCGCGATAAGGTGAATGGGCTGTTGCCCCCGGCTGACGGGACGGCTAAGTTTTTCCGGAAACCTTGGTTAACAGGGCGCAGGGAAACATCAGGGACATCGAACGTGACGACCGTCCGGGGGCGGGCATCGGCACGCAATCATCGCCTACAACACGACGCAACACTCAACCAAGCTGGCCGCATCGCCGCGGCCGACGGGCGCGAACTTTTTTACTCTCAGGGGATATATCGTGGAGAACGCAGGACACTTCATTTCCAGCTTCGGATTGGACAATCACGGATTGGCGGGGGTCAAACGGGCCTTTTGGAATCTTGATGCCCACCATCTGTTCGAAGAAGCGGTGCGCCGCGGCGAAGGCCAGGTGTCGGCCGGCGGCGCCATCGTCACCGAAACGGGCCAGCACACGGGCCGCTCGCCCAACGACCGCTTCATCGTCGAAGAAGACGCCACCAAGGGCGAGATCTGGTGGGGCAACGTCAACCGGCCGATTTCCGAAGCCCATTTCGACGGCCTGCTGGCCAAGATGCAGAAGCACTACCAGGGCAAGGACGCCTTCGTGCAGGATTGCTACGCCGGCGCCCATTCCGACTATCGCCTGAAGGTCCGGGTCGTGACCGAGGAAGCCTGGCACAACCTGTTCGCGCGCAACATGTTCATTCAGCCGCCCCGCCAGGATCTGGCCGGGTTCGAGCCCGATTTCACGGTGATCCAGGCGCCGTCCCTGACCGCCGACCCGGCCCAGGACGGCACCACGTCGGGCACTTTCATCGTCGTCCATCTGTCCCGGCGCATGATCATCATCGGTGGGTCGGCCTATGCGGGCGAGATCAAGAAATCCATCTTCTCGATCATGAACTACCTGCTGCCGCCGAAGGACGTGCTGCCCATGCACTGTTCGGCCAACCAGGGGGCCGACGGTTCCACGGCGATCTTCTTCGGCCTGTCGGGCACGGGCAAGACGACCCTGTCGGCGGATTCCTCGCGCACCCTGATCGGTGACGACGAGCACGGCTGGGGCGATGTGGGGGTCTTCAACTTCGAAGGCGGCTGCTATGCCAAGACCATCAACCTGACCCACGAGGCCGAGCCGGAAATCTACGATCTGTGCCATTCCTTCGGCTCGATCATCGAAAACGTGGTCATGGACCCGGTCACCGGCGCGCTGGATTTCTTCGACCCCAGCCTGACGGAGAACGGCCGCGTCAGCTACGACATTTCCAAGGTCCACAACGCCTCGGCCACCGGATGCGGCGGCCAGCCCAAGGACATCGTCATGCTGACCTGCGATGCCTTCGGCGTGCTGCCGCCGATCAGCCAGCTGACCCCGGATCAGGCCATGTACCATTTCCTGTCGGGCTACACGGCCAAGGTCGCGGGCACGGAGCGGGGCCTGAAGGAACCGCAGGCGACGTTCTCGACCTGCTTCGGCGCCCCCTTCATGCCGCGCCACCCCACGGTCTATGCCAAGCTGCTGGGCGAGAAGATGGCCAAGCACAACGCCAAATGCTGGCTCGTCAACACGGGCTGGTCCGGCGGCGGCTACGGCGTGGGCGAGCGCATGAAGATCGCCTATACCCGGGCCATGCTGCACGCGGCCTTGGACGGCAAGCTGGATGCCGCGGGCTTCACCCCCGATCCCAACTTCGGGGTGCTGGTGCCCAATGCCTGCCCGAACGTGCCGACGGAGGTGTTGAATCCGAAGAACACCTGGGCCGACGCGGCGGCCTATGACGCCCAGGCGCGCGACCTGACCCAGCGGTTCGAGGTCAATTTCGAACAGTTTGAAAGCCATGTCGACGACGGTGTAAAGGCGGCCGCGATTCGCGCCGCGGCCTGATCCCCGCACGCACTATGGACCGGAAAACCGGCGTCCCCTTGGGGGCGCCGGTTTTTCTTTGCCCGAAATGCTCCACCCGAAATGTCTCACGCGAGCATGCGACGCCTTTTCCCTTGACTTGCAATTAAGAATGACTTGCAATTGAGGCCGCATTGACATGAACAGGCAACGGCGGACCGGAAGCGATGGGACATATGGGAATGGGCGGCGGCAATCGGGGCAGGCGGCTGGGGGAAATGCGCGGCGATCCCGCCGACGTTCCCCCGACCTTCGGTTATGAAGCCGGCGATGATGTCTCGGGCGGAACCATTCCCGGGCGCGCCGACAGGGGACTGCGCCATCCGGCGCCGGCCTGCGGTGCCGCCGATCAGGCCGCCGAGCGGCCCCGACGGCTCGATTTCTCCGATCTCGACCTGCCGGAATGCCTGCTGATCAAGCCGATCCGCTTGTGGCTGCATGGTCCGGAAAACTGGCCCCTGGTCGGCATTCAATACCGCGCCCATTTCGGCGAAGCGCGCACCACCCCTGCCATGATGGCGCTGCGCGGGATCATCGAAATTCTCAACGCGGGCGGCCGGAAGATGATGCATTTCCACAAGGCATGGAAACGCACGACCACGGGGGACGAGCGCGCGCTGGTCGCCCTTGCCGCCGCCGTGCAGGCCGGGGACGAGGACCGCGCGCACGCCATGGCCCTGCGCCTCGTGAGCGCGGAATGGCAGCAACCGCTGATCGAAGACATGATGGCCCTGACCGACGCCTTCACGGCCAAGGGCCATCGTTTCGTTCACCTGCCGCCCCGGGGTGCGGGCGGCCGGGTGGCGTCCCTCAGGATCGCGCGCGAAACCCCGCCACGGAAAGCGCCAGCCAGCCGGCCATAAGCGCGAACCCGCCCCAGGGGGCGAGAAACGTCAGCTGCCACAGGCCCAGCGCCGTCGCGGCGTAGAGGGACCCGGAAAACAGAAGGGTGCCGATGGAAAACAGGGCCGCCGCCCCAGCGGCCCATGGCCCGGCCCTGGTCCCCGCCCGATCCCGGACCAGGGCCGCGCCGACCAGCGCCAGGGTATGCCACATGTGAAATCGGTTGGCGGTGGCGAACTGGCCCTTGAGGACCGCGTCGCCCTCCAGCCCGTGGCTGCCGTAAGCGGCCAGCGCCACGGCCATGGCACCGGACACCCCGGCCAGGACAAGCCACCAGCGTCCCGTCACGACTGCGGCCCCGGTTCCAGATCAAGGGGCTCGAGCCCGCGCAATTCGTCCAGCAGCGCCGTCTCGAACGCCCCGGCGCCACCGTCCAGGGCGTCGAGATAGGCCTTCACGTCCTTTTCGATGATGCCGATGGTGTTGTTCGGATCATACCCTTGGCGCGACCAGTCGATGGCGTCGATGTTGTCGCCGTACCAGGTGGCCCCCGACGACATGGCCATGACGTCCAACAGCCGCCGCCGGTCGAGGCCGAGGGTCCGGGCCGAGGCCAGGGCCTTGCGCACGGCGACGACGCCGACCACGCCGACGAAATTGTTCAAAACCTTGCAGATCATGCCCGCCCCCACGGGGCCGAGGTGATGAATGCCGTCGCCCATGGCCTGAAACAGGGGCATCAGGCGCGCGACCGTGGCCGCGTCGCCGCCGACCATGAAGGTCAGCGTGCCCTTGGCGGCGCGGTAGGGCGCACCCGACATGGGCGCATCGGCGAAATCCACGCCTGCCGGCATGCGTGCCGCCAAATCGGCGACGGCGCGCGGCGACAGGGTGGAGCAGGTCACGAACAGGTTCGGCCGCGCCGCCCGCCTGAGGATGCCTTGGTCGCCGAAACACAGATCTTCCGTCTGCTGCCGATCGCGGACCACGGACAGCACGATGTCGCAGCGCGCCGCGAACGCGCCCGCGTCCATGATCATGCGCGGCGCGAAGCGGCCGAATTCGTCGATGGGTCTGACGTCATGACCCCATACATCGAACCCGGCTGTCAGCAGACAGTCCGCCATGGGCAACCCCATGGTGCCGCAGCCGGCGATGCCGACGGTGGGCGTGTCGGAGGGCTGGGGGCTCACCGCGCCGCCTCGACCAGAGCCTTGAACAGGGCCTGGTTGGGATCGTCGTCGCCCAGAAAGAACTCCGGATGCCATTGTACGCCCAGGCAGAACTTGCGATCGGGCCGCTCCGCTCCTTCGATCACGCCGTCCGGCGCCACGGCGTTCACCACCAGGGTCGGCGGCAGCATTCGCGGGGCTTCGTTATGGGCCGTGTTGACCATGATCTCGTCGCGCCCGACGATCTTGTGCAGCAGGGTTCCCGGCGTCACGGCGACGGCATGGGCATGCTCTTCCGCCGGCTTTTCGTTGAGATGGTCGATGTCCCCGCCAACCTCCGCCTTCAGGTCGCGGATCAGGCTGGCCCCTTCGACCGCGGCCAGCACCTGCAAGCCGGCGCAGATGCCCAACAGGGGCAGGTCCCGGGCGATCGCGGCCTGAACCAGCGGAACCTCGGCGGCATGGCGCGGGTGCGGCGGTTCGGCGACCACCAGTTCGCCGCCGTAATAGACCTCGGGGAAGGGGTAGAACCCGCCCGGCACGATCACCCCGCCGACCGCGTCCAGATAATCGTCCCAGGCTTCGATGATATAGGGCAGACCCACGGGCAATCCGCCCGCCTGCCACACGGCATCGAAATAGGCCCGGCGCAACGCGTAATGCGGGCGTCGGGAAAAGCTTCCCTCTTCTTGGTAGTCGAGGAGGATGCCGATGACGGGGCGCGTGGTCACGGGCGACTGAAATCAAATATGGGCAATGGTTGATCTCCGGTCCGATCAAGGCCTAACCTTTAATGGGATTTATACCCGAGGGGAGCAGGATGGTCGATCAGAAGCCGCAGATAGAGGCACTTTCCGTCGATCCCGAGGTGATGGAACCGAGGTTGGTGGAGCTGTTCGACTATTGGGCGGGCTTGGCCAATCCGCCTGCCCTGCCCACTTGGGGAGGGGCGGCGGGCGAAGGTTTCCGGCTGATTGATCTGGCGCCGGACATTCTCATGATCCTGACCGTCGTGGATGCGGGGCCGACCCCGCGCGATTTCATCTACCGGTTCTGGGGATCGGGGCGGTTTCTATTTCTCGGCGACCGCCCGGATCCCACGGGCCGGCCCGTTATCGACGGACTCAGCGAATTGAACGCAGCCGACGTCGTGGCGCAGTATTGCGCGGTATACGACTCCGGCCAGCCGGTGTTGATGCAGAACACCTGGGCGCTCGATAGCGGACTGATCGCCGAATGCCAGACACTCCGGCTGCCGCTGGGCCGTGAAGACGGTCCGGGCGTCGGTAAGATCGTCGCGGCGACGAAGTTCATCCGCCACGCCGACAAGGTTCGACGTATGCAGGAAAAGCGTTCCTAGGCGTCGGGCGCCCGTCAACCGGCGTCGGGCCGCAACCTAGCGCGGCAGGTCGCTGGCCCCCATCAGGAATTCGTCGATCGACTTGGCGCATTGGCGGCCTTCGCGGATCGCCCAAACGACCAGGGACTGACCCCGGCGCATGTCGCCGGCGGCAAAAACCTTGGGAAGGGACGTCGCGTATTTGTCCGTATCGGCCTTGATGTTGCCGCGCGGATCGAGATCGACCCCGAGGGCCTTGATCATGCCGTCGTGAACCGGATGGACGAAGCCCATGGCCAGCAGCACCAGATCGGCCTTCAGGGTGAATTCCGAGCCCGGCACCTCGACCATTTCCATGCCGCCGCTTTCGCTGGGCCGCCATTCCAGGCGCACGCCGTTGAGCGCGTTGACGCGGCCGTCCGGGCCGGCGGAGAACGACTTGGTCATGACCGCGAAATCCCGTTCCACGCCTTCCTGGTGCGAGGACGAGGTGCGCAGCTTCAAGGGCCAGTCCGGCCAGGTCAGGGCCTTGTTTTCCTTTTCCGGCGGCTGGGGCATGAGCTCCAACTGCGTGACCGAGGCCGCGCCATGGCGGTTCGAGGTGCCGACGCAGTCCGACCCCGTGTCGCCGCCGCCGATGACGATGACGTGTTTGTCGGTGGCCAGGATCTCCGCCGCCTTGGGCGCGTTGGATCCGGACACCCGGCGGTTCTGCTGGGTCAGGAATTCCATGGCGAAATGCACGCCCGGCAATTCGCGGCCCGGCACCGGCAGGTCGCGCGGCACTTCCGATCCGCCGCACAATGCCACGGCGTCGAAATCGTTCATCAAGTCCGTCGCGTCCACGTTCTCGCCGACATGGCTGTTGGGGCGGAATTCGACACCTTCGGTCTGCATCTGCGCGATGCGCCGGTCGATCAGGTGCTTTTCCATCTTGAAGTCGGGAATGCCGAAGCGCAGCAGACCGCCGATCCGTTCGTTCTTTTCGAACACGACGACTTTGTGCCCGGCACGGGCCAGTTGCTGGGCGCAGGCCAGACCCGCGGGGCCCGAGCCGACGACGGCGACGCGCTTGTCCGTGTGGTGGGCCGGAATTTGCGGCTTGATCCAACCCTTGGCCCAACCCCGGTCGACCAGCGAACACTCGATGGTCTTGATGGTCACCGGTTCGTCCTGAAGGTTCAGGGTGCACGACGCCTCGCAGGGGGCGGGGCAGACGCGGCCCGTGAATTCCGGGAAGTTGTTGGTGGAGTGCAGAAGCTCCAGCCCTTCGCGCCATTTGTCGCGATAGACCAGGTCATTCCAGTCGGGAATGATGTTGTTCACCGGGCAGCCCTGATGACAGTAGGGAATGCCGCAGTCCATGCAGCGCGCCCCCTGCTCCGACACTTCGGCGTCGGTCAGCGGCTCGACGAACTCGTGCCAATGCTTCAGGCGTTCTTCAACCGGGCGGTACGACCGATCGTGACGCTCGATCTCCAAAAATCCAGTGGGTTTTCCCATTATTTATTCCCCGGCCAATGCGGCCGTTTCTGCGCCGGCGGCGCGCTCCTGCATCTCGCGAAGCGCACGGCGGTAATCCACCGGCATGATCTTGATGAACTTGGGCAGATAGGCGTCCCAGTTGTCCAGGATGTGTTTGGCCCGCGAGCTTCCCGTATAGCGCAGGTGATTCTCGATCAGGCCCTTGAGACGACGCGCGTCGAAGCGCATCGGGTCCGACGCGACGTCGGCGGTGCCGTCGTCGGGTTCGTTGGGGTCGACGGGTTCCAGTTCGACCATGCCCTGGTTGCAGAGCGTGTCGAAATTGCCCGCTTCGTCCAGAACATAGGCGATCCCGCCCGACATGCCGGCGGCGAAGTTGCGTCCCGTTTCGCCCAGGACGACGACGGTGCCCCCGGTCATGTATTCACAGCCGTGATCACCGCAGCCTTCGACCACGGCGGCGGCACCCGAGTTGCGCACGGCGAAGCGTTCCCCGGCGACGCCGCGGAAATAGCATTCCCCGGAGATGGCGCCGTAAAGAACGGTATTCCCGACGATGATGTTCTGTTCCGGCACGATGGGGCTTTTGGGCGACGGATAGACGGCGATGCGTCCGCCCGACAGGCCCTTGCCCACGTAGTCGTTGGCATCGCCGATCAGTTCGAACGACACGCCTTTGGTCAGCCAGGCGCCGAAGCTCTGCCCGGCGTTGCCGGTGAACTTCACGTGAATGGTGTCGTCCGGCAGACCTTCGTGGCCGTACTTCAGGGCGATCTCGCCCGACATCATGGCGCCGACGGTGCGGTTGATGTTCTTGATCGGAAACTCAAGGCTGACCGGGGTGCCGTTCTCGATGGCGTCCTTGGCCTGCTCGATGAGCTGATGATCGAGCGCCTTGTCGAGCCCGTGATCCTGGGTTTCGCAGTTGTAGACGGCCACGCCTTCGGCCGGCTTGACCGGGGCCAGAAGCCGCGCCACGTCGACGCCGTGGGCTTTCCAGTGATCGACCGCCGGGCGCACGTCCAGAGCTTCGCGCCGGCCGATCATTTCGTTGATCGTGCGGAAGCCCAGTTCGGCCATGATCTCGCGCACTTCTTCGGCCATGAAGGTGAAGAAGTTGACGACATGTTCCGGTTCGCCGGTGAAGCGCTTGCGCAGTTCCGGGTCCTGGGTCGCGACGCCGACCGGGCAGGTGTTCAGATGACACTTGCGCATCATGATGCAGCCTTCGGCGATCAGGGCCGAGGTGGCGAAGCCGAATTCGTCGGCCCCCAGAAGGGCGCCGATGACGACATCCCGTCCCGTGCGCACCCCGCCGTCGACCTGCACGGCGATGCGGCCGCGCAGCGCGTTCATGACCAGCGTCTGATGGGTTTCCGCCAAACCGAGTTCCCACGGACCGCCGGCGTTGAGGATGGAGGTCAGCGGGCTGGCCCCCGTGCCGCCGTCGTGGCCGGAAATGGTGACGTGATCCGCATAGGCCTTGGAGACCCCGGCGGCGACCGTGCCGACGCCCACTTCGGACACCAGCTTGACCGACACCCGCGCCTTCGGGTTGACGTTCTTGAGGTCGTGGATCAGCTGCGCCAGATCCTCGATGGAATAGATATCGTGGTGCGGCGGCGGGGAAATCAGGCCCACGCCCGGGGTCGAATGACGCACGCGGGCGATCCATTCGTCGACCTTGTGGCCGGGCAGTTGGCCGCCTTCGCCGGGCTTCGCACCCTGGGCCATCTTGATCTGCAGGTCGTCGGCGTTGACCAGGTATTCCGTGGTCACGCCGAACCGGCCCGAGGCCACCTGCTTGATGCGCGACTTCATGGAATCGCCGTTCGGCAGGGGCTTGTAGCGGACACCATCCTCACCGCCCTCGCCCGTGTTGGAGCGTCCGCCGATGCGGTTCATGGCGATGGCGAGCGTCGTATGGGCTTCCCAGGAAATGGAGCCGAAGGACATGGCCCCGGTGGCGAAGCGCTTGACGATTTCGGACGCGGGTTCGACCTCGTCCAGCGGCACCGGCTTGCCCACGGGCTTCAGGTCGAACAGCCCGCGCAGGTTCTTCAGCTTGGCGACCTGGTTATCGACCTTGGCCGTATAGGACTTGAACAGCTTGTAGTTGGCCGAGCGCACGGCGTGCTGCAGGGTGCCGATGGTTTCCGGCGTCCAGACATGTTCCTCGCCGCGGATACGGAAGGCCAGGTCGCCGCCGACGTCCAGTTCCGAGCGGTAGATCGGCGCGTCGCCGAAGGCCAGCGCGTGGCGGCGCTCGGTCTCTTCCGCGATCTCCGTGATGCCGGCCCCTTCGACCTTGGTCGCCGTGCCGGTGAAATAGGCGTCGATGAATTCCGACGACAGGCCGACGGCGTCGAAGATCTGCGCGCCGCAATAGGACTGATAGGTTGAGATGCCCATCTTGGACATGACCTTCATGATGCCCTTGCCGACCGCCTTGATGTAATAGGCATGGGCCTTGGCTTCCGACAGGCCGCTGGCCTTTTCCTGGATGATGTTGGAAATCGTGTCGAAGGCGAGATAGGGGTTGATGGCTTCGGCGCCGTAGCCGGCCAGTAGGCAGAAGTCGTGGACCCGGCGCGCTTCACCGGTTTCCACGACCAGGCCGACCTCGGTGCGCAGGCCCTTGCGGATCAGGTGGTGATGCACGGCCCCCGTCGCCAGCAGCGCCGGGATGGCGATGTTGTCGGCATCCAGGCCGCGGTCCGACAGGATGATGATGTTGTAGCCCTGCTCGCGCACGACCTTTTCCGCCTTGTTGCAGATGCGGTCCACGGCCTGGGCCATGGTCTGGCGGTTCGGGCCCGTGCTCTGGTAGCAGATGTCCAGGGTGTAGGTCTTGAACGAGCCGTCGACGTGGTTTTCGATGCGGCGGATGCGCTCCAGATCCGTGTTGGACAGGATCGGCTGATCGACCTCGAGCCGCTTATGGGTGCCGCCCGACCCCAGGTCGAGCAGGTCCGGGCGCGGGCCGATGAAGCTGACCAGCGACATCACCAGTTCCTCGCGGATCGGGTCGATGGGCGGGTTGGTCACCTGCGCGAAGTTCTGGAAGAAATAGTCGTAGAGCATGCGCGGCTTGTCCGACAGCATGGCCAGCGGAATGTCGCGGCCCATGGAGCCGACCGGGTCCTCGCCCTTCTCGGCCATGGGGTCGAGGAAGAACTTGAGGTCTTCGCGGTTGTAGCCGAAGGCCTGCTGCTGATCCAACAGGGTCTTGGAATCCGGCGTCATCGGGCCGATTTCCGGCGGCAGGTCGGCAAGATGAATCTGCGTCGCGTCGAGCCATTCCTGATAGGGATATTCCGACGCCAGTTCCGACTTCACTTCCTCGTCGGAAATGATGCGGTGCTGTTCCAGGTCGACCACCAGCATCTTGCCCGGCTGCAGGCGCCATTTCTGGACGATCTTTTCTTCCGGAATGTTCAGCACGCCGACTTCCGACGCCATGACCACCAGACCGTCGTCGGTCACGATATAGCGCGCCGGCCGCAGGCCGTTGCGGTCCAGGGTGGCGGCGATCTGCCGGCCGTCGGTGAAGGCCATGGCGGCGGGGCCGTCCCAGGGTTCCATCAGGGCCGAGAAATATTCATAGAAGGCGCGCCGTTCGGGGGCCATCTGCGGGTTGTTGTTCCAGGCTTCCGGAATCATCAGCATCATGGCATGGCTGAGCGAATAGCCGCCCATGACCAGAAGTTCGAGCGCGTTGTCGAAGGTCGACGAATCGGACGATCCGTCGCCGATCAGCGGCCACAGCTTTTCCAGATCGTCACCCAGAATCTTGGACGACATGTTATGGCGACGCGCGTTCATCCAGTTGAGGTTGCCGCGCAGGGTGTTGATTTCGCCGTTGTGGCACAGGAAACGGAACGGCTGCGCCAGGCGCCACGACGGGAAGGTGTTGGTCGAGAACCGTTGGTGGAACAGGGCGATCGCCGTGGCGAAATCCGTATCCTGGAAATCCAGGTAGTATTTGGACAGGTTGGGGGCCAGCACCATGCCCTTGTAGACGATGGTGGCCGACGACATGGACGGGAAATAGAAGTCCTGCCAGGAGCCTTCGTCCTTATCCCAGAGCGCGTGATGGGCCTGCTTGCGGATGACGTAGAGCTTGCGTTCGAAGGCCGCGTTGTCGGCCGTGTCCGGGCCGCGCTGGATCAGCACCTGCTTGATGACCGGTTCGTTCGGCTTGACGCTTTCGCCGAGCACGCTGTTGTCCGTCGGTACGTCGCGCCAGCCCAGCAGGACCTGGCCTTCGTCGGCGGTGGTCTTTTCAATGGCCTTGATCGCCAGGTCGCGCAGCTTGTGGTCGCGCGGCAGGAACACCATGCCCAGCGCGTAATCGCCCTTGGCCGGCACCTCGATCCCCTGCTTGGCGAAGACCTTGCGGATGAACGCGTCGGGTAGCTGAATCAGAATCCCGGCACCGTCGCCGGCCATGGGATCGGCGCCGATGGCGCCCCGGTGATCCATGTGGTGGACGATTTCCAGCGCCTGATGAACGATCTCATGGCGCGGCTGATTGTGAATGTCGGCGATGAAGCCGAATCCACAAGCATCGTGCTCGTTCAGGGGGTCGTACATCCCCTCTTCAACGGGCAGTCCATAACCGTTGCGCCGTGAGGTCTGGCTCATGCGTTAACTTCCTATTCGCGGGTTCTTGAGAGCCCATTTAGATAGCAATCCAGACCCCGGACGCCAAACAAAAACCTCCCTCAACTGTCATAAAAATCAAAGGAAATTGGCCCGTTTCGGTCCTTATGAGCAGGTGCACAATCGCAGGCCCGGCCTTCACGGCCCCTTGGCAGGGTCCCGGCGATCGGCTAGAAGACCCAAAAGTCGTAGGAGCGCGCCTTGCCTACACTACATCTTGCGATTTTAGCGCTGATTCAGGGGGTCACGGAGTTTCTGCCCGTGTCCTCATCGGCCCATCTTGCCGTCACGCCGCGGCTTTTGGCCTGGCCTGACCAGGGATTGGTGATCGACGTCGCCGTTCATGTCGGCACGCTGGGCGCCGTGGTGCTCTACGTCCATCGCGACATCTGGGACATGCTGTCGGGCCTGGGCCGTATGCTCAAGGGCCGGCGCGACCGGGGGGCCAAGCTGGCCGGGCTGGTCATTCTGGCGACCCTGCCGGTGATCGGTGCCGGCTACGCCCTCAACGAATATTACCCGAACGGCCTGCGCTCGCTCGAATTGATCGCCTGGGCGACCCTCGGGTTCGGGATTCTGCTGTATGTCGTCGATCATATCGGCATGACGCTCCGCCGCATCGAGCATCTGGAGATTTCCGACGCCCTGGTGATCGGCATCGCCCAGTGCTTGGCGCTGATCCCGGGCACCTCGCGCTCGGGCATCACCATGACGGCGGCGCGGCTCCTGGGCATGGAGCGCACGGACGCCGCCCGCTTTTCCATGCTGCTGTCGATCCCGGCGATCGTCGGGGCGGGGGCCTTGAAGGGCTATGAGCTGTGGCGCACGGGTGACGTGGCGCTGACCGCCGACGCCTTCACGGCGGCGGGGCTCGCCTTCATTACGGCGCTCATCGCCATCGCCCTGATGATGGCCTGGCTCAGGCGCGCCAACTTCACGCCCTTCGTGGTCTACCGCATCGTGCTGGGGCTGTTCCTGCTGGCCGTCGCCTACGGCTACGTCGCCCCGTTCAACTGACCGGCGCGCATTTCTCGTTCGTCATTGCCGGGCGTGACCCGGCAATCCATTGCCAACGCGAAGATGGACCCCCGGGTCAAGCCCGGGGGTGACGGGTGGTTAATACCGCGTGCCGCGGTCGACCGTGTTGAGCGGCGGCTCGCCCGCTTCCATGCGCTGGATGTTCTTCACGTACCATTCGGTCGACGAATGGGGCACGGTCAGGCTCGCCATATGCGGCGTCACGGTGACCTTGGGGTGAGACCAGTAGGGATGATCGTCGGGCAGCGGCTCCGTGTGGAACACGTCGAGCGTCGCCGCCTCGATATGCCCGGACTCGATCGCCGCGATCAGGTCGTCGTCGACCACATGGCCGCCGCGCGCACAATTGATCAGGCAGGCCCCCTTGGGCAGGGCGGCCAGGGTGTCCTTGTTGATGATGCCCTGCGTGTCCGGCGTCAGCGGCAGCAGGCAGACCAGGATTTCCGTGCGGTTGAGGAACGGGATCAACTGGTCCGGGCCGTGGAAGCTTTCGACGCCGGGAATGTCCTTCTTCGTGCGCGCCCATCCGGCGACCTGGTAATGCAGGGGCACCAGCTTTTGCGCCGCGTCGCTGCCCAGCTCACCCAGGCCGAGAATGCCGACCCGGCGCTGTTCGGCGTCGGCCTGGCGCAGGCGCTTCCAGCGGTGTTCGGCGGTCCAGCCGGCATAGACGCCCATCTTGCGGTGATGGTGGATCGTCCAATACAGGACGTATTCGCTCATCCCCTGGGTCAGGCAGCGGTCGACCAGGCGCACCAATGGCACGCCGTCCGGCAATTCCGGGTCATTCCACAGATGATCGACTCCGGCCCCCATGGAAAAGATCGCCTTCAGGTTCGGCAGGCTCTTGAGCACCCCCGGCTTGGGTTTCCACACGATGGCGTATTGGATGTCGGCGGGATCGCCGGTTTCATCCTTGGCCGGATCGTCGGACCACACGCGGAAATCGGCATCGGGCATCTGCGCAAGAAAGGCGTCCCGCCAGGGATCGGGCTTATCCCCGGGGGCCATGTAGAGAACGGTAACCATTATGTTGAAACGACTCCGGTTTCGTCGGCCTTCAATTCGAAGGCGGCGGCCATCAGGGCCTTGGTGTAGGGATCCTTGGGTTCGTCGATGATCTGCTGTGCAGATCCGTATTCGACGACGCGGCCTTGGCGCATGACGGCAATCTCATGGCTGACGGCGCGCACCACCTTCAGATCGTGGGAGATGAACAGGTAGGCCAGATCGTGCTTCTTTTGCAAGTCGCGCAGCAATTCGACGATCTGCGCCTGCACGGACATGTCGAGCGCCGAGGTCGGCTCGTCCAGGACGATCAACTTGGGCTTGAGCACCAGGGCCCGGGCGATGGAAATGCGCTGGCGCTGGCCGCCGGAGAATTCGTGGGGGTAGCGGTCCTGCATCTCGGGCGTCAGGCCGACCTCGTGCAGGGCCTCGGCCACCAGTTGCCGGCGCGCCTGGGCGTCCCCGCCGAGACCATGGACGATCAGGCCTTCCTCGATGATCTGGCCGACCGAAAGCCGCGGGCTCAAACTGCCGAAGGGGTCCTGGAACACGATCTGCATTTCCCGGCGTAGGGGCCGCATCTGCTTGAACTGCCAGCCCTGAATGTTGGCGCCTTCGAACAGGATGTCGCCCCGGGACCGTTCCAGGCGCAGCAAGGCCCGGCCGAGGGTGCTTTTGCCCGAGCCCGATTCGCCGACGATGCCGAGCGTATGGCCGCGTTTGAGCGCCAATGAGATGCCGTCGACGGCCTTGATATGGTCGACCGTGCGGCGCAGGAACCCGCGTTTGACGGGGAACCACACTTTCAGGTCGCGGCCCTGCAGTACCTCCGGCGCGGCCGGGTCGGCGGGTTCGGGCCGGCCCTTGGGCTCGGCGGCCAGAAGGTGGCGGGTATAGTCGTGCTGCGGGGTGTTGAACAACGTCTCGGTTGCGTTCTGTTCGACGATCCGCCCGTCGTTCATGACCGAAACCGTATCCGCCATGCGCCGCACGATGCCAAGGTCATGGGTGATCAGCAGCATGGCCATGCCCAGCTTCTGCTGAATCTCCTTCATCAGCTTCAGGACCTGGGCCTGGATGGTGACGTCCAGGGCCGTCGTCGGCTCGTCGGCGATCAGCAGGTCCGGATTGTTGGCGAGCGCCATGGCGATCATGATGCGCTGCTGCTGGCCGCCGGAAAATTCATGGGGCAGGGATTGCAGGCGCGACCCGGCCTCGCCCAGACCGACCAGGTCGAGCAGTTCCAGCACCCGGACGCGGGCCTGCTTGGCCGTCATGTGCTGATGCAGGAACAGGACCTCGGCGATCTGCTTTTCGATGGAATGCAGCGGGTTGAGGCTGGTCAGCGGTTCCTGAAAGATCATCGCGATCTGGTTGCCGCGGATCTTGCGCAAGACCCCGCCGGGTGCGCCCATCAGTTCCCCGCCGTTGAACTTGATCGATCCCTTGGGGTGGCGGGCGAGCGGATAAGGCAGCAGCTGCATGACCGACAGGGCGGTCACCGATTTGCCCGACCCGGATTCCCCGACCAGCGCATGGGTCTCGCCCTTGTCGATGGTCAGGCTCGCCCCCTGCACGGCCGTGACGGCGCCGTCCCCGGCGCCGAAGGTGACGTGCAGATCGTCGATTTCCAGCAGCTTGGACATTATTTGAAGACCTTCCGGGGATCGAAGGCGTCGCGCACGGCCTCGCCGACGAAGACCAGCAGCGACAGCATGATGGCGAGCGAGAAGAACGCCGTGAAGCCCAGCCAGGGGGCCTGGATGTTGTTCTTGCCCTGGTTCAGCAGTTCACCCAGGGACGGCGATCCGGCGGGCAGGCCGAAGCCCAGGAAATCGAGCGAGGTTAGGGTGGTGATGGAGCCCGACAGGATGAACGGCAGGAAGGTCAGGGTCGCGACCATGGCGTTGGGCAGGACATGCTTGAACATGATAACCCCGTCGGACACGCCCAGGGCCCGGGCGGCCCGCACGTAATCGAAATTGCGCGCGCGCAGGAATTCGGCGCGCACCACGCCGACGAAGGCCATCCAGGAAAACATCAGCATCAGACCCAGAATCCACCAGAAACTGGGCGTGACCACGCTGGCCAGGATGATCAGCAGGTAGAGCGTCGGCAGGCCCGACCAGACCTCCATGAAGCGCTGGGCCAACAGGTCGATCCAGCCGCCGAAATAGCCCTGCACGGCGCCGGCGGCGATGCCGATCACCGCACTGATCGCCGTCAGCGCCAGGCCGAACAGAACGGAAATGCGAAAGCCGTAGATCATGCGCGCCATCACGTCGCGGCCCTGGTCGTCGGTGCCCAGCCAGTTGTCGAGCGACGGCGGCGACGGGGCCGGGCCCGGCAGGTCCTTGATGACCGTGTCGTAGGAATAGGGAATGGGCGGCCAGATCATCCAGCCCTTGGCGTTGATCAGGTCTTTGACATATGGGTCGCGGTAATCGGCTTCGGTCGCGAATTCGCCGCCGAAGGTGGTTTCCGCATATTCTTCGGCCACGGGGACATAGAACCCCCCGTTGAAATAGACCAGGAACGGCTTGTCGTTGGCGATCAGCTCCGCCCCCAGCGACAGCACGAACATCAGCACGAAAATCCACAGCGACCAGTAGCCCCGGCGGTTGCGCCGGAAATTGGCGAGCCGCCGTTCCGTCAGCGGCGTAATGCGCATGCCGAACACGCGCCGGCCGGGCAGCGGCGGCGCGGTGGTGTCGGTGGCGGTTACGGTGCCGGGGGTCGTGTCGGGGCTCACGGCGTCACACCTCGCGTGCGTCGAAGTCAATGCGCGGGTCGATGATGTGGTACATGAGGTCGCCGATGATGCCCATGACCAAGCCCAGCAGGGTAAAGAAATACAGCGTCGCGAACATCACCGGATAATCGCGGGTCAGCGCCGCGTCGAAGCCCAGCAGCCCCAGCCCGTCGAGGGAGAAAATGACCTCGGTCAGCAGCGCCCCCGTGAACAGGATGCCGATGAAGGCCGAGGGAAATCCGGCGATCACGATCAGCATGGCGTTGCGGAACACGTGGCCGTAAAGCACCTGATGTTCCGTCAGGCCCTTGGACCGGGCGGTCACCACGTATTGCTGGTTGATCTGCTCGAGAAACGAATTCTTGGTCAGCATGGTCAGCCCGGCGAAGCCGCCGATGACCATGGACGAGATCGGCAGGGTCAGGTGCCAGAAATAATCCTTCACCTGTTCCCAGGTCGAAAGCTCAGCGAAGTTTTCCGAGACCAGCCCGCGCAGGGGGAAAATGTCCCAATAGCGCCCGCCGGCGAACAGCACGATCAGCAGGATCGCGAACAGGAAGCCCGGCACGGCGTTGCCGAAGATCACCAGGCCCGAGGTCCAGATGTCGAATTTCGATCCGTCGCGCACGGCCTTGGCGACGCCCAGCGGGATCGAGATCAGATAGACCAGCAGCGTCGTCCACAGGCCGAGCGAGATCGACACCGGCATCTTGTCGAGCACCAGCTGCATCACCGACTGGTCGCGGAAATAACTGTCGCCGAAATCGAAGGTCGCATAGCGCTTCATCATCAACCAGAAGCGCTCGTGCGCCGGCTTGTCCAAACCGAACTGGCGTTCCAGGTCCTTGATGAATTCGGGCGGCAGGCCCTGGGCCCCTCGGTACTTGCTGGTCACCGTACTGTCGCCGCCCGATCCCTGGGCCGGGCGCTTGGCGGCCATGACCTCGGACCCGCCGTCGCCGGACACCCGGGCGGTGGACGACACGTCGTCGCCGGCGATCTGGGCGATCAATTGCTCGACCGGCCCGCCGGGCAGAATCTGCACCACGGCGAAATTGATGATCATGATGCCGAGCAGCGTCGGCGGGATCAGCAGCAGTCGGCGGAGGATATATGCGAACATGGCGGTGATGATACGGCCTGGCGGCCCGTGCGGCTACCGTTCCGATGGGCCGGCTTTACAACCCCTTCTTGCGGTCGGAAAGCGACTTGGCCTTGGCCGCATCGACCCACCAGGCGAACAGCTGGTTGCCGCGCGTCGGCGTCACTTTGGGGCGGGCGAACTTGTCCCAATAGGCGATGCGGTCATAGGGCGCATGCCAGTTGGGGATCATGTAGTGGCCCCATTGCAGCACGCGGTCGAGCGCCCGCGAG